>CAZEMX010000001.1:0-5297 GCA_964513415.1 uncultured Nitrososphaerota archaeon
CTTCACCCATATCTTTGCTCATAAGTCAAGCCTCCATACAAAATAGGGGCAGGAGATTAAGCCTTACCCTCTTCCTTGGCAGGTTTCTCCGGGGCAGCTGCCTTCTTGGCGGCCTTCTTCTTCGGCTTCTCCTTTGGCTTCTCCTCTGACACTGCCTCTGCCTTCGCTGCCGGAGCCTCTTCCTTCTTCGGCTTCTCCTCGGCTGCCTTTGGCTCTTCCTTCTTCGGCTTCTCCTCGGCTGCCTTTGGCTTCTCGGCTACAGGAGCCTCTGCAGCGCTGCCCTTGAGGCGGAGTGCGGCTACCTTGGAGATGACCTCGTCCATCAGCGGCTTGCCCTTGCCTGCCTCGACAACTGCTATAGCGGCCGACGGGACGTCGATGCCTGCTGCCTCGCCGAGCTTGATCTTCGAGTCCACATAAACGTACGAGATCTTCTTCTCATCGGCTAGGAGCGGAAGGTGGGCAACGATCTCAGGCGGGTCTACATCGACGGCTATCACAAGGAGGCGGGTTATGCCCCTCTCGACTGCCTTGGTCGCCTCGTTTGCGCCCTTCCTCAGCTTGCCATCGTCCTTTGCCAGCTTGACGGTTTCATAAGCTCGCTCCATGATCTCAGGAGACACTTCAAACCTAACGAACATTGGTTTCTTGGACATATCTACTACCTCGAATGTCTTCATCGCTCAAGTCGTTAAAGAAAAGAGAAGGTGGTTATAAGCTTTTTAGTCTCGGCTGATGGTTGTCTTTCCTCACCGCATGTCCGACACCCCTCATAACAGGTATGATGTCAATGCAGGGTGCTTTCACTGAGCTAGCGGCTTACAGAAGGGGATCAATAGACATATTCGGAATCTGCCTCGAAGACGTAGGGCAAGGTCTGGATCAAGCTGCGCGGGTAGATTGAAGTCAGGAACGGCAGGGGGCATCGAGTAGCATTACAGGGGAATAGCAAACAGACAATCATTACAGCCCCAGTTATGGATTAAAAAAAAGGGGAACTACAGGCTACTTCTTACGCCTGTAGGCGAGGATGAAGATCAGGAGCGCAAAGGCGCACACGATAACCACTGCTATGATGAGGTAAGGATTGATAGCGTCGGTTGTGCCCTGTGGTTGCGCTTCTGCGGCGACTGCCCAGGTCGTGGATGCAGTGTTGCCCGAGGGGTCGGTGATGACGAGTGTTATGGTGTGGTTGCCTGCCGGGAGGGTTGCGTTGTAGGCGATGCCCGTCTGCGTGACCGGGGCGCCTGAGGTTACGTCAACGCCGTCGATGAAGAGGCGGACTGAGCCTGGTAGGGGACCAACCCCTGAGAATGATGCGCTGAACTGCCAGGTTCCTGCCGTGACGGTCGAGCCGTTGGTCGTTGCCGAGGTCGGGGCCGTAGGCGGCTTGGTGTCGATTGTCCAGTTGGCGGTGGCGGCGGCGGTGTTGCCGGCGTTGTCGCTGACGGTGACGGTGACTGCTGCTATCCCGTCAGGGAGCGCTGTTGCGGGCGCATAGGTTATGCCTGACGCAGTAACCGTAGCGAGGTGGGTGGCGTCGGTCCCGTTGATGAGGAGCCGGACTGACGTTGTGTTGATGCCGGATATGGCGTCGGAGAATGATGCCGAGATCGTCGGGCGGCTGTTGTTTGTGAATGCGCCGCTGGCTGGCGACATGCCGGTTATCTGCGGGGCAGTGGTGTCGACGGTGAATGACCACGACGCGGACGCGGCTTTGCCGAATATGTTGCTGACCTCCACGTAGACCGCGTGCATGCCGTCGGAGAGGGGCATCGAGAGCGTGAATCCGGACGCAGCGACGGCCGCGGATGCCGTGACGTCGGTCCCGTCGACCCTGATCACCACGGATGATTCGTCGATGCCGCTCCAGCTGACGAACTGGGCGCCTATCGTGGGCGACCCGAACACTGCGAGCGAGCCGTCGGGTGGCGACATGCCGGTGATCGCGGGCGCACTTGTGTCCACGCTGAACGCGATCGAGGCGGTGGCGGTGTTGCCGGCGTTGTCGCTGACAGTCACCGAGGCGGTGTGCGTGCCGTCTGCGAAGGTGCCAGTATAGGAGAAGGAGAAGGTGCCAGACGGGTTGCTGGTAGTAACGAAGGCGACCGGGGCGCCGTCCACGGTCATCGCGGCGCTGGATGCGTTCACGCCAGATACGCCGTCCATGAACGCGAGCCAGACCCCGAAGGTCGGGGAGGGCATGATTATGCCGCCCGGCACGAATGCAATGAGCTCTGGCCCCTCGGTGTCCACGTAGAATGACCAGGCAGCGGTGGCGGTGTTGCCGGCGTTGTCGCTGACGGTGACGGTGACGGTGTGCGTGCCGTCTGTGATGGGCGATGCTGGCGCGTAGGTTATGCCGGCCGGCGTGACCGAGGCGCCTGAGGTTACGTCAACGCCGTCGACGGAGATCCTGACGGATGCAAGGCCTATGCCAGAGCCGCCGTCCGAGTAGGACGCTGCGACCTCGGAAAGGCTGCCGGTGTATGAGCCGCCTGCAGGCGCCACGACTGTGATTACCGGCGCTTCGGTGTCGACGGTGAAGTTCCATTCGGCGGTGGCGGTGTTGCCGACCGCGTCCGGGACGTGGACGGCTATCGTGTGCACACCCTCGGGGAGGGCGGAGGCCTGGATCTGCATGAGGTAGTCAGGGTATATCATGGCGTCGCCGGTCACTTCGATGCCGTCGACGAGAAGCCTGATGCCGCCGAGGTCCACGCCGGTGTTGTTGTCGCAGTAGTTGAGGTAGACCATCTGGTTTGCCCAGTTCGTGAAGGAGCCGTTCTGCGGGATGAGGTTGGAGAGCACGGGCAGGGTAGTGTCGATGTTGAATGTCACGGACTCTGTGTCATTCATGTTGCCCATGGTGTCGTTGGCGAAGACCCTTATCGTGTGGAGGCCGTCGGGGAGCGCCAGCGACTCGCCGACGTAGTGGCTCCCGTTGAAGGAGAGGGTGACGTTGTAGAGGGAGTCAACCTCGGCGAGTGCAACGGATATGCCGGAGTAGAGGTCTGCCGCGAGGACGGATATCTGGGCCACGGGCGATGCGTAGGCCCTGGCCTCAGGGGCGGCGATGGTGACCTCGGGGGGTGTGGTATCAACGGTGAACCAGACCGAGACGGTGGAGTTCATGTTGCCGAGCGAGTCGTTGGCGAAGATCCTGAGGAGGTGGTGGCCGTCCTCGAGCAGCATAGTATCGTTGACGTAGTAGTGGTCGCCCTGGAGCACGAGGGTGAGGTTGTAAGTGCCGTCGACCTCGGCGAGGACCGCGTCTACCGGCGAGTAGGCATCGGCCACCGTGACGTTGATCGATGGCGTGCCGGGGTAGGTGGTATTCTCAGGCGAGTTGATAACGACCTCCGGCGGCGTGGTGTCGACGAGGAACCAGACGGACTCCGTGGAGTTCGTGTTCCCGACGATGTCGGCAGCGAAGACACGGATGACGTGGTGGCCGTCCTCGAGCAGCATAGTATCGTTGACGTAGTAGTGGTCGCCCTGGAGCACGAGGGTGAGGTTGTAAGCACCATCGACCTCGGCCAGGACGAGGGCCAACTGCGATGTCGCGTCTATCACGGACGCGTTGATGGCTATCGATGGCACGGCGTAGGATGCGTTGGCCGGGGAGATGATCACGACCTCAGGCGGGGTCGTGTCGACGGTGAACCAGACTGCGGAGCTGCTGTTCGAGTTGCCTACGGTATCATTCACGAAGATCCTGAGCTGGTGCATGCCGTCCTCGAGCAGCATAGTATCGTTGACGTAGTAGCCGCCCTGGAGCACGAGGGTGAGGTTGTACAGGCCGTCCACCTCGGCGAGGACCGAGCCCACTCCGGAGAGCGCATCGGCCACGGAGGCATTGACGACCGGCGTGTACGGGTAAGTGGTGTTTGCGGGGGATATTATCTCGAATTCAGGGGGAGTGGTGTCGACCGTGAACCAGACATACTGGCTGGAGTCGGTGTTGCCGAGCGAGTCGTTGGCGAAGATCCTGAGGAGGTGGTGGCCGTCCTCGAGCAGCATAGTATCGTTGACGTAGTAGCCGCCCTGGAGCACGAGGGTGAGGTTGTACAGGCCGTCCACCTCGGCGAGGACGGACGCTACAGGCGAGAGCGAGTCGGCGACCGAGACGTTAGCGAGGACGCCGGAGTAGGTGTAGGTCGTGTTGGCAGGCGAGATGATCACGACCTCCGGCGGGGTCGTGTCGACGGTGAACCAGACGGATTCAGTACTGTTCATATTGTTCATGGTGTCGTTGGCGAAGATCCGGATGACGTGGTGGCCGTCGGGGAGGCTGAGGGTGTCGTTGACGTAGAAGCTTCCTTGGAGCACCAAGGTCACGTTGTAAGTGCCGTCGACCTCGGCGAGGACTATACCCATCCCTGCCATGGCATCAGATGCCGAGACGTTGATCGGCACATTGCCATCAGCGTATGTAGCATTGGCAGGGGTTACTATCTGGACCTCCGGCGGTGTCGCATCGACGGTGAAGGACCAGTTGCACCACGTGGAGCCGGAGGCGTCGGCCACCATCAGGGCAACAGTGCATGCCCCCGAGGGGAGCGAGTAAGAGTAAGACATGCCGCTTGTCCCGAAGGACGCCGATGCGGTCACGTCTATGCTGTTGACGATCAGGAGGCATGCGGAGGCATTAATGGAGGCTGAGGAACTGGAATACTCCGCAGTTATTGTGCCGGTGCCGGGTACGACTGAGGCGTTGGCAGGCGAGAACGACGTGATGTCGGGTGCAGGTGGGCGGAGCACTATGGGGTGCGGATCTTGTCTTGAGCCGCCAGTTATGTTGTAGGGGATGTCGCCTATCCCGTCATTGTTATTGTCCGGCCCGGTGTAGTCCGAGTACAGGTTGAAGTCCCAAGAGGAGGAGTCGGTGGCGTCGTAGGCGTTGATGGAGTTGTTCAGGAGCGCGTTCCACGTGACCTCGTTATCTGAGGAGGAGTAGATGCGGATGCCGTTGCTGCTGGCGTTGGTGACGGTGTTGCCGGAGATGACGTTGTTGTTGGAGTTGGCGATGATGATGTCGAAGAGGGCGTTGGTGACGGTGTTGTTGGTGATTGTGTTGCTGTTGGAGGAGGATGAGAGGGAGATGCCGAGGGCGGTGCAGGAGATGGTGTTGCCGGAGATGACGTTGGAGGAGGATGATGAGAGGTAGATGCCGTTGCTGTAGAAGGTGTTGTTGGTGATTGTGTTGGAGGAGGATGATGAGAGGGAGATGCCGTCGCCGTAGAAGGTGTTGTTGGTGATTGTGTTGGAGGAGGATGATGAGAGGGAGATGCCGT
>CAZEMX010000001.1:5397-30205 GCA_964513415.1 uncultured Nitrososphaerota archaeon
TAGAAGGTGTTGTTGGTGATTGTGTTGGAGGAGGATGATGAGAGGGAGATGCCGTTGCCATTGTTTGAGATGGCGTTCCCTTCAATCCTTCCATTGGTGACGTTGTCCAAAGTAATGTGAGGACCAATGCCTGCCAACTCCAGCACGCAGTCCCTGATTATGAAGTGGGCGTCCGTGTTCCGGATGGTTATGCATGATGACGAGAGATCGCTGATGCTCCAGCCCTCGATGATGTACGGGTATAAGTCGGTTCCGGTGCCGGAGACGACGCCGTTAGCCGAAGTGAAGCCGGAGTTGCCGTTTATGGCGATCGCATCATGGGTGGTCGCCGCGGAGACCCCAGGCACGGATGCTGCAGATATTAGCAGTAATGTCAAGGCAGGCAAAAACAGAGTTAATAAACAGGTTTTGTTATGCAATCATCATCACCAGATATTGACGCCTACATATCAGTAATAGTCTATCAATAACATGCAGCATGTATATAAGAGTTGGAAAAAGCAAAAAAAATGCAGTTAGGTGGCATTAAATATTATTAGGATGACAGGCGCACGATCGCCTTAGGGTTGAGCAACTGCTATGAACGCAGGGGCGTTAGGAAATACAGCGCCAGCAGATGATCATACCTTTGAGGCTGGAAGGGTTCATCCATGGGTGAAGTACCCAACGAAGCCCTCTCCCTCCCGGTAGACCCTGACGAATCCGTACCTGTAGAACTGGAAGGATGATGGCATCGCCTCGCCGAGGGCGGCGGGGTCGACCAAGCCCTGATGGGCGGTGGCATCCGGACGCACCACATTGAGCGGGGCGCCGAGCCCCTGCGGCATCCACTGAATTATGTGGGCACCCAGCCTCTTGGCATCGGCAACGTCCTCGCTGACGAACCTGCCCCTGCCGGCGCGGGTGACCTCCACGTTGAAGAGGTTCATCAGCCTGAACGCTGACCCCTTCTTCAGCTGGGCCATGTCCCCGGATGGCAGAGAGATTATAGGGGATTCCGGCGAGACCGCGAACTCCCTTGCCCCCCACTCGGGGTGGTCAGGGTGCAGGGCCACCTTGGCAGTGAACGCCTTCGGGATCCCCCCGATCTCGAAGGCCACAGGGTCGGCGATATAGACGTACCGCTTCACCAAGGGGTCCAGTATCTTGCGGTTTATCGCATCCACGTTCTCCCAGCTTATCGTCGCCTCGGATGGGCGCACGCCGCACTCGAGTATAAGGCGCCTTATCGTCTCAGGGACGAAACCCCGGCGGCGCAGGGCGGCGATGGTGCCCAAGCGCGGGTCGCTCCAGTCCGTGTAGAGCCCCGACTCGATGCCGGCCCGGATCTTGGACTTGCTAAGGACGGTGCCGACGATCTTGAGGCGCCCGTAGTGTATCGCCTCTGGGTAGTCCCAGCCGAAGTGCCTGTACATGTACTTCTGGCGGTGCATGTTGACCTCGTGCTCCTTTCCCCGGAGGATGTGGGTTATGCCCATGAGATGGTCGTCTATGCCGGACGCGAAGTTGTAGAGCGGCCAGACCCGGTACTTCTTTCCGATCCGCGGGTGCGACGCGGTGTCTATTCGCATCGCGGGCCAGTCCCTGATCGCGGGGTTGGGGTGTTCGAGGTCGGTCTTGACGCGCATGACTGCCCCGCCGCGCCTGATCTTCCCGCTCAGCATCCGCCCCCACCTCTCCAGCTGCTCGGACGGGGGGAGTTCCCTGCACGGGCAGGGCTTCTTCTGGGTGACTAGGGCCCGGAACGCCTCGGCCTTGCAGGTGCATATGTAGGCCCCTCCGAGCTCGATCAGCCTGCGCGCGTGGTCATAGTAGATTGGCAGCCGGTCTGACTGGATCGCCTCCTCGTCCCAGTGCACGCCGAGCCACTTGAGGTCCTGCCTGATGATCTCGTAGGCCTCTGCCTGCGGGGGCTTGATCGAGGGCGACGTGTCCTCGAACCGGAGCACGAATGATCCGCCGTACATCTTGGCGTACTCGTCGCTCAGGAGGGCGGCCCTGGTGTTGCCCAGATGGATGACCGAGTCAGGGTTCGGCGCGAAGCGGACCTTTATGACCTTGAATTTTGAGGCGTTCGGCAGCGCGGGCAGGATGCGCTCGACCTGCTTCGGCTTCTCCTTCGGCGCGCCCACTCCCAAGGATTCGGCCTTTGCCTTAATAGCATCGAGGCCCATCCTGTTGACCTCCGACGCCACCTCGGCGGCGAGCCTGAAGACATCCTTGGTGTTCGCCTTTAGGGAGGGGTCCTCCGAGAATGCCATCCCTGCGACTGCGTTGGGGTTTGCCTTGCCGCCGTACTTTATGGCGTTCGATAATGCGTGCCTCAACAGCGCCGCACGTATTGCTTCGGGGTCTGCCATCGTGGTCGCCTCACGGTTCTGTCGCGGCCAATGCCGCGGTTCAGCGATTGTGTATCGGTCAGGTTGCTATTATCTGTTGTGAACGGAGGGTCGAGGCGGCGGGCGCTCACTTCTTCCGCGAGATTGCCATCTGGGCGAGCTGGAAGAGGGAGGCCCTTGCTGCGGATTCTGGGAATGGGGAGAGGGACCCCAGCGCGGCGTCGACATAAGACTTTGCCTTCGCATAGACGTAGCCGAAAGTCCCGTTCTCCTGCAGATGCCCGAGGAGCGCCGCCATTTTTTCGTTCGGGACGCTCTTCTTGCCCAGTGCATCGCTCAGCAGGGGGGCTGCGTCGGATGACATCCCCTTTATGACTATGAGCGTCTTCTTGCCCTCGCGGATGTCGTTGCCTATCGCCTTGCCGAGGACATCCTCCTTCGAGGTCAGCCCGAGGTAATCATCGTAAATCTGGAATGCCATCCCCATGTTCCAACCGTACTCCCCAAGCCTGGCGACCGCCTCGTCGGATCCGCCCCCAAGGATCGCGCCGATCTTCGCGCTGGCCCTGAAGAGCGCGGCGGTCTTCCCGGAGATCATCGCGAGGTACTCGTCCTCGCGGACGTCGCGCCTCTCCTCGAAGGACATGTCGAGGTGTTGCCCCTCGGAGAGGTCGATGGTCGCCGTCGCAAGCTCGTCGGCTGCGGCGCGGATCCTGCGGTCATCGCCACCGGCGCGCAGGAGGATCTGGAACGCCTTCGCGAACATGAGGTCGCCTGCGAGGATCGCCATAGGCATGCCCCACACGGTGTGCACGGTCGGCACCCCCCTCCTCAGCGCGTCGTTGTCCATTATGTCGTCGTGAACGAGCGTGAAGTTGTGGAGAAGCTCGACGGCAGCCGCGGCGGGGATGACCGGCTTGGCCGACCCGCCGACGAGCTCGCTCGACTTCGCCACGAGAAACGGGCGCATGCGCTTGCCGCCCTGCGATGGCAGGTGGTAGGCAGCACGGTAAAGCGGGCTGCAGTCGGCAGTCAGCGAGCCCCTAAGGATCGCGCTTACCTCCTCTGCCACACGGTTGATCTCTTCACTGAGCATTGAGTTCACCTGATGCCCAACTTGCTCTGCGTCACCCAGCCGAGGAGGTCACCCCTGAGGGAGACCCTTGCAGACTTGAGGGCCTTGACAGACCCCGACCCGGTGAGCATGGACGCGACCTTCAGCTCGTATATGACCTCCTCGAGAACCCGCCTCGCATCGGAGGCTCCCGAATATGCGGGCAGCAGGAGGGGCCTGGCTATGCCTGCAAGGTCGGCCCCGAGGGCTATAGATTTTGCGGCATCCAGCCCGTTCGTTATGCCGCCGGACGCGATCAGGGTGGCGCCCGACTTAAGCGAGGCCACCTCCCAGATGCTCATGGCGGTGGGTATCCCCCAGTCCCAGAAGGTCTCGGCCACATGCGCCTTGATGTCGTCGTGGCTCATGAGGGCGTTGTAATGCTCGACCGCGGCCCAGCTAGTCCCGCCGAGGCCGGCGACGTCTACTGCCGCCGCCCCGGCCGCGAAGAGCGCCTTGGCGATGGCAGAGGAGATGCCGCAGCCGGTCTCCTTGACTATGACGGGGACCTTGAGCGCGCGGGTGATCCGTGCGAGGCCCTCCAGCACGCCCCTGTACTTCGTGTCGCCGCCTGGCTGGACGACCTCCTGCAGGGGGTTGAGGTGGACGGCCAGAGCGTCGGCGCTGATCATCTCGACGGCCCTCTGCGCGTAATCGGCTGCGTCGCCGGATATCAGCTGCGGCGCCCCTATGTTCCCGATGACCAGCATCTCCTGCGAGACGTCCCTGACGACGCTGAATGTCTCGGCCATGCGCGGATCCTCGATCGCGGCGCGCTGGCTCCCCACGCACATCCCTATGCCGACGGATTTGGCGGCCTTCGCGAGGTTCTCGTTGACCTTCTTCGTTGCGGGGTGCCCGCCGGTCATGGCGGATATGAGGAGCGGCGCGGCGAGGGTCTTGCCGAAGAGCCGTGTCTCGAGGTCGATCTCCGAGAAGTTCAGCTCCGGCGCCGCGCTGTGTATGAGCGTTACGTCATCGAGATGAGTCGTCTCGCGGCGGGCGCGAACATCCTTGTCCCGGCATATCTCCAGGTGCTTCAGCTTCCTGTCAGAGCTCATCAGGATTACCTGATTGATAGTAGCGTGAACTCATTTAATAAGAGTGCCTTCAGGGCTCCCGGAGAGCGCCCTCGCCAATGTGCCGGGCTTGCAGGCGTTGAATATGAGGACCTCACGACCTCCCCTTGAGAGGTAGTCGCGCACCGCGGCAAGCTTCCCGGACATGCCCCCGGTCACGTCGCCGGACCTGCCCCCGACCATCCCGATCACGCCCGGCAGCTCCGCCCTGCTTATCGCGCGGATGGCACCGGACGGCCCGAGGACGCCGTCGACGTCGGTCCCGAATGCAAGCGTCTTGACCCTGAACCGGAGGGCAAGCATGCGCGCGATTGTGTCGCCGGAGAGTATGCGGGCGCCACCTCCGCGGTCCAGGATGATGTCGCCGCCCATCGCGGGGATGAGCCCCCCCTCAAGCGCCTTCTCGATGGCTTCGATGGCGGCCCCCCCGAACCTGATGGAGCCGCCGTTGCCGAAGACGAGGCAGCTGGACGGGTTCAGCGCAAAGATCGGCACCCCCTCCGCCATGAATCCCCGCGTCAGCTCCATTGTCAGCGCTAGCATCGCGGCCCTCACCTCGGCGATGCCCGACGGGCTGGACACCAGCCCCCCTGAGAGGTGCCTGATCGCGGCGGCGTGGCCGAATGACCCCCCTCCGTAGACAAGTATGATCCTCTTGCCAACGCTCCCGGAGATCTCCTTCGCGAGCCGCCTGATGCAGGCGGTGTTGGCGGAGAATGGAGTGTCCTTGTGGGTTATGGCGGACCCTCCGAGCTTCAGAACGTAGTCGGCTTCAATCATCCTGAGTGACCCCCTCTCGATTGAAATTGAGGATATGGCGCACCGGCGATTGCGGCTGCGGCTGCGGCATGCCGGCGCCGACCAGGTGCAGAGCGCCGGAGAGGCCGTCGCACCTTACCGGCTTGCAGCCCAGGGAAGGCACGGATCGGGACAGGCGGAGCAGCTCGCGCTCTTCCGTGAGCCCGACGGCCAGCGAGAGGCGCGACTCTAGCGTCATGAGCCTGCCGAGGAGCGGGGCGTCGCCGGCCCTTATGGCATCGACGCCCTGCAGTACAAGATGCCCGAGGATGTGCCAGAACGGCTCCGCGAGGTCGGGGTGGGCGGCGCTGAAGCGGCCTATGGTAGGCCTCACGCTCAGGCGCCTCCTGACGAGGTCCGCGCAGAGAGCGGCGCCCATATCGCCTTCTATCGAGACCACGCCCTCGCCCCTGCGCCCTGCCACGAAGCCCCCCGAGAGGCTCGTCATTGCCCGCACAAGGTCGATGAACGCCCTGTCGTCGGCGCCCTTGAGCAGCGACGGCGCGAGCGATTCCATGGCATCAGTGCCAGCAAGGTATAGCGAGGCGGCCGTGGCGAGCATGTCGGCATCCTGGACTGCCCATGGCGGAAGGTTTGGGAATGAGAAGGAGACCGTGCCGGATATCCCTGCTGCCCTGAGGGCGCGCAGGCATGCCTTCCTGAGACGCGGGGAGGTGATGCGGACATCGGCTGGACCGGTCACGCCATCGACCGCGCAGGAGACGCGGAGGACCAAGCCGGTCGACGCGGCTATGATAGGGCACCCCACGCTCACGTAGGACTCGCCGAGCAGCGGGATTGAGAATGGCACCGCGAGGTCGTGCTTTTGTGAAGGCATGAGTTGACCAGCCGGTTCGGGTGATGTTGTCATATGCTATGCTGCAATATGACAATTAACTCTTGCTTATTGCGGCATGGGCGGGCGGCGCATCACGAAGGAGCCGTATCCCACCACGCTGCCCCTGTCCCCCGAGGTGTCGCCGGACGTCGCGTAGCATAGCCTCTCGCACGACTCCGCGCCCATCGAGAGGGCGGCGGCCAGGGCAGCCATCACGGGCCCGGGGCCGCACATGCTTATGCCCTCGCGTACGACGGCGGACTCGACCGCGCGCGGGTCCATGCGGAGTATTGCCTCGCCGGCGATCGAGTCCTTCCGGTAAGCCTCCTTGTAAGGGACGTAGTGCGAGAAGTCTGTGCTGGCGATCACCACGGCGCGCCTCCCCTTGAGGGCGCCGGCGATTGCGATCCCCAGCTCCCTCGACGAGGCGTAGTCCTGGAGCATCATGCATACCGGCACGATCCTGATGCCGTTCCCGTAGATGAACTGCAGGAAGGGGAGCTGGACCTCCACGGAGTGCTCGTCTACGTGCGCGTCCTCGTCGAGCTCCGCGGCGCCCGAGGCTGATATCGCCTTCGCTATGCCGCCGTCCACCTCCAGGCGGCCGAGGGGGGTCAGCCATCCGCCGCCTCCCCAGACGGAGACGCCGGCGCCGTAGCCCGTGTGGTTGGGCCCGATGATCACGGCAACGTCGGGCCGCTGCTCCGCCGACAGGCGCAGGTACCCATGTGCGGCGATTGGACCTGAATAGACGAAGCCCGCGTGCGGCGATATGATCGCGACCGATTCGCTGTGCGGGGATTTACTTGGCATGCCGGCGCCGGCGATTGCGCATTCATCCTGTATTGGGAGCGACCCCGGCCCCACCCTGTGCAGGAAGCACCACTTGATCTGCTCGCGCAGGAGGGACGGAGTGCCTTCGTAAAAAGTATTCGAGACCCGGGGGCATCTATCCCTCGAGGTCATACTCGCCATACTCCTCTTCGGCAACGAGCATCTTGGACTCGAAGTCCTCAAGGGTTGCCGGGAGTTCGGCTGTCGGGCCCAGTTCGCCCCTCTCACGGAGTATCTGCCGGGTCAGGAGCCAGTAGGCCAGGGCCAGCGACTTCCTCCCCTTGTTGTTGATGGGGATCACAAGGTCCATCAGCTGTGACCGGTTGTCGGTGTCGCAGAAGCCAAGGACGGGTATGCCAACCTCGGCCGCCTCGACCATAGCCTGCCAGTCCGCGCGCGGGTCGGTCACTATCAGCAGCTCCGGCTCAACGTAGTTCGTGAGCTTGGGGTTCGTGAAGGTTCCGGGGATAAAACGCCCTGTCAGCGCCTTGCCGCCTATCATCGACGTGAACTTCTCCACCGGCTTGAATCCGTACTGCCTCGCAGAGGAGGCAAAGACTCTCTCCGGCTTGAACCTTGAGATGAACTTTGAAGTCGTCCTTATCCTCTCGTCGGTCTTCCGTACGTCGAGTACATACAAACCGTCTGGCCTTACTCTGTAGATGAAAGGCTTCATGTCGTTTGTCTTGACGTGTGTGCCAATATGGATACCGGCTGCGAGGTAGACCTCGAGGGGTATGAGCAGGTCGGCGGTTTCGAGTGTTGCCATGAGTTCCACCTTATGATATTGATGCAAATTTCAGAATTCGACCATACCTTTTATATTTTTCCTTCTTCCTTGGTGCTTACCGAGAATTTGAGGGCATCCTCGACGAGGTCAACGTGCGAGAGGAACATCCTCCTGCAGCAGTACCTCTTCACGCCCAGGCGGTCGAGGACCTCCGCCGGGTTCTCCCCCTTCGCGATGCCTACCTTGAACTCCTCCCACTTGTCGGCTATGACTTTGCCGCAGGTAAAGCAGCGAACAGGGATGATCATGATGTGCCCCTCATCTGTATGATTTTTGCTTCCTTCTCCTTGCGCTGTGCCCACCGAACTTCTTCGGCTCCGTCCGCCTCGGGTCGTCGACGAGCATCCTCCTATCGTATTCGAGGAACTTCTTCCTGACGGAATCGCCGAGGAACTCAGAGAGGGCGTTGGAGACCACGACCCTGGCAGCCTCGGCCTGCGCCATGAAGCCGCCACCCTCGATCTTGACATCCACGTCCACCTTGTTGGAGAACTCGTTACCGAGCACCAATATCGGCTCCTGGATTTTCATCCTTGCAATTGATGGCTGGAGGATCTCCAGCGGGACGTCGTTGATGAGGACCTTTCCGTTACCGTTAGTTGCGGTCGCGCGGGCCACCGCGGTCTTTCTCTTCCCGCTTACGATTACAATCTTCTCGCTCATGGGAGTGACCACCCTAGAATCTTTGACACTTCGATCAGCAGCATGTAATTGCCCCTAAGGGTCTTTATGTCTGCGTCCTCAATGGTCTCCAGCTTTGCGGCCTTGAGCTCCTCAGGGACGCCGATGTAGACCTTCAGACGCTTGAGCGCCTCCTTACCGGACGGCGCCTTTGGCAGCATGTTCCTTACCGAGTAGAAGAGCAGCCTGTCCGGCGAGCGGTGCTGCTTCGGGCCGACTTTCTCAGGGTTCTTGTGGGTTCGGAGTTGCATCCATCGCTCGTACTTGCTCATGACGGACGCCCTGCTCCCCGATACTGCCAGCTTATCGACGTTTACAACAACAACCTGCTCTCCGTTTATCAGGCGCTTTGCCACTTTCGAGGCAACCCTTCCAAAGCGTAGGTTTGTGCCATCAATATAAACAACATCAGACATCGGTTTCACCTCAATATCCTCACGTTCTTGCCGTGCGGGTTGGCGATCATCAGAGCCTCAAACGTGAGCGCCTTGCCGCCGGCCTGCGCGATCTTATCCTTCGCAGACTGGCTGAAGGACAGCGCCGCGACGTCGACCTTCTTGCCGATGTTACCGAACCCAAGGACCTTCCCAGGGATCGCGACCACGTCTCCTTCCTCTGCGAGCCGGTCAATCTTGCTTACGTTCATCGATACCCTCTGCCTTGTCGGCGTCGAGAGGGAGTCAGATAAAGTCCTCCATACTGCTGATTCGTTTGAACTAGAAGCCTTCCTGAGTAGCTTGATCAGGCGCCTCGTCTTCGGGTTTGTAGGTAGTGTTCTTTTGACCAATTACGCTGCCTCCGGCAATTCTTTTAGAGCCTCTCTTAAGCTTGAAGATTTGTTGAGCAGGACGTCGGCTGCGGCCGAGACCAGCTCTTCGTTCGCCATTCCGCCGGCCGTCTCGATAGTCAGCACGGCTTTTGAGTCGTCGTAAGTTACCTTGATGGAACCCTTCTGGCATATGCTCTCGCACACCTTGCAGAGCGAGCATGCCAGCTGCGACGTCACGACCAGGCGCTTATCCTTGATCGCAAGGATCTTCTTGGGGCACTCGTCCACGCATAGTGCACACAGGTCGCACGCCTTCTGGTCAATCTTGATCTGGGGCTCGTACTTCACCACGGCAATCGAGACAGGCTGCCACTTGGCATGCTGCTTTGCAGTGCCCAGCCTCGCCCTCGCCTCGAGAGCCAGCCTCTGCCCAGCGTTGAGCTCGGCGATCGGGATCTCCGTGTTTGCCGCGAAGACCGCCCCCTCAGCCTTGAGCCTGCCGGACAGAACCTTGAAGTTGTCCTCGCTTGCCGTGACGTCCATGGTGAGGATCGCCTCGCACCTCGGGCACCCCTTCCCCTGGCAGTCGCAGTCCTTCGTGAAGATGAGACCTTCACCGCCCTTGAGCGGGATGTATCCCATCCTGTGAGCGATAATCTCGTCGTAGAGGACGCCTGTATTCTCGATGATGTAAAGCAACTCGATCGACGTGACAGGTATCTCGGACATTATGATGCGCCTTATTGCGTTCATGAATGTCGGGTCAGCGCCGCTGACCTTCACCCTCAGTTGCCCATCGGTTGCATCGAGAATCTCAACGTCCACGGAACAATTCCTCCATGATTAAAATTGGAAAATGGAGAAGGATATTTAAGCCTTCTCGACTAGACCCTCCTTCCTCTCCTTCCACCTGGCCTCCTCGTGGTGTCGTGAGGGACGGGGGTAACGTCTTCTATCCGCCCTATGATCATTCCGGCCCTCGCCAGTGCCCTGATCGATGCCTGGGCGCCTGGGCCAGGTGTCTTGCTCTTGTGGCCGCCTGGAGCCCTGATCCGTATGTGTATGCCGCTGATGCCCTTCTCCAGCGCCTCCTGCGCTGCGCGGGTCGCGGATACCATTGCGGCGTAAGGCGACGGCTTCTCGCGGTCGGACTTTACGATGCGTCCTCCGGACTGGAACGCCACTGTCTCGGCGCCAGTCAGGTCGGTGATATGGACTATGGTGTTGTTGTATGAGCTGTAGATGTTTGCAAGTCCCCACTTCATGCCCTTATCGAATCTTGACACTCATCATGCCCCCTTTGCGGCGGTGGCGGCGGGCTCCGGAACTGCGGCGAGCGCGAGGTTGCAGGATATCTGCGGCTCCTCGTTCCTGCTCACCATGTATCCAGGAGTGGTTACGCGCCTGTCTCCGATCTTTACGTGACCGTGAACTATCAGCTGCCTTGACTGGTGCGGCGTGCGCGCAATGCCGAGCTTCATGATGACCGTCTGCAGCCTGCGCTCGAGAATGTCATCGACGCTCAGGCCGAGGATGTTGTCGAGGACGGACTCCTCGGTCAGCAGTCCAAGGTTCGAGAGCTTCCGGATGAGTTCCTTCTCGTGGGCAGCCCTCTCCGCCTCGCTGAGGCCGAGTATCGAGCTTGCCTGCGCCCTGTATGACTTCAGTATCGAGTTTGCCAGCCAGAGCTCCCTCTTGTTCCTCAGGCCAAACTTACCGAGCAGTGCCAGCTCCTTCACAAGGTTCTCTTTCTTCCAGGGATGCCTTGGACCCTGCCATAGACGTCTGCTCTTCTTAGGATCACCCATTCAGAACACCTCACGCCTGCCCTGCAGGGGCGGCAGCAGGAGCCTTCTGGGCCTGCTGAACAGCAGACTTCTTCGAGACGCCTACTGCGGTGCCGAACCTGCCTGTAGTCCTGGTGCACTGTCCGCGGACCTTGAGGCCAAGCGAGTGCCTTATGCCCTTCCAAGACTTGGTCTTCCTCATCAGGTCTATGTCGGACTTCATGCCGACCACCAGATCTGAGCCGATCAAGTGAACATCTTTACCAGTGAACGGATCTTTCCTCCGGTTAAGCATGCGAGGCGGGAACCTGCTCTGAATCGTCGACAGTCCCTCCTCTATCCTCTTCAAGTCGCTGTCCAGAAGTAAGCCAACGCGACCCTCGGGGTCAACGCCGCATGTTCGAGTGATGGCGTATGCCATGTTGATGCCAACGCCCCTTATGTTGCTCAATGCGTACGCTACCTTATCTTCCCCTTTCAGGTCCGCATCGGCTATTCGGACAATATGTCTAAACGATGAACTCAATAGACGCATCCCTTCTTCGAGGCAAATTAGAAACAATATAATAGTATTTAACTCTAACGGCGGAAAGGGGGGATTTTTGAAGGGCAGGCTCTTGCCGGGCGACTTTGCAGGAGCGTCCAGCATGTGCGGGCGCGAGGGGCACTATCATGCGGATTTAATGATGCAGGTGATGATTGTTGGCGCCGAAGGGGGGATTTGAACCCCCGAGACCCTGACGAGTCACAAGCTGACTTGACAGGTACTAGCCCGTTCTCCAGGCGTGAGCCTTCTGCAGATTGCTCCCTACCAGGCTAGGATACTTCGGCACTCGGCGCTCTCCTTAGGAATCAGGAGGTACTTCTTCTTTTGCTTTTTCCTTCCGCTCGGCGGGGCTACCGCCCTGCCCTGGGGGCGCCCTCTTGGAGATGAAGACGCGGTAACCGCTCTTCCTGGAGACGAGCGTGACGTTGCCGAATACCGCCTCCATCTTCCTTGGGATGGCGTTGACGCCCTTCCTCAGCACAAGGACCAGGCGCCCGCCCGGCTTCAGGCTTGGCAGTGCCCCCTCGATCAGGGGGAAGATCACGGCGTACCCGGCGGCGAGGGGCGGATTGGAGACGATCATGTCAAACGTTGCCCCGCCGAGGGCAGAGTACAGGTCGCTGACGAGGGCAGACGCGTTGCCGACGCCGTTCCGTTCGATGTTCTGGCACGCAAGCTTGACTGCCACCGGGTTGACGTCGGCCAGGGTAACCTTGACGCCCGGACGCAGCTTCGCGATTGTTATCCCGATGACGCCGTAGCCGCACCCTAGGTCGAGGACGTCGCCGCGCTCAGGTAGGTCCAAGCTCGCCAGCAGGACCTGCGTCCCGAGGTCGACCTTATCCTTCGAGAAGACGCCCCCGGAGCTTGCGAGCTCTATTATGCGCCCCTTGAGAGTGAACTTGATCACGTAGCTCTTGTCGGACCTCCGCGGCGAACTGGAGTAGTAGTGCTGGATGCGCCCGCGCTCGCGTCCGGGGCCTCGCCCGGCGCGGTCATCCTCCCTTGGACTCACTTTGCAGACCAGCCCTTCGGGTATGTTCCTGGCTCCATCACGACCCGCTCGTTGTCGACCAGTATGCCGTGATCGGCCTTGGCCATCTCCTGCGCCGACATCCTGGCCTTGCCGAGCCCCACGAGCTCGCCCTTGCCGCTCATGACGCAGACGCTGTCGCCGGCCTTGACGGACGCGCTCACCTTGAGCAGGCCGGGCGACGCCAAGTTAGCGCCGTGGCAGAAGGCGTCGATCGCGGAGTCCCTCACGACGACCTTCGGGAAGGCGCGGATGGCCTCTTCGATGGGCCTTATCACGGACCGGAGCAGGGATTCGTCCCCTGACGTCTTCCAGAGGGTGATCGCGTCCAGCAGCTCGTGGAGGGTATGGATCCCCTTGGTCTCGCTGAACGGCCCGGCGCGCGTCCTGCGGAGCTCCCGCATGTGCGCGCCGCAGCCCAGAACCTCGCCCATGTCGTGGCAGAGCTTCCGGATGTATGTCCCGGCCTCGCAGCTGACCCGCATGAGGACGAACTTACCGCTCGACTCGATCATATCGATGGAGTAGATGGTCCGTATGCGCAGGGCCCTCTTGACCGCCGACCTGACTGGCGGGAGCTGGTAGATCGGCCCCACGAACTCATTGATGACCTCCATGAGGCGCTCCCTGGGGACCTCATGGTGCAGCTCCATGAGGCAGACGTATTCCTTGCCAGACCTCATCATGAACGCGATTATGCGGGTGGCCCTCCCGAGCGTAACGGGCAGCACGCCGCTGACCTTCGGGTCGAGGGTCCCGCCGTGCCCCGACCTGTCGACCGCGAGGAGGCGCTTGACCCACGCCACGACCTCGTGGCTGCTGGGCCCGGGCGGCTTGTCCAGGTTTATCACGCCCGTCGAGAAGTACTCCTTTATCGGGCGCTCCGAGGGCATCCACCCATGGTTGGGGCTAGACCGCTCGTCACTCTTGACCACGAACTCCTCGCTTTGCTCCAATCCAGGACACCATCCACCCTACCCATTCACATGAACGAACGCTAAACATTCCAATATACTTACCCGTCAGGGGGCGCAGCGCGCCTACGGGCCGCCGCGCTTGATGTGCAGCGAGACGATAGACTCCAGCAGGTCTATGATCGCTTCCTTGTCCCACTTTGCGGTGTTGATCACGAAGTCATAGCTCGAGAGGTCGGAGATGTCGAGCGAGTAGAGCTTCCTGTACCGCCTGCGCTCGCTCGCCTCCCTTGCCCGGGTCCTGGAGGATGCATCCTTGAGGGATATGGACTCCCTCTCGGCTATGCGCCTTGCCCTCTCCTCGAATGGCGCGGTGAGGTAGAAGCTGAGCCTCCGCTCCCTGCCGGAGAACCAGGCGACGAGCCGGCCTTCCATCACGGAGGCGCCCTTCTTGGCCAGATCGGCGGTGCGCCTGTCCACCTCACGGTCTATCTCGGGATCGGCCTCGGCTATCTTTGAGAACTCGACTACGGGGACGCCCCGCTCTGCGGCCATCGCCCTGAAGACCGCGCCCGCCGAGTGGCACGGTATCCCGAAGCGCTCGGCGATGCGGGTGGCGCAGTGCGACTTACCCGATCCGGCGGGTCCGCTTATGGTAATGATGAGGTCTTCCGGAAACGCGGCGGTCATGTGGAACACCAGGACTCTGGGGATAACGGGGTTCGAGCTGTAAGAAAAAGGTTGTTGTCGCCCCCGGTGGGGCGCACTCCTGTTCCATGGATGGGTCTCAGTCGGAGTATGTCGGCATCTTGAAGAGGCGCTGGATGAATGCGGACATGCTGAACGACGAGATGAGGTACCAGACCCAGAAGTTGAACTGTTCCCCAACGAAGGGGATGCTTATCGGCGAGTATGCCACGACGACCTGGTTGTAGCCGAAGACAGCACTGAAGATGTAGTAGAAGATGAAGAACGGGACCATGGTCACGAGCAGGGGCTTGAACTGGTCCTTCGACATCTCAGCCTGGGCGCGCTTGACTGCGGGCTCCCTCTTCTTCAGTTTGGCGACCGTCTTCTCGTCCTTGGCCCTCAGCGCCTTGCTGTATGCGCTCTGCCACTCGCGCATCTCAAGGTTGCGCCTCCGCATGACGTCGACGTCCACCAGCATCCTCGTCGCCACGGTAGATATCGTTGACATCAGTATGGTGAGCAGCAGGATCGTGATCGTTGCCAGCGGATAGTCGTTCCAAGGTCCAAGCGCGTTGGATATTGCCACTACGATTCCGTTGAAGATCTCATATAGGAACTCTAAGGCCATTTTTGATCAGTCTCACATGAATAGGTCGGCGATAACCTTCGCCGCCGCCTCGGCTGCGCCCTCCCTGTTGTGCGCGATCACAACCGTGCACCCGGTCTGGACGGCAAGGGCTGCCGCGCCCGACCTGCCGAGCAGCTGGTGCTCGCTGATCCGCTCCGGGGAGTCGGCCTCCCTGGCCCTTATGGCGGCGTCCTTCTGCCTCCGCTTGGATACCTCGGCAGGGTCTGCCTCAAGCAGCGCGATCGAATCCGGCTTCAGCGACTCGCCGACCCAGGACGGTATCCCGGGCATGAACCCAATGGGCGTGTTTATGAACATGTGGGTATCCAGCAGCACGTTTCCTTTGGCTGCGATCCGGGCTATCGCCTTTGCGGCGGCCAGCTGGAGCTGGACCTGCGTCTTGACGCCCAGCCTCCGCATCTCGTCCCTGGTCTTCACAAGGCCCTTCTTGGAGGCCTCCTCGAACATCATGTTGCCATAGTTGACCAAGTCCACATTCACGGATCGCGCGTTGCATGCGGCGAGCGCGGCGGTGAGGACGGTAGTCTTGCCCACGCCTGGGATCCCGGTTACGATCACGAGGCGACCTTTTCGCGCAGTGCTTTTCGGCATTTTTTTCACTCCACATTTTTCCAGTCCGGTTCGACGGACTCCGGCGCCTTGCGCCAAGTGCCCTCCGGCACCGACCCGCCTAGCGCAGGCCGGTGGCAGGGGCGCCCTAGGCTATGCGCCGGTCATCAGTCCTGTCCCAGGAACTTGCCCAGGCCCGGATATGCCTCCGTGAGCTGCTCCTTGGCAAGTATCTGGTAGTATTGGTATATTATTCCGACGGACAGCAATATGCCTATACCGCTGCCGATGGCGCCGAGCATATCGGCGATCCCTGCCAGCAGGCCGATCATTATGCCGCTCAGCAGCGTCAGCGATGGGATGTACCTGTTGAGGATCTGCTCGATTATCGCCGGCGACCTCCTGAACCCTGGGATCTGCAGGCCGGCGTTCACGAGCTGGTCGGCCTGCGCCCTCGCGCTCATCCCCGAGACCTCGACCCAGACCTTGGCGAAGACGATCGAGAAGCCAACCAGTATGAGCAGGTAGGCGATCGCGTGAACGGGGTCCGCCGCCACGGTAGTGACGCTCTTTGGAGCCTGGAAGTAGTATAGGAGGCAGTTCGGGAGCAGGGGCGCGTTGGCGGTGGACGTCGAGGCGGTGGCGTTCATCTGGACGAACCAGTTGACCCAAACGTTGTCGTTCGCCACGTTGAAGTTCCTCCATAGCATCTGCCCGAGGAAGTAGAAGTTGGCGAAGAGCGCCGACGCAAGTATGATGGGTATGTTCGAGACGTACATGAACTTGAGCGGTATCTTAGCCCTCATGCCGCCGTACTTGGCGTAGGCAACGGGTATCTCGATCTTCATGCCCTCCAGGTACACGGCGATGAAGAAGACGAGCAGCATCGTGAGGAACCCGGTCAGGTCAGGGTAAGGGTACCTTGACAGTATCGTCATGAAGTTCTGCCCGGAGAGGAGGGTCTGGAATGTGGCAACTATGGCGCCGAGCGACCTGTTCAGCGTGTCGACCGGCCCGAACGGCGAGAACGACAGCCACATCACCTGCTGGGCAACTCCCGCCAGGATGAAGAGGCTGACGCCGCTCCCGAGGCCCCATCCCTTCTGGATCATCTCGTCCATGAGCAGCACGATGATGCCCACCGCCACCAGCTGGGCAATTATGAAGACGGAGGTGATCGTGTCCGGACTGCCGTAGGACCCGCCCAGGAGGAAGGCCACACCCTCCAGCAAGGTCATGAGTATGGCAAGAATCTTCTGGGTGCCGGTGAAGAGCCCCCTGTCCTTGGGGTCGGACATGTTGACGTTGAGGAGCTTTGAGCCCGCTAAGATCTGCATGATGAGGCCCGCGGTGACTATTGGACCGATCCCCAGCTCCATCAGCGAGCCCTGCTTGGAGGCGAAGATCACTCTGTAGAACATGTACTGCTCATAGCCCGTCTCGAAGAACGGGACCCCGTACATTGGGATCTCCGCCATAACGAGGTATATCGCCAGGGCTATGATTGTCCAGAGTGCCTTCTCCTTGAGGGGCACTTTGCGCTGCGGCTTCGGGATCTCTGGTAACCGGCGCACGATAGGGTCCATTAGCTCCAGAAGTCGGGCCATTGGACGCTCACTCTGCTACCTGTACTTCTCCGCCTGCGTCCGCAACCTTCTTCTTGGCCAGCTCAGTGGTCCCCGTGACCTTGATGACTATCGGGAAGTCGATCTTTCCACCGCCTAGGAGCTTGTCTATGCCCATCGAGGACATGTCAAGCACGGCACGGCCCTTCTCGTCCTGACTGAGAACCTTCCCGTGAACGATGGAAGCAATCGCACCGACATTGATCGCATTGATCTCGTTAGTGACAGCGGCAGGCCTGACGAATCCGTCCTTGCCAAAGTGATCTTTCTCCTTAGTGGTAACATAGCTCCATTTGTGCTTGTGGAAACCTGCTGCGCCGTAGCCACCGCGCATTCCAGACTTCCTGTGCTGACCTACCTGGCCCCACCCGTAAAGCCTAGAGCCGCGCTGCCTGCGAACTTTGCGATCCTTTCTGACTACCATGATAAACACCACTATGATTAGCGATACAAAACCTTCGCCTATCTTAAATATTTTTACTTTTTACGCGGACTATTCGACGGTTATCCGCTTGCCGGAAGGTCGCCCGGCCTTCTCCAGCGACACCTCAAGGACGCCGTTCTTGTAGCTCGCCTTTGCGGTCGCAGGCTTGATGTTGAAGGGCAGTGCGACCTCCTTGTAGTACTTCCGCTTCTCCTTGCTGACAGATATCGTCAGGCTGTCCTCGGAGACCTTCAGGTCGATCTCCTTCTTGTCCACGCCCGGGAGCTCTGCGAAGACCGTGACGCGGTCGTTGCTGTCCATGATGTCGACCAACGGGGATATCTCCTCGCGCAGCTCGGGACCCTCAAGCCCCGGGCGGACATTGCCGAACTCGCTTATCATCGGCTTGCCATCAGGTCCCACGGATACGGAGAAGCCGTAGTATATGGGGCTGCCGTATGCCTTCTCAGCACTCTTTAGGGACTCAAATGCCTCGTTCATGAAGCTCTCCATGAGCTCGTCCAGCCGGTCCAGGTCCCAGTAAGGGTCGCTCCAGAAGTTCCTCTTTTTAGGAATCTCAAATCCCCCAAGTGACGTAGGGGTGCAGGAATAAAAAAAAGTTTTGAGCACAAAAAAGGCTCAGATCATCTTAGCGATGAGGGCGTTGATATCTGCGCCGCGGTAGCCCAGCTCGCCGCCGGACTTTATGTGCCGCGTTATGTGATGCTTGAACCCGCCGCTCGGGGGCGTGAGCCTGAACGTCCTCTTGATCGGCTCAGGCACCTTCCCCTCGGCGAGGATCTTGTCGGCGACCGCCTCGATCGATCCGAGGTTGTTCGCCTTCAGAGCATCATCGGTAAGCTTGGCTTCTCCGGGTAGCCTGCCCCTCTTCTGCAGCAGGGCCACCAGCGCATCCTTGCTGATCTCGCCCCACGTCACGTAGAACCCGACCTTGTTTACCATGCCCATTATCGAAGGGTCGTCGGTGATTATCGCTGCGTTGTGCTTCTTCGGTATGTTGAGGCGGTCCATTGTGTCAAGGTTCTCTGGGGATATTCCGATCCTGCCCCTGATGCGTATGAGTAAGAATACTTTCATGTTTTTGCACCTCACTGCTTGAACCTGTAAGTGTTCTTCAGCGCCTCGTATACCGCGCCCGCGAAGTTGATCGTAGTCCTCGTCTCTCCGTATGAGACTACCCAGGCGTCCTTGATGCCCGCGAATGTGAGCATCGTCTTGACGACCGCGCCGCCGACCAGCCCTATGCCCCTAGGGGCAGGGATCAGCGTCACCGAGACGCTGCCGTTCTTCCCATCGACCTTGTAAGGCAGGCTGTGCGCCTTTCCGCAGGTGCATTCCCAGTTGCCGCATCCGCGCCTCACCGGCGTGAGGTTGAGCTTGGCGTCCGCGACCGCCTTGTCTATTGCGAAGCGCATCTGCTTGGACTTGCCTATGCCCATTCCGATATAGCCGTCATTGTTGCCTACTACAACGCCTATCTTGAACTTGGTGATCTCGCCTGCGTCGGTCTGCTTCTGGACTATGTTTACGTCGAGCACCTCGTGCTTCATGTCAGGGAGGAGCATGTCGACGATCTCGGGCTCCTTTATGGGGATGTTCTGCTCGAAGACCTCCCTGATGCTGGTGATCTTGCCCTCCAGCACCTGCTTTCCGAGTGAGGTCCTCGGGACCCATTGGGTTGTTGTGTATGCCATATCACTTTACCTCTTTCTCGATCCGTTTCTTCGTCTCCTCAAAGTGCTCGGCGAGCTTCTCCGGAGCAATGCCTCCCGCGAGGTATTGGGAGAAGTAGGCGGCGTACTTTGCTGGGTCTGCCTTCTGCATGGCGTCTGCGTAGCTCGCTATGTGCGCCCCGCTGACCCTCTTGTTATCTGGCACGACCTTCTTGTCGTGTGGGATGCTGAGCCCGGCATCGATTGCGCCCTTCAGCGCGGCATAGAGCTTGTTTGAGGCCGTGATCTTGTAGCTGTTGAAGTCAACTATCGCAGAGGTCTTGCCCATTGCCACCGCCCTCTTGCCAACGAGGAACCCGGCAAGGTAGGCAGCAGGGAGGTTCCCTGTCCCGCCCTTCCAGCCAAACTTCTTGAGCTCGATCGTGCCGGCATGTGCCAACACTGAGTCGCCCTCGAACTTCGCCTCGACGATCTGCAGGTTGATGTGCTTGAGGGACTTTCTCACCACAAGCCTGAGTGACCCGCTGATTATGAGCTTCTTCCTGAGCCTGTAATCGGTCCTAGCCTCTCTCCTTCTCCTGAAGGTTACTCGGTAGTTAGTTCCTTTTGCCATGTCATTTACCTCCTTGCCAACTCGTGCTCCTCTATGTAGGACTTGAGTTGCCTCCTGTCGTGGAATGCGCCGCCCTTAGCCTTGAGGTAGAGAGTCCTGTAGACTGCAGGAGTGATTATCTTCCTCTTCCTGAGGAGCCGCAGGAACTCCCTCATCGAGCGGATACGGTTCTCCCACTCGTCGCCCTGCACGCAGCCCTTCCTCGTGCCAGGACCCTTCCGCAGCCCCTTCTTCTTCTGGAGGTGGCTGTGCCTGTACCTGCCGCGGCTTACGCCTGTCTCCGGCTTGGTGGCGATCGCACCGTCCTTTATCAGAGCGCGCACGTCGTCGCGTGTGATTGCAATGCTGACGTCCTCGAACCTCTCGGGATCGATCCATACTCGGGTCTCGCCGATCTTAAGGACGTCCGCGGCTATCCTCTTCTGGTTTCTGAGACTCATTTGCTGTCAGCCTCTTCGTCCTTCTCTTCTTCAGAATCGCCCTCTTCCGGCTCCTCCGCATCTTCGTCGGCGCCGGCTTCGTCCTGAGACTCCTCGGTCTCGGATTCGGATTCGGATTCGGATTCGGATTCGGATTCGGATTCGGACTCCTCGGATTCGGATTCGGATTCCTTGGACTCCGTCTCAGACTCTTCGGGCTCCTCTTCCTTGGCCTTCGGTATCTCCGATGGCCTTACGTTCAATATGTCAAGCTTAAGCTCCTCCGCCTTCTGCTTTATCTCGAGGCGCTTCTTCTTGCCCGAGCTTGCGGAGATGCGAACGACCTGCGTCTCTGGGTTGAGGCCTTCGAGCTCTCCGACGTTGTGGACGAGGACCTCCTCCTTCCCTGTCGGGTGGAGCCCCCTGGCCATGACTGGCCCGCGGTAGCCGGTCTCAACTATGGCGAAGCGGCTGCGCTTTTTCAGCCTCATCTTCGACCTTATGCCCTTGCTGCTGCGCCACTTGTCGCCGAGGCGCGGGAAGCGGTGCGTCTCAGAGCGCGGAAAGTCCGGCCTCTCGCTTGCTACCTTCGCCCTTACTTCGAGGGCCTTCTTGAGGTTCTTTGGTGATTTGTTCGCCATGGTCATGCCCTCCCTGAAACGTAGACGCCGTCCTGGAACACCCTCGGATCCATCTTCTTGACGTGCGTCGCGAAGTGTATGTTAGCTGCAGTCTGCCCGAGCTCCTCCTTGTCAATGCCCTCCAGAGTGAGCTCGTCGCCCTGTACGGTAACCTTGACGCTGCCCACGATGTTGGCAACCCTCTTGGACCGCTCACCCATGAAGTTCTCGATCATGACCTGCTTCCCCGCTACCTTGACGGTGATTGGGAAGTGGGCGTATGCCACCTTCATGTGGTAGGTGTGCCCGGTGGTCACTCCCTTGAACATGTTCTTGAGGTGTGCGCCGACGGTGCCAACCAGCGCCTTCAGACGCTTTCCCTTAAGGGGCGCAGCGATAGTTATCTCGCTGTCCGAGATCGAGATGTTCATCCTTGTGTGCGCAAAGTCTCGGGTAAGCTTGCCCTTCGGCCCTGTGACTGTGACTGCCGAGCCGGCTAACGACACCTGGATGCCATCGGGGACGTTTATCTTCAAAGACGCGTACTCAGACATTTCTTGGCCCCCCCTAGTAGACGTATGCCATCAGCCTTCCGCCTACCTTGTTGGCGATGGCGTCCTTGTGCGTGAGTATTCCCTTCGAGGTTGTCAGTATGAGGAAGCCGATGTCCTTTGCCGGGAGGTACCTATGTGCCCAGTCGTCCAGCTCGTTGTACGATACCGCGAAGTAAGGCTTGATCACACTGCACTTGTTTATCCTTCCGAGCAGCTGTATCCTGAGCTTGCCGAGCCTGCCGTCGTCGATCAGCTCGAACTCGCCCACGTAGCCTGCCTTCTGCAGGGTTCTAAGCACGTTTGCGATCAGCTTCGGGGCAGGAGTGACTATGCACTCGGTCTTGCCCCTCTCCTCACTGTTCATGATGTTTACAAGCGCGTTTGCAAGAGGATCCTGAACCCACATGTCAAATCAGCCTCACATATACTTCTTGAATCCCAGACCCTCGGCAGACTCCCTGAAGCATTGCCTGCACAGGTTGAGGCTGTAGCGCCTGATGATCGTGCTGCCCTTTGACCCGCAGCGCTTGCAGCGCCTGCTGCCTTTGCCGAACTTCCTATCCTTGGCGTGGTGGTACTTTCCCATATTTACTCCTCCTTTACATCAAGGCTTATCCCATAGCGGTCTTTCATGAACGCGATGGATTCGGCCTTGTTTACGCGGTGACTGCGACCAATCTTGCCCGGGCGCTCGCCCCTGCGCGATACCCTGTATCCCGGCCGCTCGATGACGACGCAGACGTTCATGCCAAATATGCCCAGCGTCGGATCGTATTTGGTGCCAGGCATGTTAATGTGCTCCTTGATGCCGAAAGAAACGTTCCCGTAGTCGTCGAAGCAGCTCTCCTTGATCTTGTTCTTCATCGACTCGAAAGCACGCTTCAGGAAATCATCGACTGCAGGACCCCTTATGGTCGCCACGCAGGCGATATTCTCCCCCTTCCGGACCCCAAAATCCCTGATGGCCTTCCTGGCCTTCCTGGGGCATGGCGTTACTCCGGTGAGAGACTTGAGGACGGTCATTGCCTTCTCAAGCTTCTCTCCACCTTCGCCCAGACCCATGTTTACAACTACTTTGCCTATCTTCAGTGCAAGCATGGGGTTCAATTGGCCGCCCTCGGCGGCTGTAGCACCCTCGGACAACTTATGTCACTTCTCCATTTATGTTGATGATCGGACTCCCCTTACCAATCGGGAATAGATACTTAAGCGTAACGGTCGCATCAGAGTCCCCGATAGTGATAGTGGCGAGCTTGTTGGGGCTCCTGGTAGCAGGCATGTCCTTCACCGTGCCGAACTTGCCGATCTTGGTCCCCCCGATTATAGAGACGTATGCGCCAACCTCGAGCGGTATGTGCTCCTGTATCTGGCCGTCAGGCAGCGAGACCTTGACGGTGTCCATGAGCCGGTACGGCATGTCGACGTTGAACGGGTCGGAGACGTCTACTGATACGCAGTGCCCGTCGTGCAGGTTGAGCTGCATCTTCTTCTCCTTCAGGAGGCGCTTGCCGGCGACCTTTGCCAGCTTGAAACCTGCCTCCTCGGCGGTGATCTTCATGAGTGCCAGTTTGTTGACGCTGTTTGGCAGAACTCTGTAATAGGCGTCCGCCGGCTTGAGGTAGATCACGTCCATGAGCCCTATCGGGAGCTTGTAGTCAGTCTTGACCTTGCCGTCGACGAGGACCTTCCCCTCGGCGAGCAGACGCTTGGCCTCTGAGACAGTCTTCGCGTAGCCGAGGACGTCCCTGAGGACGAGCCCCAGCGGCATCGAGTTCACAATCTTGTGCGGACCCGCATTGGGCCTTATCACGAACTCACGTTCCTTGATCTTGATCGGCCAGAACCTTGGCGCCGGATAAGTCTTTAGGTGTCTTGACAAAGATTATTCCTCCACTCACTTGGATTTCTTGGAGCCCTCCAGAGACTCCTTCCTGACCTTGTCTGAAAGGTCCAGCTTGGTAACCATCACCTTTGACGGCAGCAGCATTACAGGCTTGTTTGTCCCGTCCATCTTTGGCATGTTGACGCCGTCGACCGTGATCCTCATCTTTGAAGTGAAGACGCCGGTTACCTTGCCCTCGTGCCCCTTGTAATCGCCCCTCACCACAGAGACGGAGTCGCCCTTCCTGACCTGCACCGTGCGCAGTGAGTACTGCGACCTGAGGTCGGTAGAGAGTGGAGCACGCATGCTGCTGACCCTTGCCGAATGTTCTGAGTATGACTTCCTCTGAGCCTTTGGTTTAGTGGTAGTCAATCGCATTTGCCCCCTCAGATCACCATCGATGCGAGACCGGCGACCTTAGGCCACCTCTCCGCGGCCTCCTTCGCCACCGGGCCCCGTATCTCGGTGCCCTTTGTCTCGCCCTCTTCAGTAACTATGACCCCAGCGTTGTCCTCGAACTGCAGCCAGGTGCCGTCCATCCTCCTGAACGGCTTCCTCTGCCTGACTATGACGCAGTGGAAGATCTGGCGCCTCGTGTCGGGCGTGCCTTGCTTCACTGAGACGATGACCTTGTCACCGACCGTGGCTGCCCCGACCCTTCTGATTCTGGTCTTGACCCTCGGGACTCCGATGATCATGACCACCTTTGCGCCGCTATTGTCCGCACACTTGAGCAGCGACTCGTGATGGAGCCCTGCGCTTATGCCGGGCCTGTAAGTTATACCTCCGCCTAAACCCTTTCCTCTCTTCGCCATCCTCAGACCCCACCCTTCTTCTCAACAACCACAAACGAAACAGTCTTGCTAAGTGGCCTGCACTCGTGTATGGTCACCGTGTCGCCCTTCACCGCTGCTATGCACGGCGGGTTGTGGGCGTGTATCTTGGATTTCGTCTTGGCGTACCTGTGGAACTTTGGATAGTGCTGCAGGAAGTCGATCTGGATGACCACGTTCTTGTGCATCTTATCGCTTACGACCTTGCCCGTCAGGATTGACCCTCTCGTCGAGAGTGTTCCGTGGATCGGGCAGTTTATGTCTCCACATGAAGCTGTTTTACTATCTTTTGCCTGTGACATTTACATTCTCCTCCTCTGTAGCCTCTTCAGCCGCTCCTCCGGGCTGAAGGCTATGGAGCTGCCGTCAACCATTACCTCACTCGGGAGGCAAAAAGCAAAGCTTGACGAGATCTTGGGGATGATCTTCTCGCGGCCGCCTGCTGAGACGACCAGCGTCCTTGCGGTCTCGTCGACTACGGTACCAGTTACTCCGACGTGGGTGGGATCCGTGCTCGCGGCTACGCGAACCCTGAGACCCACCAAGTCGCTGTAAATCAGGTTATGCGGGTTGACATTGAAGTTCATTCTTTAGGAGCCTCCTTCTTGGCCATGGTCTTCTTAGCCTTCGGCTTGGACTCCTTGGCTGCCGGCTCTTCGGCGGCTCCGGCCTCCTCGGATTCGGGCGCTTCGGGCTCGGCCTTTGCTGGCTTCTCGGCCTTTGCTGGCTTCTC
>CAZEMX010000001.1:30305-57157 GCA_964513415.1 uncultured Nitrososphaerota archaeon
GCCTTTGCTGGCTTCTCTGCCTTGGGGGACTTGCCCTCGGTCTCGACCTTAGCTATGCCAAGCTCCTCCTCCCGGGCGACTGTGTGGAACCGGGCGATCGTCTTCTTAAGAAGGCGGATCCTCCCCGGGTTCTCGATTGAGCCGCCCATGGCCTTGGTGGCCATAAGCTTGGAGAGCTCTGCTTTCAGCTCAGATAGCCGCTTGGCGCGCTCTTCCTTCGCCAGCTTCCTTATTTCGTGAATCCTGATGATTGCCATGCGTCATCACTCCGCAGCCTTTGGCGCCTGCTCGACCACATGGATGTCGTCTATGGTATTCACGGGGAGGTAGATGTTCACCTTTATGCCGAACATGCCAGGCTTGAGCTGGACATGGGTGACTGCCGTGTCCATGGCATACTTCCTCGGGTTCCCGGCCTTCAGCGTTGCACCGGTCCTGAACTTCTCATACCTCGACCGCTCGGTCGATAGCTTCCCTCGAATGATAATCTCTGCGCCTCTTGCCCCGGCCTCGGATATCTGCCTGAGGGCGATGAATGCGGACCTCCTGAAGTGTATCCCCCTCTCAAGTGCGGAGGCTACGCGCCCCGCCATGATCCGTGCATTCAGCTCAGGGGTCTGAACGGGTATGACCGCGATCTGCGGACTCTCCAAGTGGTACTTTGACTCGATAGTCTGGGCCAGCTCGCGTATCGTCGAGCCCTGCCTGCCAATGACCATTCCCGGCCGCTCGGCATAGATGACCACCCTGTTGCCCAGAGGGGTCTTCTGGAACTCCACGCCGGCGTATCCGGCCCTCTTGAGTTCGCTCTTAAGATAATTGTCAATAACCATGTTCTTAGCTGCCTTGTTGACGAAGAAACGCATTACGCTCAATTGCCTGCCTCCTCAACTACAATCTCAACGTGGGTCAGCGGGTGATAGAACGGTGTCGACCTGCCAAAGGCCCTCTGGACGTGGTTCCGCATCTGCATTGCAGCCTGCGCGCATGCATGCTTGATCTTCAGACTCTCGACGTCCAGACCCTTGTTCTCTGCATTAGCCTTCGCATTCTTCAGCACGTTGAGTATCTCAGCGGAGGCCTTGATCGGGTACCTGCCTGATGGGATCCCCCACCTTGATGAGATCTCTGCGTGGTGGGGTACGTTGGTATTGAACCTCCCGTACGGCACGCCTTCCTTCTTTTGAATGACCCTCTCCAAGTACTTCATAGCGTTATCTAGCTGCATGTTCCTTATCGCTGCGCAAATTTCCCTGGCCTCCCTCGGCGAAATATGGAGATCTCTACCACTCGCCTTAGCCATCCGGTCAGGATTAATATCTTCCATTGAGTAGCCGTATTCAGGCATTGACCACACATCCGATTTGTTATGATGAGCCGAATTGCAGTTTTACAACCTTGGAGGGCTATAAAAAGTTTTTCACGAAACAGAAAAAAGGAAAATGGAAAAAAAGGAAAAGCGTTGGAATTGGGCTCACTTGAGCGGTATGAACATGGAGCTCCTTGTTGCCTTGAGACCTGGCGCCCCGTGCTGGACCTTGCCGCACGTAATCGCCTGCTCGCCGAGATAGTGGCCCACCATCTCTGGCAGGATCTCGACCGGCGTGAACTCCTTGCCATTGTGGACGGATATCGTAAGCCCGACCATCTCCGGGAGGATGATCATGTCCCTGCAGTGCGTCCTTATGACGATCTTCTTGCCCTTCGCAAGGGCGTTCTTTGCCTTCCGGATCCTCTCGAAGAGCGCCCTCTTGTCAGCGGTGAGTCCCCTGAGCAGGGACCGCCTCTGCCTTGCCGGGAGCAACTTGATGAACTCGTCCATTGGCATATTCATTAGCTGGCTATTCGTGTAGCCACGATACGTGAATTCCCTAAGTGCCATATCATGTCACACCCCTTTGATCACTTCTTCCGCCTTCCGGTCCTTCTCGAGGCTATGATGCCCACCTTCTGTCCTGGAGGCGCGTTCCTGCTGACAGGAGTGCTGCCCCTCTGGTGCGAGCCGCCTCCGTGCGGGTGCGCGTATGGGCTCATTGACTTGCCCCTGTTCGTCGGGTAGTGGCGGGACCTTGCGCGCCACTTGTGGTAGCTGTTGCCTGCCTTGAGCATAGGCTTCTCAACGATACCGCCTGAAGCTACTATTCCGACCGTTGCGCGGCACATGGAATCGAATGCCTTGATTGCACCGGACGGGAACATGCATAGCACGCCGTCAGGGGTGTGCGAGACCAGTGTAGCGTAGCCTCCTGCAGACCTGACGAACTTGCCGCCGTCGCCGACCCTCCCCTCGATGTTGCATATGAGGGTGCCCTCAGGTATTACGTTGAGGGGGAGCACGTTGCCAGTGTTCAACGGCGCGGCTGCGCCATAGAAGATTCTCTGACCGACGTATAATCCCTCGGGGGCGATCATGCGCGATGTGGCGCCATCCTTGCGGGCTACCGTTGCCACCGGCGCGCCCCTGCCGGACTCGTGAGCGATATCCTTGATTATGAACTCAACCGAGGAGGTCTTCTCTTCCGGGAGGATTGAGGAGTACATCACGCGACCCACCCTTCTCCATGTCGGGGCCTTGAATACCGATCCTCCACGACCCCTCCTCTGAAGCATCTGTCTCTTTCCCATATTCTACACCTTTTCAAACCATTTCATAATTACAGTAACCCTATCTTCGTCGCCAGCTCCGTTGCGCTGAACTCCTTCTCGAGCACGACCGCGGCCTTCTTCTCTGCGGACGGCGTGATCATCGTGTTTACGGACTTCACCTTGACGCCATAAAGCTTCTCGACGGCCTGCTTGATTTGGATCTTGTTCGACTTCGGGTCCACTATGAAGAGGATCTTGTTCTCCTTCTCTACCTTCTCTAGAGCGGACTCGGATGACACCGGCCTTATTATAATGTCGCTAGGTTCCATCTAGATCACCATCTCAAATCATGCATAGAGCTCGTCAAGCTTCTTGAATGCGGACTCCGTCCAGACGGTCAGCCTTCCTGCGTGGCCGCCCGGGGCGAGCCTCTCGACGTTAAGCGAGCTGACGTCCGCGAAATCGACGCCTGTGAAGTTCCTCGAAGCCAGCCTGAGCGAAGGCTTGAGCTCGTCGGAGACCACAAGTATGGACTTGGGCTTGACCCAGCGCCTGCCCCGCGTCTTTCCCCTGCCGGACCTCTCCTTTATGCCGCCCTTTGCCCTCTCGACGTCCGACCACAGGGAAACCTTCTTCAGGAAGTCGCGGAACTCCGCGGCCTTCTTCAGCCCCTTGAGATCGTCCGTGACCACGAACGGCAGCGAGGTCCCTTCGGCTACTGCGTGCCCCCTTGCAGCCACGAGCTTCGCGCTCGCGGTGGCGGCTATGGCAGACTTGAGCGCCAGGAGCCTCTCCTTCGAGTTTATCCGCTCGTGGTAGATCTTCTCCAGCTGTGCCGGGAAGGCCACCCTTCCGCCCACTACGTTGGGGACGAATGCGGCCCTGTTGGCGCCGTGTATCCTGGGTACCCTTGCGAGGTCGAGGCCCACACCGAGGCTCTCGGCCGTGTTCTTCTTGCCCGCATAGTAATCGTTACTCCTCGGCTGTATCCTGGCCGACTGGCTTGAGAGAACGGCCCTCTTGACCAAGTCAGGCCTGACGCCGGTAGAGAAGACTGCAGGCACCGGCAGCTCGGACTTTACCGAGCCGTCCAGCGCGATCACTTTTACGGTTTCAACTGCTACGCTCTTCTTTGGCATTTACTAGACCCCCTGCTTCGAGGCAAGGCTTATCGTGAGGACCTTCGGAGCCTCGATCTTCGGCTTCCTCGCCCTGACGGGGAACCTCAGCCTCAGCATCCTCTTGCATGGGCCCGGCAGCGTCCCCTGCATGACCAGGTAGTCGCTCCTGACAAGACCGTAGTGCAGGAAGCCGCCCATGACATTGATCTCGCTCGGGTTCTCGCCTACCTTGAGAACAAGCTTGTTGTACTCAGTCCTCTGGTGGAAGCCCATCTTCCCTGGCCGCGGTATCTGGAACATCATGTGGGGGACTGAGGGGCTGATTGCGCCGACGACCCTCTTTCCCTTCCTGTGCTTGTGCCAGTTCGGCTGGACCTTGACGCCGAACCTCTTGACGGCGCCTGCGAATCCCTTGCCCTTTGTCACACCGGTGACGTCAATGAACATTCCCTCGGAGAAGAGGTCCTTGGCCCTTACCTCCTTGCCCAGGAGGCTCTTGGCATGCTCGAAGACAGCCTTCATGTCGCTGCCGCCGATCTTTATCTCGAGCACCTCGGGCGTCTTCTTGCCGAAGCCGACCTTGAATGGCTGGGTCATGGCTAGAGCCCTTATCTCGACGACCTTCTGCAGCCCGGACTCGATCGCAGCCTGCGCCGGCGCGGGGTCGTACTCCTTCGGAACCGCGACCGCGCGGTCTGCATGCTTCGGTAGATCCTTGGAGATGACCTCACCGATGGTCCTGATGCCCTTGGGCGTCTTCTCGTATGCCCTGTAGCCGTAGATCAGGACTGGCGGCACCTCGAGGACGGTAACCTCCTTCACTGCCTCCCTGTTGAAGAGAGGGCTCTTCTGCCTGTTGTCTATCATGACGAGGTGAGTTGTCCCAACCTTGTAACCAGCAAAGCCAAGCAATTTGGGAGCGCCGCTCACCGTTGGCCAGGTCCTTATTCTTCCGCTGATTCGCCTGGCGCGCACCCTAGGATAGAACATTAATGATCCTCTACGCGGTGCGCTCTTACTTTTATGTCCCATTAGTAACCCTCCAGTGTAAACTAGCTTGTTGATAGCAGTATTCCTAAAATATATGTCTATCTTTTTTTCTGGACCTTAAGCCATGGCGTTGCGATGGCAGGAGCACGGGTTACCCGAGGGCGTTGATCGAGTCTAAGGCGGCGAGCGTGATGAGGACTGCCTCCTCGGTCCGGACGGTCGCGGTGCCCTGGTCCGGCACAGTGTTGATGACGAGGTCCGCGACCTCCTCGAGCCTGGCGCCGTCCCTAGCGATGATCTCGTGCACGCCCTCGGACGGGGAGCCGAAGAGGACGGCCATCCTCTGCCCCGGCGACATAAGCTCCCGGATCCTGGGCGCAACGGCGGTGGCGAGCTTCCCGACCCTCGACGTGGCGACCACAGAGTCCAGGACTGGGTCGTATGCCTCGATGGCCTGCCTGAGGGACTTGTTCTCCAGCGAGACGGTGTATCCCCAGTAGTGCGGGACGTCTGCCCTTGACACGGGCGACCACGACCCCGAGCGCTGGTCCAGCATCATGGTGACACGCGTGTTCGGGGTGAGGCGCTCGCCTGAGGTGACGGGCGCGCGGAGCCCTATGTCGACGGTCGACCCCATTTTTCCGGACTTCAGGACAAAGCCCTCCCGGTAGTCTATCATGGTGGACTCGAGCGGGTGGTGCGGCGTCCTCAGCGGGGGCATCATCCCGGCATACCGCAGGGATTCGGAGATGGGGAAGAGCTTCTTCTTGAGGTACTGGGGGGTCTCCGCGTATGAGAGGAGGTCCCTGATCAGGAAGCCGTCCTCCCTCGAGTCGCCCTTGGATGCCCTGTAGACCACTATGCGCTCTACCCTGAATATCGATGCCGCACGGGCTATCTGCCCGACCTTGATGGTCTTCTCGATGAGGCTTGGGACATCTGACAGAATCGAGACGGGTATGAAGACGGATATCGGGTTGCCCCTCTTTTGCGCGACCGGCATGACTCACTCAAACCTTCATAAATTTGAAATTTGTTGATCCGCTCCAAGGAGCGGGTGTATTCGGCATCCGCAGACCGTCTACTGCTTCTCCGCGGACGGCTTCTTCTTGCTCCCTTCCTGAACTGGGCTGAGGAGAGTTGTCTTCTGGCGACCTCCCATCGGTAACACCTCAGTATTCACCGAATTTCGAAGCCGCTATAAAGCTTTCCCCTTGTGCGGCATCGGGCATTATTGCTCATGCATAAACATGCAATGGGCAGCATCAATAAGCATACGTTACCTGATCGAGGGCATCGGGCGGGGGGCTGCCGAGCCGGATGATTCGGCGGCAGCGGGGGGTACGTGCCCCAGCCGAGGGCGGCCGAGTTGTAAAAAGCTTATCTCTCACCATTGCAGAGTAATTCACGGCCAATGATGAATTTGCCGAGTTCGCGAAGCGAAAGCGATGCAGAAGAGTCACAACGGAGGCCAAATTTAATGGTGAGGGCTTGTGGACACTGACAAGAGGGATCTCATCAGCGTGTTGAGGTACGCAAAGGCGCACTGCGAGGACAGGTGCCCATCGGAGAGGGACCCGGGCACGTGCCTGGCGCTGATAGGCATGTGCGAGGCGGCGGGCGAGCCCATGCCGAGCTGCTATGAGGAGACCGAGGGGTTCTCCAAGGCATTCTTCAATGCAAAGATCAGGGAGGTCGAGAAGAGGAGGGGCAAGAAGGTCCAAGATGTCCTTGCAGAGCTCAAGGAGAAGGGATGCAGGACGATGGAGGACCAGATCGACAAGATGGATGCCGAGTTCGCCCTTGGGGCGATCAAGGCGATCAACGACAGGGCGAAGGCGGCGAAGGCATAGCGGCGCCTCGGGTGGGGCATCCATCGCGGGGAGCCTTGCCTAGGCTTTTTCATTACAGAAAGCCGCAACGCTCAGGGCCTTAGAAAGAAGGCACCCCCAAGGGAAAGGGGGTAGCTCGCCACATTCAGGATGAAACTTTGTTGCGCCAGTGGATGAGCAGAAACACACGGATGGGTTGCCTTTCCGGATTCGCGATCGATTCTAGTTTCGCGGCGAGCGCGGCACGCTGTGCATCGGTGAGCTTGTGCTTCCATTCCAGCATTTTGACGGCGGCCTTGGGATCGCTTGAACCGCGGTGATGCGATGGCAGCAGGTCAATGTCGGGCAGGACGCCCGTCTCTGAGATTACGTTGTAGGTGATGACGTGGTTTGGAGGGGGGTGGTAAGGGATGCCGATGACATCGTATATGCTAAAGGGGGCGCTCTCGCCCAGAGGCATAGTGACGTAGACCTTCCGCCCCACGGCATTCATCTTCTTGACGGCGTCGATCACGTCCCAGTCAACGCAGGTCCTGTCGCCGCTCTTTGTCTCCTTGGCGGCAAGCAGGCTGAACGAGTTGGAGGCCACCACTGCGTCGTATGACCGGTCTATGTCGGACCCCACAACGACGTCCCGCCATTGCTTGTTGACGCAGGCGATGTTGGAGAGGTTCTCGGCGGACGCCCTCTCCCGGAGGACCTTTAGCATGTTTGGGGACATGTCAACCGTCGTCACGGACTTTACAATCTTTGCCAGCGGGATCGCCAGCGTGCCGGGGCCGCATCCAATGTCCAGAACGCGGGCGTCTGCGCCAACCCCGAGTTTGGAGATTGTCGCCTCGATGTAGTCAGGATCGGTGCCCTTCGAGTAATCCCGGGCGCTGCTGAGCGACCATTCCTTGAGCCCGCCCGTGTCTTTGAGGGCCACTTCGGTGCACTGGCTCATCATCTTGTTCCATACGTCGTGCCAATTCACATTTTCCATGATTACCAACCACCATGAAATGATAACGGTCGGGATGCCGTGCGGCAGTATGCCGCCGGCGCGCTTAGCCCTGCAGTCCGGGGCGGGGCAGCATGCAGGGCGTTGCGTCGCATGAGGGTGCTCATCGCGCGCCGACCCCGCGCCCATCGTCGTTCTTTATGATCGGGACGCATGTCCTCGAGTTTGCCTTGGAGACGTACTCCACGCACAGGTCGACGCCGTATATGCGTCTCAGGTTCTCCTCGGTGAGCTGCGTCTCGGCAGGGCCGACGGATTCGAAGGTGCCCTTGTTCATGAGCGCCACCGTGCAGGAGAGCTGAAAGGCGTGGCTTGGGAAGTGCGTGGTGAAGACCACGGAGAACCCTTTCTTAGAGAAGCGCCTCAGGAGTTCCAGCAGCCGGACCTGGTTGCCGAAGTCGAGGTGGGAGGTCGGCTCGTCCAGAAGCATTATGTCGGGCTGCTGCGTAAGGAGCATGCTCAGCAGCACCATCTGTCGTTCGCCCCCGCTTATCCGCGTGTATGGCTTCTCGGCGAGCGATGAGATGCCCAGCAGTTCCAGGTTCTTCCAGGCCAAGTCGTAATCCCTCTCGGAGGGCGACGCGGCGATGCCGAGGTGTGGGGACCTGCCCATCACCGCAACCTCCAGCGCGGTGTATGGGAATATGGAGGAATGCAGCTGCGGCATGAAGCCCAGCCGCTTTGCGACCTCGGCCCGGCTCAGTGAGTGGAGGTCCTTCCCGTCTATGGTTACCGAGCCGGTCAGAGGCATGGATATGCCGCTCAGGCACCTGAGGAGGGAGGTCTTGCCCGTGCCGTTCGGCCCCAGTATGCAGAAGATCTCCCCCTTGCCCACCGAGAAGCCTATGTTCTCGAAGATGGTTCTGTCCTTCGCGTAGCCGAACGACAGGCCCCTTGTCTCGAAGGTCATGACCATCCCACCTTGTTCCTCCATAACAGAACGGCGAAGAACGGCGTGCCCACGAGCGAGGTGAGGATGCCGATCGGGATCTCGCCCGTCGTAAGGGTCCGGGCGATGTCGTCCATCAGCAGGAGGTAGTTGGCGCCTATGATGGCACTCATGGGTATCAGCTTCTTGAAGTCTGGCCCCACGAACATACGACCGATGTGGGGGATGACCAGGCCGACCCAGCCGATGACGCCCGCTATGCAGACGGAGGCTGCGGTCGAGAGGGTGCAGCAGAAGACGAGGATCCCGATTATCCTCTTCAGATCGATGCCCAGCGCCTGGGCCTCGTCCTCGCCCATTGAGAGGATATTGATCCTCCATCTGATCAGCATCACCCCCGCAATGCCGACAAGTATGATAGGCGTTATGTTTATCAGGTCAGGAATGCGGATCGCGTTGAATGACCCCATAAGCCAGAAGACGATCAGCGGCAGCGTCTCGAGCGGGTTGGAGACGTACTCGAGTATGGAGATGAGCGCCGAGAAGAATGAGCTGACGACCATGCCCGCCAAGACGAGGGTGAGCGTCGACGAACCCTTGACAAGCCGGCTCAGGCCGAAGCTTGCCGCCACCGCGAGCGCGCCGAAGGTGAAGGCGTAGAGCTGAATCGCGAAGGTGCCTGCCGCGAGCAGTATTGCCAGCGCTGCGCCGAAGCCTGCCCCGGAAGAGACGCCGAGGTGGTATGATGAGACGAGCGGGTTCTTGAAGAGCCCCTGGAAGGCGGCCCCCGAGACTGAGAGCGCTGCGCCGACGAGCATGGCAGCGATGATCCTCGGCAGGCGTATCTCGAATATGACGCTGCGAATGGTGGTGTCAACGGACTCCTGCAGCGTGAGCGTCTGCAGGACGGTCCAGAAAGGGATGGAGTACCGCCCGATCGAGATGGACAATATGAAGACGAAGAAGGTCACTGCTATGCAGAGTAGTATCATCAGGCGGTACTTGCGGGTATTGCTGCGCATTTTGACGGTCTACCTCGGTCGCAAGATGGGTATGGCAGGGGGCAGGGACGATTCGAGGCCCGTGCCCCGCGGCGCGCCGGGGGGCCTTGCTTGGCCCCGAGATGCGCCAGCGCGGCTGCCCGCCCCGCTACGGAGCGTGGCACTGCTGCCATTTCATGGATTGAGCGCCAGTCAGGATGTTGACTGGCAGCCTCAATTGAGGTCCGGCCCTCCGTAGTGGATGCCGTATGCCTGCATGAAGAAGCTGTCAGCCACCTGGGTCATGTTGACGCCAGAGAACTGCGCAGGGTACATCTTGGAAGCCATCCACTCTATCGCCAGTATTGACCTCAGCGAGCCGTAATCCCACCCTTCCTCGGGCATGGCATAGACTCTGCCATTCTTGACCGCGTTGACGCTCTGGAGCTGCGGGTCGGTCAGGATCGCGGTTATGTTGCAGCTGCTCAGGGTGAAGATCACGTCAGGGTTCCAGACGAGGAGCTGCTCGGCGGAGATTGCCGGGAGCCAGCTGGTTATCTCGGTGGCGACGTTGATGCCGTTGGCAGTCACGATCTGGGCGCCCTCGAAGGTGGTTCCGCCGTAGACGTGGTAGGCGTCGTGCGAGGCGAAGTATACATTCACCATATCGCCTTGGGAGATGTTCCCGACCCTGGCGGTCGTGTTGTCCAGCGTTGCCTGGATGAGGCCGCAGACCTCCGCCGCCCTGGCCTGCTTGTTGACGATCTGGCCGATTATCGTCAGGTCACGCGTGAAGTTCCCTATCTCCTCGAAGTGCGTGACGGCGACGGTCAGGTTCAGGCTCTTCACCTCGTTCACCCATGCCAGGCGACCGTATCCGCCGACGAGCACGACGTCAGGGTTGAGGGAGATTAGCGTCTCGTGGTTTATTGTCTTCATCGAGACGGGGACGGTGATGTTGAGAACCTCCGGGGCGATCAGTGCGTTGAACGACCCGGCATCGGAGAAGTCATCGACGGCAACGAGCAGGTTCGTGGCGCCAAGCACGGCCATCATCTCGACTATGCCTGAGCGGAGCGCCGCCACGCGGGTGACGTTCACAGGGATCGTGACGTTGGCTCCGGTGGAGTCGACGATGGTTCTTGTCGTGGCGGGCGCAGGTAGAGAGAGGTACTGCTGTACCGCGTAACCGCCGGCGATCACCACGACCACTATTACCAATATGCCGATTATTGTGCTAGTCTTCATACAGATCAACCGTTATATTTTTTGGGATATAACGGTTGTAGACCACTAAAAAAGGTTATGGTTTGAAACAGAGGCAATAAGGTACTTTGCACGTGAATCTTCAGGATAGAAGCGGAGGATTGCCCCGATTACAAACGGTGCCACCTGAACTGCCCGGGGATGGCGATGCGTCCTCCCCGTCCACCTCTGCGGCCGCTGGAGGGCACAAGAGATCGGCGCCTGCGCCGCGGGGATCCTTGAGGCGGCCAAGCCGCGGCGTTGGGGGAGAGGCCGCCGCCGGGATTGCCGGCAGCCCAATGGCGGGGAGAGTGGGCAACCCCACCGATTTTATTAATCAGCGAGTCTGATAAGGTGATGAAGCAGAGCATTCGGAGGAAGTGGCCTTGGCAGCAGATTCGGCGGACGCTTTGAGGAAGATGGAGAAGAACTACTCTCCCCGCGCGGTGGAGGAGAAGTGGCAGCAGAGCTGGCTTACTGAGGAGTTCTATCCCGTTTACAGGTTCAAGAACGACGGCAAGCCCGTGTTCACGATAGACACGCCGCCGCCATTCACGTCCGGCGAGCTCCACATGGGCCACGCCTACTGGAACTCGATAAACGACACCCTCGCCCGCTACAAGAGGATGAGGGGATACGACGTCATTCTCCCCCAGGGGTGGGACTGCCAAGGGCTGCCGACCGAGCTGAAGGTCCAGTTCAAGTGGAAGGTCCCGAGGACGGACAGGAAGCTCTTCAGGGACAAGTGCACCGAGTGGACCGGCAACATGATCAAGAGCATGAAGGGGACGATGATAAGGCTCGGCTACAGGCCGGACTGGGAGCAGCTGGAGTTCAGGACCATGGACAGGAGCTACTGGAAGGCGGTCCAAGGGACGCTCCTGACGATGTTCGCGAAGGGGCTCATCTACAAGAAGGAGTTCCCGGTCCAGTGGTGCCCCAAGTGCGGGACGGCCCTAGCGCAGGCCGAGCTCGGCTACGTCCAGAAGAAGGGCAAGCTGTACCATGTCAAGTTCATCACGGCGGACGGGAGCGGCAGCGTCGACGTCGCGACGACCAGGCCAGAACTGCTGAACGCCTGCCAGGCAATCGCGGTCAGCCCGCAAGACGGCAGGTACTCCGCGCTCGTCGGCAAGGAGGTCGTCGTTCCGGCATTCGCCAACAAGGTCAGGGTACTGGCGGACGAGGCGGTCGACATGGCGTTCGGCACCGGCGCGGTAATGATCTGCACCTACGGCGACGAGCAGGACATCAAGTGGCAGCAGACGTACAAGCTGCCGATCACGAGGGCGGTCGACGAGTACGGGAGGATGGCGAACGCCGGGAAGTATACAGGCATGAAGGCCGCGATGGCGCGGGAGGAGGTCGTGAAGGACCTGCAGGCAGCAGGCCTGGTCTCCAAGGTGGAGGACCTCGTCCACAACGTCCTGACCCACAACGAGCGGGCGGACTGCATGACCCCGATCGAGTTCCTCGTTAAGGACCAGTGGTTCATCAGGTCCAAGGAGTTCCGGGAGATGATGCTCTCGGACAACGCCCAGATGAGGTGGACTCCAAAGTTCATGAGCCCCAGGCTCGACGACTGGATCAACAGCATCGAGTGGGACTGGCTCATCTCGAGGCAGCGCGTCTTCGGCACGCCGGTACCGTTCTGGCACTGCAAGTCGTGCAACGAGATCATACCCCCAAGGGAGGGGGACCTGCCGGTGGACACCTCCGAGAGCAGGCCGCCGGTCGACAGGTGCCCCAAGTGCGGTGGCTCGGAGATAGCCGGGACGACCGACGTCTGCGACTGCTGGGTCGACTCGAGCATAACCCCGCTCATCGCTACGGGCTACTTCACGGACAAGGAGAGGTTCAAGAGGGCATACCCGGCAGACCTGAGGCAGCAGGGCCACGACATAATCAGGACTTGGATGTACTACACGACGCTCAGGTGCCACCTGCTGACGGGGCAGGCGCCGTTCAAGGGGGCGCTCATAAACGGGCACATACTCGGGCCGGACGGATCGAGGATGTCCAAGTCGAAGGGAAACGTGATAGTCCCGGAGCAGGGAATCAACGAGTATGGCGCCGACGCGATACGCCAGGCGCTGCTGTCGCTGACGCTGGGGTCGGACTTCCCGTTCAAGTGGGAGCCGGTCAAGTACGGCAAGGGATTCCTGCAGAAGGTCTGGTCCTCCGCGCGCTTCGTGGAGGGGTTCTTCGACGAGAAGTCCTACCGTGTGAGGGACGAGGAGCTGGAGGACATCGACAGGTGGATCCTCTCCAGGCTGGACGAGACCACCGCCAAGGTGACCGAGGCGATGGATTGCTACCAGTTCCACATCGCGGTCGACCTGCTTCAGCGGTTCTACTGGCACGACTTCTGCGACCAGTACATAGAGGCGGCCAAGCCGCGGCTCTACAGCCCGAGGACCCCGGAGAGCAGCATGGCGGCGAAGGCGACGCTCTACAAGGTCATATGGACGTTCATAAGGCTCTTCGCGCCGATATGCCCGCACATAACGGAGGAGATATACCAGAAGGTCTGCATGGAGGGCGAGGGGGCCATATCGGTCCACGCCGCGCAGTGGCCCTCGGTCGAGGGCAGGACCGCCGCGGACGGGCAGGCGGGGGAGCACGTCGTCAAGGCGCTGGTGGCGCTCAGGGCAAAGAAGGTCGATATGAAGGTCGCGCTCTCGGCGGAGGTGAGGCTCGGCAGGGTATGGGGCAGCGAGGAGGCGGTGAGGGCCTGCAGGGAGAACGAGTGGCTGATAAAGCAGACGCTGCACCTTGCGGAGCTGGAGTGCGCCGTCGGGGACGCCGGCGCGGAGCTTGTGAGGTAACGGCGGGCAGGGGCAGGGCAAGAGTAAAGGCGGGGAGGCGCGAGTAACGTAAGGGGCGCGCGGGCAGGCGGGGTGAGAGGGAGGCATGTGGAGGAAGCTGTCATCATTCCCCCTCAAGGGGGTCGACGAGAAGCTCAGGGAGCACATCAGGCTGGTAATCGAGGCAACGAACCTGCTCAGCGACCTCATAGCAGGTTGCAAGGACAAGAACTGGGCGGTCGTCAGCTGGGTGGCCGAGAAGATCGCGATGGTGGAGCGCGAGGCGGACGACGTCAAGAGGAAGGTCGAGGTTGGGCTCTACAGCGGCATAATATTCGTCGGACTCAAGGAGGACTTCCTGAGGCTGGCGGAGGCGGTCGATGACATAGCCGACAAGGCGAAGGATGCCGCGAGGGTGCTGGCAACCAGGGAGCCGACCAAGGAGGAGATGGGGATCCTGTTCGAGTGCAGCCCCGATATCACGAAGATGATAGCCGGGACGGTCTCCATCGTCGAGCGCCTGAGGGACGCGGTCGCCATGGTCGACAGGGACGCCAACGGCGCGCTCAAGATCGCCCACGAGGTCGAGAAGATGGAGGAGGGGCTTGACGAGCAGAAGCTCAAGCTGATAAAGCACCTGACGGCGAACGAGGGGAGGCTGTCGACGCTCTCCTACCTCCAGATGAGGGACTTCATATTCCAGCTTGACATGGTGGCAGACGCGGCGGAGGCGGCGTCGGATGTGCTGACCTCCATGATCGTGAAGGCAGGGGCATGAAGGCATCCTTTTTTAGAGGGCGGGGGTAAGTCTCACCATCTGTCGCAGGGGTTGCGCTTGTGTTCTCGATCGTCCTCATAGTCCTGACGGCGCTGACGCTCGGAATGACGGGGGCAAACAATGCAAGCAACGCCGCGGGGACGGTCGCCGGCTCCAAGTTCACGTCCTACAAGTACGGCATACTCATATTCGTCGCGGGGCTGGCGCTGGGGGCGCTCATGGAGGGGAACAAGCTGACGGGCGCAATCCAGGGCAAGACGCTCATGGGGGAGCTGCCCAGCTCGTCGCTGGAGCTCATACTGGGCGTGACCCTCGCGATGATACTGATAGCCACGGCGGTCCGCCTGCCGCTCCCCATGACGCAGGCAGTCTTTGGCGCGTCCATAGGGTGCGGCATCTTCATGGGGGTGCCGCTGAACACGGCGGGAATTGCCATCATACTGGCATCCTGGGCGGCCACGCCGTTCCTTGCGGCGGGGATATCATTCTTGCTATCGAAGGCCCTGAGGAGGCGCAGCATAAACAGCGTCGGCGGGACGGTCTTCGTCTATGGCATGATGACGATGGCTGCGAGTTTCTACACGGCATACTGCTTCGGGGCCAACACGCTGGGGCTGGTCGCCGGCGTCGTGACTGAGGACCTCGGCTGGGCGACGGCCATCATAACGGCGGTGGCCGCTAGCGCGGCAGGGGGGGTGCTGATGGGTGAGAGGGTTGCCAGAACAGTGGGGGAGAGGGTGTCGAGCCTGGGGCCGCCGACCGCGTTCGCGTCCCAATTCGGCGGGGCGTTCATAGTGCACATCTTCACTCAGGGCGGGATACCGGTCTCCGTCAGCCACGCGATAATCGGGGGCGTGGCCGGCGGCGGGCTGGCAAAGGGGACCGGCGCGATCAACAGGCAGACGGCGGTGAAGCTCGCGGTGCTGTGGTTTGCGACGCCGGTGCTGTCGATGGGGATGGCGTGGCTGGTGCAGGCGGCATCGGCGCTCTGACCGGCATTCTCCCGCGGGCGAGGCGGGGATTCTACGGCCTGAGCATGGACTTTGCGCAGGCCAGCGATGCCCTTATCGACTCCGAGGCATGCTCCAGCACGGGCATGTCGTGCCCAGGCAGCATCGTCTCGACGTCCAGCTTGGAGACGAGCTCGAGGCTGGCAAGCATCTCGGCGTCGCTGCCGCCGGGGAGGTCGGTCCTGCCGAAGTACCCCTCGGGGAAGACGGTGTCCCCGCTTATCAGTAGCCCGTCGCGCTCGGAGTAGAAGCAGGTGCTCCCGGGGGTGTGGCCGGGCGTCGCGACCGCCTTGAGGGACAGGGACTCCAGCACGGCCACACCCTCAGGGCTCTCGAACCCCTTCGCGCTCACCTTGCCGACGGTCGATTTCATGAGCGCCTCGTCCTTCTTGCTTATGAAGACAGGCAGGTCCAGCCCGGCAACGGACTTGAGGCCCCTCACGTGGTCATAGTGCCCGTGGGTCAGGATGACGCCGGCTATGTAGCCGCGGTGGATGCCGGTCACCTCGACGTACGAGAGGAGGTCGGGGCTCCCGCTCGCGTCGAATATGTAGTACTTGCCGTCCTGCTCCGTGACATACACGTTCGAGGAAAGGCCTGCGTCGGCGAAGGACTCCTCGTGGATCACGAGATACCTGCCGGCGCGGGAGACCAGCGGCCGGGACGGCGGGTGTGGCGGGGTCATCCCTTCGTCACGCCCAGCGGCACGAGCCGCGCCACTATCGTTGCGATGCCGAGCCGGTTCGATACCTCGGCGACCCTGTCGACGTCCTTGTAGGCTCCTGGCGCCTCCTCGGCGATGACCCTGATGTTGGCGGCGCGGAGCTGTATGCCCCTGCCCTCGAGGTCCCTCTTGACGTCGCTGCCCCAGTACTTCCTTATCGCGGCCTCGCGGCTGAGGAACCTGCCGGCGCCGTGGGCGGTCGACCCCCAGCTGAGCTCGAGCGACCTGGGGCCGCCCACCAGGAGGTACGATGCGGTGCCCATGCTCCCGGGGATTATGACCGGCTGGCCGATGTCGCGGTACTCCTGCGGGACCTCGGGACGGCCTGCCGGAAACGCCCTCGTGGCGCCCTTGCGGTGGACGTAGAGCGTCTTCCGCCTGCCCCCGTGCTCGTGGTCCTCGCGCTTTGCGAGGTTGTGGGCCACGTCGTAGACCATGCGCATGCCCAGCCTCTCGGGGTCGGTCAGGAAGGTCTTCTGGAACGCCTGCCGGGTCCAGTGCATGATGCACTGCCGGTTGACCCAGGCGTAGTTGCATGCCGCGCTCATGGCGCCGAAGTAGTCCGACGCCTCCCTGCTGCCCGCGGGGGCGCAAGCCAGCTCCCTGTCGGGTATCCTCAGCCCGTACTTGGAGACGGCCTGCTCCATCACGTGGAGGTAGTCGCTGCAGACCTGATGACCGAGCCCCCTTGAGCCGGAGTGTATCATCACCACGACCTGCCCCTCGCGCTCGACGCCGAACGCCTTGGCGGCGCGCTGGTCGAATATCCGGTCCACGGCTTGGACCTCAAGGAAGTGGTTGCCGCTCCCCAAGGTGCCTAGCTGACCGGAGCCCCTGCCGCGGGCTGTGTCAGAGACCTTCGTGTGGTCGGCGGTCTTCATGGATCCGCCCTCCTCGCACCTCCGGGCATCCTCCTCGTAGCCGTAGCCCTTCTCGACGGCCCACGGGACGCCCCGGTCAATCACTTCGTTGAGCTCCTGGTGTGTCAGGCGTATGCCGCCCTTGCTGCCCAGGCCGGAGGGGACGGCGTTGAACATGGCCTCGACGAGCTTCGGGAGCGCGGGGCGCACGTCCTTCACGTCGAGGTTGGAGAGCACTAGCCTGACGCCGCAGTTGGAGACGACAACGCCTTCGGCTATGAAGTTGTGGGAGGGATTGTCGACGGTGATGTCGTAAACATCTCCCGAGTACTCCTCCTTGGCGACTCCAACAACTTCATCCCAGATGATGTCGCCATCAATGGATGCTTTTGCCCACTCCTCGAAACGAGGGAATCCACCCGGGACCCTAGGTTTCGATGAAAGCGGCGTATAGTAGCTGCGTTCTATGAACCTGAAGTTCACGTGTGCATCGGAGGGGACAGAGGACGCTGCGGCAGAGAAGGAAACGCCCGTCGATTTATGTGCCATGATAGCGACGGCGATGCGTTGCCTTTCGTCAGTGACCGATTCTTTCATCCGGAGCCAGCTTACTGCTGCCAGAGCCAAGCGTTGCCGCTTTGGGTTGAAAGAATAACCCACTTTTGACCACAGATGTATGAGCGAACGCGGTTTTTCGGACAGTTGCAGCTTCAAGCGGACTCTGTTTCCAAGATCTTCCTCATGGATGCCGCATGTCGAAACGCCAAACCCTTCAAGCATTTTGCTGATTTGCTGCAGGAAGGCAATTCCACTCTTCACATTGTTGTTGTACTTTGTGCAGGACGCGACAGGCGGCTCGAAGTTATAACCATTGATTGTCTGAGGTTTATCCATCTCGGCACCGAAATAACCAGCGAGAAACGACCTTTGAAGCCATGCGGGGGAATCAAGAACGCATCCAGGAACCAAGAAATCAGTCTTTGATTTGCATTTCGACGGGATTCCGAGTTTCAGAAGCAATGCTATTAAACTTCGTGCTGAGACGTGCACGGAGTTCTCAACACCCTTGAATGTTTTATTATTGATTACGGAAGCCCTTTCGCGCCTATAGACCTTTGATGGACTGAAACCGAGGGCGATCACGTCCCTTCGAAGATCAGACATGCCTTCTTTGCTGCCATAGAAACAGGTCTTCTTTCCACCAAATGCGCCATAGCCCAAAAAATAACCCATCAGCCTGAACAGCGCAGGGAGGTTGCGGTTGTTCCCATTCAGGGGGAGCAGGCCCCTCTCCTTGAGCTCTCTCGATATCGATGGTTTAAAATCATGTTCGCTGAGAATTGTTGCAGCAGGGGGAGGGGCGTAGTCCATTCCACTGAAAGGATGGGTCGCTACTAAAGTGCCTTTATTGATGGCGCCCGATTCGACCATCCCGCTCTTTGTAAGTATTGGATGATCAGGGGTCAGCCGTATAACAGCGCCTCCTTTAGTTGAGATCCTAAGGAGGGGCTCACCATTCCTTTTCATGCGGCGAACAATATTTGCGTTGGTTGATTGTTTCGAGTTGATGCATATTACTTGACCGTGATAATGGGCTTCTTCGATCGGAACGGAGTAGCCATCAGGAGTCAATACTTTAGATCCTATGGGAAGGCAGTTGATGTCGTACCCGACCCCCCCGGGGGAGATGACGCCGTTCTCCATGTCGAATGCGGCCACGCCCCCAATGGGGAAGCCGTAGCCCTGATGCCCGTCTGGCATGACTATGGAGCGGTCGAGTATCCCGGGCAGGTGCGCCACGTTCGCGCACTGCGTAAGCGTGAGGTCCTCAGCCATCTTCTGGATGAGGTCGTTGTCTGCGTAGACCCTGCCGGGCACGTTCATGCCGGCCCTGAATGACTGCGGGATCTCCCAGATGCAGTCCTGAAGCTTCTTGAGCGGGATGCCCCTGCTCGGCGTGTCAGCCCCTTCCCCCGTTGCCATATGAGCTCACGTGGTTTAGAATGTCGCGACGTGGTAATTAATCTTCCAATCGCCGGCGGCGCGGGTCAGATGTCGAGGACGAAGCGGAGCTCCGCCCTCCCTGAGGCGCCCCGGGATATGCTCATGAGCGAGTAGGTCATCGCCTTGACCCCGACCTTCTGGCCGTGCACCCCGGGGTCGTAGTCCTCCCCGTGCAGCCTGGCGGAGAGGCTGAACCCCCCCGAACGGGCGCGCCTCAGCGACCTGACCTCGGCCCTCGCCAGCGCGAATCCCTCGGCGTCGAAGTGGTAGAGGAGGCGGTCCACCCACATGTAGAGGAGCTGCTCGATGTCGGTGGCATCGACCCTCAGATCGATGGTCTTCTTGCACCTGACGGAGCCCTGCTCCAGCATGACCTCGAAGGCGGCTGCGGCGGCGTCCTCGAATGCCCTGCTGAGCGATGGGGACGCGACGCGGACGTAGACGTCGGACTTGTGGTCGAGGAACTCGTAGACCATGTCTATCAGACATCATATTGCGGCGGAAGTTTATTGTCCTTTCCCTGACGTGCCCCCACGGCTGAAGCCTGTGGGCTTTCTCCGCCCCCCTCGTTCGCCCTTGTAATGCGCCAAGGAATGCGTCGGCAGGGAAGGCGCCCAGCAACGAAGCGTTAAGGATAAAAACCGCCTAGCCGATATTCCACTAGCCGCCGGGGTGGCTGAGCGGTTAAAGCGCCGGCCTCGAGATCTTATAGTGAATGGGACAGGCAAGCCGGTTCCATTTCGGTGGAGCAAGGGTTCGAATCCCTTCCCCGGCGCCATATAAAATCAGCCATTTGGCACGGCTGCCCCCGTTGATGCCGGATTGCCGCTCATCTTTTTATGAGCCATTAAATCTTCGGAAGAGCTAAGGGCGGGGCAGGCGGGAGAGGCGGCAAGGCTAATTAGATTTCTCGTATCAATAGAAGGGCATGGCAGGCGCGTTTGAGGCTGACCTGATTGCGCCGTGTGGCATGAACTGCGGGGTCTGCAAGGCTTATCTCGCCTATTCGCGAGGGGCGCCGTATGTTAAAGGCAAAGTAACCCATTGCACCGGCTGCCTGGTGCGCAATAAGAACTGTGCGTTCATCCGGAGGGACTGCGAGAGGATGAGGAGGGGGAGCGTCCGGTTTTGCCACGAATGCGCCGATATGCCCTGCAAGCAGTTAGCCAAGCTGGACGAGCATTACAGGGCACGCTATGGCATGAGCATGATCGAGAACCTGAAGATGATGCGGGAGAGGGGGATCGATGAGTTCCTGGCAAGCCAGGCAAAGAGATATCGCTGCCCCGGCTGCGGGGACGTGATTTCGGTGCATGACGGAAAGTGCTATGCGTGCGGCTATCAGGCGGATAAGCCGAGGGGCGCCATCCCCAAGCGGCGGTGGGTGCCAAACCAAAAAAGGGGAGACACGCCTTAAGCTAGAGCGTGTGCAGGCGGGTCTTCGTTGAGAGGGAGGGGGAGGGGGATGCGCTATTGACGCCGTGGCCGAGCCGGCTGAAATTCGATCCTACGCCGACGCTGCTGTCTTCGGGCAACAAGGCAGTCGAGTACTTCGCGAGGCGTGACCTGCTCGGACAGCAGGTCGAGGCAATCGGGACGGTCTGGCAGTTGCCTGAAGTAAAGAAGATCCTCCGGCATCAGCAGCCAGATGGCGCATGGAGGCACACGGGGAAGAGGATGGTAAGCTATCCGGATAGCCATTATCCCCTGGTCCAGACATGGAAGGTCTTCAGGGTCCTCGTCGAGCAGTATGCGTTCACAAGGCAGCATGCCGCCGCGCAGCAGGCAGCGGAGTTCCTGTTCTCCTGCCAGACCGGGCAGGGCGATATCCGAGGTATGCTTGCCAACCAGTATGCCACGTACTATACGGGGGCGATTCTGGCGCACCTCATACAGGCAGGATACGAATCGGATCCGCGGGTCGGGAAGGGGCTGCGGTGGCTGCTCTCAATGAGGCAGGAGGACGGGGGATGGACAGTCCCCATCCAGACCCACAAATTCGATCGGGCAACGGTCTACCGGCTTACAAGCGAATATGCCGAGCCAGTGGAGCCTGACCGGTCGAGACCGTTCTCCCACAACGCGACGGACATGGTCCTCCGTGCCTTTGCCGCCCACCCGGCCTACCGCGCGGGGGCGGAGGCGAGAAGGGCCGCAGACCTGCTGAAGTCCCGGTTTTTCCAGCCCGATAAATACGCCTCATATCATGCGGCAAGCTACTGGGTAAGATTCCTGTTTTGGTGGCCCAACATCGTGACCTCCCTCAACACCCTTTCACTGATGGGGTATTCGCGAGAGGACGCCGATATTCGGAGGGCACTGAACTGGCTGGTCGAGCACCAGTCTTCCGACGGGCTGTGGAGGGTCAGCTACGCCGCAGGTGCAGAGGAAGACGCGGCCAGCAGAAACGCCAATGCCAGAGAACGACAGCTCTGGTTGACCTTGACGGTCGCGAGGATCTTTAAGCGGTTCTACAAGTAGCCCTTTTACATTATGGCAGCTTGGCGCGCGCCTCGGCGGCCTCCTGCGGCGACACGCCCGGGTGCCTGCGGAATACCGTTAAAAGGTCACAGGAACATAATCATGGAGAGAGTTCGGTCGTGGGTGTTGTTGCTTGCGGCATCCAGGGCAAACGTGGGAGCGTAGGAAGGCGTTGAATGCCATAGTGAGATTCGACTGCAACGGCAGGATAATAGATTTCGATAAGACTGCGGAGAAGCTCTTTGGATTCAGCCGGTTCGAGGTGGTCGGCAGGGGGCTTTGCGAGACAATACTCCCGGTGAGGGGCGCGGACGGAAGGGACATGGCAAAGAGCGTCGAGGACCTCTGCCAGAGCCCGGAGGACCACAAGTCGATCGTCCTCGAGGCGGTCAAGAAGAACGGCGATCGCCTGCTGATGCACTGGGCGTGCTGCCCCTTCATCGACCACAACACGGGGAAGAGGGCGGTATGCGCGGTCGGGACGGACCTGTCGGCAAGGGACAGGGCAAGCGATGCGCTGCGGGAGTCTGAGCTGAGGCTCGCGAGAATAATAGACTTCCTGCCGGACCCGACGTTCGTCATCGACAGGGCGGGGGTCGTGCAGACATGGAACAGGGCGATGACGGAGCTCACGGGCGTCCCGGCCGAGAAGATCATCGGGAAGGGCAACTATGAATATTCTACATGCTTCTACGGGAAGAGGCGCCCCATACTGATAGACCTGGTGCTCAGGGAGGACCAGCACATCGAGGGGAAGTACAGGAAGCTGGTCAGGCGAGACGACGCGATGACCGCAGAGAGCTACATCACAATCAACGGCACGAGGAGGTATGTCCAAGGCAAGGCGGCCCGCCTCTACGACTCGTCAGGGAGGGTCACGGGCGCCATCGAGACCTTCGCCGACATGACCGGGCGGAAGAGGATGGAGGAGGAGCTGGAGCGGCACTCCGAGCAGCTGGGGAAGCTCGTCGAGGAGCGGACGGCACAGCTGAGGGAGAGGGAGAGGCTGGCGGCGATAGGGGAGACCGCCGCGATGGTAGGCCACGACCTGCGCAATCCGCTCCAGGCCATGACAAATGCGCTTTACCTCCTGGGGGAGGAGGTGGCGTCCGTCGGTGCGGCGAAGGGCCAGGTCTGCACACTGATAGAGATGCTCGAGGACAACATGGAGTATATGGACAAGATAGTCTCCGACCTGCAGGACTTTGCAAAGCCGCTGACGGTCGTGAAGGAGTATACGCCTGCGGCCGCGCTGCTCGTAGCCATCGTCGATAGCTTGGGCGTGCCGCCCAGCGTCAGGGTGACGATGGACATAAGCGAGAGGCTTCAGATATACGCGGATGCGCTCCTGATCAGGAGGGCATTCACGAATATCATAAACAACGCGGTCCAGGCGATGCCGGACGGCGGGACCCTGACGATCAGCGGCGCCGAGTCGGACGGCAGGACGGAGATCAGGGTATCGGACACAGGGGCCGGGATCCCGGCCGAGAACCTGAAGAACCTGTTCAGGCCGCTCTTCACGTCCAAGTCCAAGGGGATGGGCATGGGCCTCGCGGTCAGCAGGAGGGTCATCAAGGCGCACGGCGGCTCGATAGAGGTTGAGACTACGCCAAACAAGGGGACCACTTTCACGGTCAGGCTACACACTGGTCCCGCACAGCCGGTTCAGGGCCAATGAGGACACGGGGATTAATAGGACACGACACGACAGGATAGGACAGGAAAGTAAAGAGAATGGATTGGAAGATGCCATAAGATAAGAGAAAAGTCAGGAGATAGGAGGCGGAAGAAGGGTCGGTAGGTTTGAAAAGACCTACGTGGTTTTAGACAAGCTCGATCTCGATGAAGACGTCGTCCGGCACCTGTATGCGCATCATCTGGCGCATGGTCCTGTCGTCCGCGTCCACGTCGATAAGACGCTTGTGGATCCGCATCTCCCACTTGTCCCACGTCTTGGTGCCCTCACCTGCCGGCGACTTGAGAGTAGGTACAAGAAGCTTCTTTGTCGGGAGCGGGACCGGCCCAGCGATCTTTACGCCCGTCTTCTCCGCTATCTTCCTTATCTGAGTGCACACATCCTCCAGCTTTTGGAAGTCGGTGCTGCTTAGCATTATTCTCGCTTTTTGCGGCATGAGAAACACCAAAAAAAAGGGATTACTTGGTGAGTACAGCGGGCTTAACTTCGATGCACACACCAGCAGCCACTGTGCGGCCCATATCCCTTAGGGCGAACCTTCCCAGTGGCGGTAGATCAGTATATGGCTCAATGACCAGAGGCTTCGTTGGCTTGAAGGTCACGATTGCGCTGTCTCCCTGCTTAAGGAAGCTTGGCTTCTCCTCGATGACTGCACCGGTCTTGGGGTCGATCTTCTTCTCCAAATCCAAGAAGGTCGTCGCGACTGTCGCGGTGTGGACGTGCAGCACTGGGGTGTAGCCTGCAGCGATTGCCGTCGGGTGGTAGAGGACGAAGATCCTTCCCTTGAAGGTATCAGCGACCGTTGGTGGCTTGACAGTGTCTCCGCAGACGTCTCCCCTGTGGACGTCGGTCTTGCCTACGCCCTTGACGTTGTAGCCTACGTTGTCGCCAGGGAGTGCCTGATCGATCTTCATGTGGTGGGTCTCGATATCCTTGAGCTCGCCGCCCTTGTTCGCGGGCATGAAGATGACGTTCATGTTCTTCTTCATTACGCCCGTCTCTACCCTGCCAACAGGGACCGTGCCTACGCCCGTGATTGTGTACACATCCTGTACTGGAACGCGGAGCGGCTTGTTGATTGGCTTCTCCGGAGGTATGAAGGTATCCATTGCCTCAAAGAGGGTCGGACCCTTGTACCACGCAGTGTTCTTGCTCTGCTTGATGATGTTGTCGCCCTTCCATCCTGAGATCGGGACCGCGATGATCTTGCTGATATCGTAGCCGATCATCTTGAGGAACTTCAGGACGCCGTCCTTGACCTCGTTGAATCTCTTCTCGTCATAGTTGACCGTCTGGTCGTCCATCTTGTTGACCGCAACGACTATCTGGTTGACGCCTAGGGTCTTTGCGAGGAACGCGTGCTCCCTGGTCTGTCCGCCTGGGCCCATGCCTGCCTCGTACTCTCCCTTCTTCGAGGAGATGACTAGGATTGCTGCATCGGCCTGCGATGCGCCGGTAATCATGTTCTTGACGAAGTCCCTGTGCCCTGGTGCGTCGATGATGGTGAAGAAGTACTTTGGAGTTTCGAACTTCCAGAAGGAGAGGTCAATAGTCATGTCCCTTTCTCGCTCTTCCTTCAGCTTGTCACCAAGCCACGCGAATTTTGCGAACTCCTTTCCAGTCTGCTTCGCTTCCTCTTCCAGTGCAGCCAGTGTCCTGTCATCAAGACCGCCAGCAAGGAATAGCAAGTGCCCTACAAGCGTACTCTTGCCGTTGTCTACGTGCCCCATAACGAGCATATTTAAGTGTTCTTTCTTCGACGATGACATTCACTATCAGCTCTCTAAGATACTTAATTGTGTTGAAGGTTAAAAATCTTAGGTCATATAAAAACTTTTATTATGGAAAAATATGGGCGGGATGACCCGCCTGCCATGCCCCAGCGCTTACCTAGCTGAGATCGCTATGCGCTCGATCTCCTCGCGCTTCTGGACGGAGTAGCTCTTGCTGTCCTTTGCGGCGGCCAAAGCTATCTCGTCTGCGAGGCACTCCTCGAACGGCTTGTTGCTGCTGAACGAGGAATTGCGCGCGGCGTCGGTTATGAACCTCAGCGCCAGGTCGACCCTCCGCTGTGGGGATGCGTCGACCGACTGCGGGTACGAGACGCCGCCGTAGCTGATCCTGGTGACCTCCTCCCGAGGCGCGGCGTTCTCGATCGCCCTCACGAACACCTGGACAGGGTTCTCCCCAGTCCTGAGGTTGACCAGCTCCAGGGTCGAGGCGACCGCGTTCAGAGCCAGGGTCTTCTTGCCTCCATTCTGGCCAGGCCTCATGACTCTGTTTGCGAGGCGCTCTATGATGTTGATCTTGGTCTTCCCGAAGCGCTTGTGCTCGTGCCTTCCGCACGTATGCGGCGCGAGCGTCGGGTCGACATGGATTACGGACTTGAGACCGAGGTCCCTGACCTCGATGTTGGACTGGTCCCACTTGCCGAATAGCTTTATCTCAGACATTTCGATTACCTCACTGGCTTCTGCTTCTTCCCGGTCATGAGCGCACGGAGGGAAACGCCGTTGATCTTGACGACTTTCCACCGGACGCCGGGGAGGTCTCCCATTGAGCCTCCGCCTGGTCCGCCTATGCCCTCTACGATGACCTCGTCGTGCTCGTCAACGAAGTTGAGCGCACCGTCGCCGGGCAGGAAGGCAGTAACCTGCTTGCCGTTCTTGATGAGCTGGATCCTTGCGCACTTTCTGACTGCTGAGTTGGGCTGCCTGCTCTCCACACCCACCTTCTCCAGAACGATGCCCCTTGACTGCGGGGCACCCTCGAGCGGGTCCGCCTTGATGTCGAGCTTGAGGGCCCTTCTCTTGAACTGCCTCAGGCTCCAGCGGAAGGACTTTCGCTTCTCGGAGATCTTCCTTCCAGCGAGCAGACCCTTTGGTGACTTTGAACCTGCCATGCAATACACCTTTGATGCGAAGTTAGGAAATCACAATCAATTATATAACTTCTTCGCTACTTGCGTCAGACCGGATCTTGTCAGATCGGATGGCCCTTAACGCTCAGAGGACGACCACGTTGTCAAGGTCGAAGTGCCGCTTCATCAGAAGGCGGGTCTTTGCGATATTCTTGCCGCTCTTGCCGATCGCCATCCCCTTGTCGTGCGGGTCCACGGTGACCTGCGCCACGGTGTGCCCGTCGGAGGTCTTGTTGATCCTTATCCCGCGAATCTTCGCCGGGGCGACGATGTTCTTGAGGAAACCCTCGGGGGTGTCTGCGTACTCGACGATCTCGACTGGCCTGCTTATGACCTTCCTGGTCCGCTCGATGTTTGCGCCGCTCTTGCCGATGGCCAGCCCCATGTCTCCGGGGCGTATGACGTAGATGATCCCGTTGTCCTCGGGGCTGACGACACAATCCTTCGCGATCGCGCCGGTCAGGTTCTCGAGGAGGGCGATGTACCTCATCTCGTCAGAGGTGAGCCTGATTGTAGGTAAGTGCTAGCCCTCCTTGATCGTTAGTATTGCGGACTCGCCTGGGTCGACTACGGCCAGCGTTGAGACGGGGTACGGCTTGCCGCACAGGCCGCCGAGCTCCCAGCTGGTTCCGGGGTACCGGTAGATTGGGGTCTCGCCCGCGGATGCCTTCACCTTAGTCGCGATCTCCTCGGGGGCGTTGTTGGCGAGGACGATGAGCTTCGCCTTCTTCTTGTTGGCAGTTTTGAGGCCGACCTTGAAGCCGATCTCGACCTTGCCCGTGTTTATGGCTACTTTGATTTCTTTGGCAATATCCATATCATGTACCTTCTTTAGAGAATCTCATAAACAATTCGACGATTCCGGTGCCCAGCGGGATTGGCTGACCCACAATTACGTTCTCCGTAACTCCCTCCAAGCAGTC
>CAZEMX010000002.1:0-13603 GCA_964513415.1 uncultured Nitrososphaerota archaeon
GTTATCTGTTATATTCATCATTTTTATTTCAATTAAACATTAGTGGTGGGTCATTTTTATTAGTAAGTTAGATTTTACTTTATTGAATTGTGATATTAAGCTACCGTTTCATTCAATGTCATGAAACGGTAGCTTAACTGCAGATGCAGCTTTCTTTACTGCTCGAATGTTGTTTCGTTGAGTCTGCATTTTCTCAACTACCGCTTGATATTCTCCGAAAGTCACTCCTTTGCTTACATCGTATCCCAGTTCTTTCAGCTGCTCAACTTGATAAGGCTTTGCTGGTAGGTTACTGATGATCTCGCTACAGTCTCTTTTGGTGTACTCGTTGTTGACTACATCGTATCCTTCGGATGCAAGCCAGGCTAATTGTTTTGGTGTCGCTGGCTCGAGCATCTTTTCGCTTCGAATAGTGCGAACTTTTGGCAGCTTCAACAAGTTTACTACTTCTGTGTCTTTTTGCTCATGTGTAATCTTTCGATGTTGTGCAATCTTGAATAATAGCTCTTGCTTTTGTTGACGAGTCTTGAACACTTTCTCTTCAATAGGAGCGTCCTTGTCAAGTGTGAACGTATTAATCAAGTTGTGCTTTTTCGTGTTATCAGTAATGTCGAGGATTATGCACTTTTTCTTGCTACTTGCATCGATCGCTGCAATACGTTCCTCTGCAGTCGGAAAATTTACATTACATACAGGTCTTGTTCCTCTTCCTACTTGCTGCAAAAAGACTGTTTTGCTCTTGGTCGGTCTCGCATTGATGACACAAGCAACAGCAGGATAATCAAAGCCGGCAGTAAGGACCATCACATTAGTCACTACTTGATATTTTCCAGACTTGAAATCGCGTATCCGCTCTTCTCTGTCAGGACAAAGCTGTGTATCTCCTACAACAAACGTAGAAGGTACTCCTTCATCAGCAAAGACTTTTGCAAGATCCTGGGCATGTTGCACGTCAACGCAAAATGCAAGTGTCGGACAACCGGCAGTTCTACTTTTCCATTCTTTTACGATCAGCTTGTTTCGCTGCGGGTTGTTGATGACTTTCCCTAAATCGCCAGAATTGAGTTCGCCACCAGTTGTTCTGACTGTATCGAGGCTTATCTCCGTTTTAACGCGTACTCCTTCCAGTTCTACCAGGTATCCTTCTTTGATACCATACTCGATTCCATACTCGACGACAATCTCATCAAACAGGTTTCCCAAAGAAAGTCCGTCAAGTCGTTCAGGAGTAGCAGTGAGCCCTATTCTCAGCTGAGGCGTAAAGTATTCAAGCGTTTCTTGCCAGGTTTTGGCCATAGCATAATGCGCTTCATCTACAATGATTAGATCAAAGTGATCGGGAGCAATCTTTTCGCGTCGGCGAAACAATGTTTGGATGCTTGCTACAACAAGTGGAGGCTTGATGTTGAATAAGTCTTGCTTTATGATGCCAAGCTTTTCGTGAATCCCTTCATTGTTTTGATTGGTAGGAATTGACATGAACAGCCCTTCAGTTTTGCTGCCGCGCAACAAATTGATTGCACCTTTTTCATTCAACACATCTGTCCATAAATGGTCTGTCATTTCCCCTAACACCGATGCTGCAGATTGATCAATTAGCTCTTCGGTATGAGTAAGCCACAATGTCCTTTTGAATCGTGGATTTTTTGCTAACAATCCTCCGATGTACGTTTTGCCCAGTCCGGTTGCAAGCACTATAAGCTGCTTCCGTACCCCTTTTTCAAACTTATCAAAAACCACTTTCTCGGTTTCTGATTGATATTCTCGTGGTATTCTCATGTGTCAAATGTAATTGTTGCTGGCGACAATTAAAACAAGCCAGTCAAAGTTTTTTGGTGAGGGTCTATTGCTTTCTTTTTGACTGATTTAGGCTTGCATCGTGCAATAAATTCACCAGCCATTTCTTTTGACAAGAAAATGCCAGTTATTCCATAGATACTTTTGGCCTCATATTCTTTTTCTGCTTTTTGTTCAATAGTCCCAATCGGTTGCTTTGTTTCAAGGTCTATCACTGTCCACTGATTTTCAGCAAAAAGTGTTGATTCAATTGCGATCATGCTTTTCATCTTCGTATCGGTCTGGAATGGTTGTTTCGTGATCTTTTGCGCATGCATATTCAATCTCTTCGCTAAACTTTTCGAAAAGATCTTCATCCATTTCGCTGCCATCTTCTTGTTTGACGGACAAAATGGTTGCTTCCGGTGGTTCAGGCGGGCACTCTCTGCTTCCAGGAAAGCCCCTGTACCATTTGTATCTGATAGTGACTACTTGTCCATTCGACAATTTGTGGTCAAAAATCCTTACGTTCTTCATGGTTATAATAAAGAAAAAAACGGCCTACCCCAGTAGGATAGGCCGCATTGTAAGGTCTGCCAGGTTGATGTAAGCGCCGCGGTACATCAGATAGTTATGTCGTAGCATTTGCCACAACATCACGCATATCGTGTTTGCCATCATGCTGTTGACCATCAGATCCTGACGACCTAAAGCCTGAGCTAAACTGCAACTCGGGCCATCTTGTTGTAAACTCTTTTTGGGATATATGTCCAACACGCTTTTTATTTCATCAAGCGTATGGTAATCAGTCTTCTTTGGTTGTTTTACTTCCCGAAGAGTCATGACTTGTACTTGCCCAAAATTGTCGCCATTGCCGGCATCAATCAGATAGTAAGCTGTCCCTGTTCCTTCTGCATTTTTTGTCACAGGGTTTCCAGTTTGATAGCTTTCTACGATTTGACGTCTTGCTTCGACTGAATCTACACAAGAAATGATGATTGAAGGGTTTTGTTCCGGAAAAACATGCTCGTGCTTTATAGGCTCTGCAATCCAGCTTGTGCCCCACACTCTGTTTATTTTTGAGATTGCTGATACTGCTTTGTTTTTCCCGATGTCATTCTCCAGAAAAAGCTGACGACCTACATTGCTTTCAGAAACCACATCCGGATCACATGCAATCACATGGATTCCTGGTCGTTCAAGCTTTTGTAAGGCAACGTTGATTCTGCCAAGTTCTCGTAATACCATACAACCAGTTCCACCGACTCCGATCAGTTTGATATTGATAGGGTGATGATGGTTGTACAATACTGGATGGACGTAGTGTATTTTCTCTTTATTCTGAAAAAACTGCTGACATCCATTGTTTGACAGTGACGTTTTCTTTTTCAAGGTTTTTTTGCCAAAAGGCAAAGACTTCCTCGATTTTCTTTTCTGGGCCGACATGAGGGTAATAATTTTCAGGTTCTTCTATCTCATTGGTAAACTTAGCTTTGATGAAAGCTCGTTCGTACTGTTCAATAATATCAGCAACAGTGTTAAGGCTGCTGTGATCAGGAGATGCTGTGCCAAGGCATGCTTCATGTGATGACAACCAGTTGCCAAAAGGTGCATTATACAGCTTTGTTTTGATTGTAGGTCGACCACGTTCTAAAAATGCTGCTGCATAAATGTTTTCTTGGGAAACCCGATATATCATAGGCGGAATCCAGTACAATTGTTTCTCGTTGTAATGAACCGGGATCTTCAGTTTTTCTATTTTGGCTGGTCGATACCATATTACATCAATACCATTGTTTTCGGATACAGAAAGCACATTGTCTTCCAGCAATTCATGAGTAAGCTTCTTTTTGTTGCTTATGTCACCCAATGCAATTTTGATTCTTTCCTGGGTAGCAACAAACCATCCGTCTGGCTCATATTGTTTGCCATTAGTAGTAGAAAACCCCGACATTTCAAGTCTGCCCGAATTGTATCCTACGATGCAGAAGATCGGCTTATCAACAGAAGTGTTTTGAACTTCTTTACGATACTTGTCCGCTCTTCTGTGCAGTTCTTGAAAGAAAAACAATTTTTCAAGAAGCTTTCTGTCAAGTTCATGCTTTCTAGACTTACTATTTTTTCCCATTTTGCAGTGATTTTTCCAAACGCTTCGGCGTAAGCATAAACATCTACTTTTTCAAGCTCTGGGAATATGTACTCTGGTATTTTGTAAACTGCACTTGCGTAAACAAAATATCCAAAATGGCTCCAGTATCCTTCAACCATTTCTCCAAACCAACTTTGATACTTGTTTATATCAAAGCATGCATGATACCAACAAGTAGGCCCTTCAACATCGTAATCTATATCATGTGTCTCATGCAAAGTGTCTGGGAAACATATTCCAACCTTCGACTCAAAGAAGTTTGCTTTCTGGGTTCTCAAAAAGTATTCTGCAGTCATTTGTAACAAAGCAAAAAGCTCTTTTGCTTTACTTTCTTTACCCATTTTACTTGTGGTGTATAGATCGTAAAACTGTTCACTTTTGTATTTGCTCCATCTGATTGCTCTTTTGCAAATGTCAAACCCAAACAACTCTTTGTTATTCAAAAGCTCAGCAGTACTGCCTGTGATTGCTTTCAAATATTCAGCATCTTGCAAATCAACCTCATCAGCCTTATCATATTTCATCATTTCATAGTTTGTATCGAAATGATCCTTTGCTTCTGTAGAAAACATTTGCTTTCCTGCAAAAAATCCTATTGCTAAAATGTCTTTTGCGAAGTAAGGAAATTCAAAAGCTGCGGCGACGAAAATATTCAAATCAAGAAAAAACAACTGGTCATGTTGTATACTCACTTTTCTGATGAGTATCGGCTCGTCTTTCTGGTTGATAGGTTTTGCTACCACAATATCAAGATCATCCATTGCACGATCATAGCAAACCATGTCAATGAATGAATTGAAATGTTCTGAAATTCGAGGGTCTGCACTTTCCATCATCTTGAATTTTGCTGCAAGATTTTTGGAGTCTGCAATAGCGTGTCTGTGATTGCTGATTATACGCGTTTCATTGGTAGCGTTAATTGTTATTCGTAAAGAAGGTAGTCGTCGGATGGGGGATATCTTTTTGATGATTTCCTTTCTATCCGAATAAATCCTACGAGTTCGTTGATTTGATGAGCTCTTAGTTGACATACAGATGCGTTTTTTTCCATTTCGATGTCGTAAAAGAAAGGGGCGCCTTTTGAGCGCCCCTGTTTCTTATCCTCTTTCACCAACTTGGTGGTCGATCTGGTAGACTGATTTTCCTTCTTCATTGATTTTCGGATTGCTGATTTTTGCACTGGTGATGTGCGGATACAACAATGAATAATGGTCCCTAACCTGCTTTGGTGTCATCATCGGATCGGGATCAGAAAGAGTGACTTTTTCGCCTCGATCATCTTCGATTTCGAAAATGCGTGGGATAATTTCCGTCTTTATTGCCATGAGCTTGTAGATTAAAAATCGTCCTCGTCGTTGTCGTTCGAAACATCGGTGTCTTCTTCTTCCGAAATCACTTGTGCTTCTTCGATTTCGTTGTCATCATCAGCGTTTGTGTTAGGCTGAATTTTGCCGGAAGATTGAGGAATCACCACTTCATCAGCCTCATCTTGGCCCAGATCTTCTTCCAGGCCTACCTTTGCTTTGTTGGTACGAATCTCGAAGATCTTGGCTTTCAGCCGTTCTTTTTCAGTGCCGGTTGCCGCTTCTGCAATTTTGGAAAGCTTGTTAATCGCTCCCAAATAGTCAAAAGCTGAATTTCTCAGATTCGTTTCGATCTCTTTGATCAGAATGTCTGCCGGCGAAGAGTCAGGCTTTGTTTCCACGGAAGCCTGGGGAGTCTCTTTCCCTTCTGTTGCGGTTTCAGCTGACGTTTTTGGCGATTCTTTTGTGCTGCCTGGTTTGCGTCCACGTTTGCCCGGAGTTGAAGTTGAAGCCGGCTTGCTGTTCTCAGGCTTTTGGTCTGTCTCTGCGGACTCCAACGACTTTTCAAAGTCTGCAGTATTGGTGACAAGCTTCCCTTTAACGCGAGCCATCGGAGCATTCATGATCTCAGGAAGCTTCTCTTCGATTTCTTCCACCGAACCAGTGGTGTTGATAGGAAGCAGCCCTTTGAGCTTGCTTGACGGAAGAATGCTTACAGTGGCTTCTCCTTCCGGCTTTTTTGTCATGGCAATGGTGATGGTATCACCGTCAGCCATCAGGTCATAGATTTCTTTCAGCATGATGAGATGTGTTGGGTTAAAGAAAAATTAAGGCAGTAGAACCGAAGTTCTACTGCCTAGCAGGCAAAAACAGGTGTCATGAAACCTGAAAAACCTGCTTTGATGTCGTCTGGTAGTCATCCCCCGTACGGGACCCGAACACATATTTCCCTCGCTTAACCGAGCTTCCCGGTCAAGCCCCCAGAATGCGTCGTCTACTGGGCTTTTGCAAATGTAACAATCTTGTCGAAATTCACAAAATCATATTTCTTTCAGTTCTTGCACCAGCTGATCAAGCCTTTTGTCGATCATGTTGGTTAAAGAAGAGTCCATAATTACGACTGGTGCCAGCCTGTCCGCTCGCGGCTCCCACTTTGCTTTAGACGGCAGGCTGGCTTCCAATCGCATATTCTCAAAAGTCACTTTCCGGATTTTTATCATCCGGCAGTTTCAGCTTAGGCAGGTCATCTCCAAGTACCACATCAGCAAAGCCGCGTGCTAAGATTTCCTTTTCCATGTATGGAAATGAAAGTTGCTGCGTAGGCTTTCTTTTTGCCAAAGGTATCCGTTCGATTTTCTTATACGCATTGATCAGATAGGTATCATTCATCTTCTCAATGTCGTGTTGTTCGCCTTTACTGTCAATGTAATGATGCGGATACTTACTCATGATAAATGAATTGTTTCAAGCATTGACGCGTAAGATCAACGCCGTTGTGTGGACTGTAAAGCACCGGTCTGGCTGGTTTCAGCTTTTTCCGATAATCATGATATAGATTTTTGTTGATTATGCGAAGTTCGTGAATAAATTCTTTGACTTCGCATTCCCCAACAATGCGTATCCCGATGAAGCCATCAGGCTGTTCGATAAAATGATGCCAGACTACTTTGTTTTTGTTTCGAATGCAGCTTACAAGTTTTGCTGTGCCGTATTCTCCGAGGTGCGAAGTATAGACCTTGAAGATGGAATCGGTTGGCTGAAGCACAAGAGCTTCATGACCTGGACGGATGACTGTTTTCATGATTACTGAAAAGAAAACTACGTCACTATGCCATCATCACTCATGCTTGTATAGCTGTCTTCAGTGATAATTATATGATCACAAAGAACAATGTTGAAAAGCTTTGCAGCATTAGTGATTTGCTTTGTAAGTGCAATATCTTGCTCACTCGGCCTTGTATTTCCGCTTGGATGGTTGTGAAAAATAATTATGCCAGAGCAGCGTAGCATTACAGCGTATTGCATTAAGATTGATACGTCTACAACTGTACCTGTTGTGCTTCCATGGCTTATCCAAGCATGTGAGATAATCACATTTGCCCTGTTTAAGAATAGTGCACCGAATCTTTCAACGTCAGAAGGATTGTAGATTCCATCCACATAACAATACCTGCGGAGATAATTTACCGCATCTATTGATTTATTGATTTTCTTTATTGCAAAAGCTTCTACTGGCTGATCAATCCTCTTGTAAGTAAGAATTGCTTCAGATACCATGTTTTGATATCCCGGGATTATTTTTCCTGCAATTTCCCTGGTGAAATCGTAGATGATTCTCTTGGTTTTCATGATTGAAAAAAAGAGAAAGCCGGCATAGCCGGCTCTCTTCGCAGAACACACTACTCCACCTCACACAATTCCCAGTGCCAAAAGCCAGCTGGGAAACTTATTTTCATCGTGTCCGTCCGGCTCGTAGCACCGATCACCAACAACGCTTTCTATGTCTCCATCCATCACCATTTCTCCGATTTGCTCATCTTTCGGGATCTGAAAAATGACCGTGTACTTTGCCGGAAAATACTTGTCAAGCCGCGGGCAGTAAAACAGGCCCATTCGGTCGTTTCTTTCCGCTGCATAATTGGTGAATCCGTGTGCATGAAAGAACTCGCGGTTGTAAGGCCAGCAAGCCATCTCTTCCCCCTCAACAAGACTCATCTTGCTTTCAGGTACAATCTTGCCATTTTTGCGCGTGTATAGATCTACGCTTCTGTGCATTTGAAATTTGTGACTTTCCATGATTGTAAAAAAGAAAAACCCCGTCCAGTGACGGGGTTTCCTATTGTCCAACTATTTTTTGTTGATCTTATGAGGGGTTACAATTGCCCCTGCCGTCGCTTGGCGAGGACTTTGAAGTATTCCTTGGTCCTTTCATCGTCCATGTACGACAAGACAATACGGTTCTCGGACATGGACAGACGAATTCGACTCGACGGTAGATGCCACCAGGCATGGATGTCGGCCTTTTCTTTAGATAGCGCAAGTTCAAGATAGCCGTCACCTTTTTCATAGGGCGGACTATAATGTTCTACGTCTTCGGATGGCTCCCCATACTTAGCAGATAGGTCGGACTTCATCTTTTCATAGTCCCTGGCGATATTGGTAACCGGAATTTGAATGATGGCCAGACAGAACTGATCGTATACGAATTCGAAGCTTGCTGAGCACCCGTATCTCCCGGCAAATTGGATATCCCGGTACTGGATCGCGTCAGGCGAACTGTGTTCATTCGGAGCCGCAGATTTGCAGGTCGGTTGCGTCTGGTACAGGATTTCCTTTACCTCTGCCCTGGACTTGCCAAAGGGCACGGACATGACGCTGATCACGTCGGGCTGGTTCTGCTGAATCGCGCTTTCATCGGAAATGGGTTTGTCGGGTGCGGGCGGCGCCGCATAGGAACTGAAGCTGCAAATGAACGCCAGCAGCAAGGCGTAGATGAACTTTTTCATCGGTTTTTGGGTTTTGGAATTGTGAGTTTTTCCGGCACTAAAACATCGTTGACCCCACTGCCGGCTGATGGGATTACGATAATATTCTTGTTCTTCTTTTCCAAGTATGGAATGCTGGACGGCCAGTTAAAGCGGAGATACGGTTGAGATTTCATAAGTCTTCGCTGTTAAGTCCATGCAAATCTAATGTTTCCTCGATAGTATCCAAAAGCTCCTTAAGCTCTATTCCCTTAATTTTGAACACTGCCGTTAACCGGTCGACCATGGTTTGATTCAGATTGCATTCAGCTACCACAAAATTCTCAATGTGAACGTGTTTCTTTTGTGGATAGGTAAGCACTATGCTTGGAACGCTTTCTTGATGATTAAGCTCTTTGATGATCATCTTCAGTCTTTCCATTTGGTTCTTGTACACCTTGGAAAGCGTAATGGCTGCATCCAGGACTTTTTTCATTTCAGTAGCATCCTTGTTTCTCGAGTCACGTAAGTTTTTCAGCGTTGGGGCAAAGGGATGAGTGCTCATGGTTGACCAAAAGAAAATTCAGGTTGGTTAGGCATAATGCTTACCAGAATTTGACTCGAGTCAGTGTTGTATTCCAACTCCAATCTGCAGCTGGGGCTGTGTAGGATCTGATATTGTAGCGTTTTTGCTTTCCATGCGCTTTCCTCTGCCTGTAATCGCAAATCGTTCATATCTGAATCGAAAGAGCTTTTTAGCTGCTTGATATAGATCATGGTGAGTAACAAGACTATCAGGAGCAAATTGGTAGTATTGACGTACTTCTTCATCTTCTTGAAGCGCTTTGATTTTTGCTAATAGTTCGATTGGGTCGTCCAGATGGTAGTTTCCGGTTTCAATGCGTTCAATAAGCTGCCTGTACCGGTCAATCTTCCATTCGTAAAAGTATCCGGAAAACATCCTTTTCCAGAATTCCACCTTTTTGTTGATGAATTGGAGGCTGGTGTCTGACATGATTGTAAAAAAGAGAAACCCTGGCTTAATGCCAAGGTTTTTAGTACTCACATCTGCAGCGGTTGATAATCTTCCGGATCATCCGCATTTTTCTGCTTGAACTTGATCCAGCGAACGTGGTCCCAGGCAGCGAAACTGGGATTCATGTTGTGCAGCAGGATGTATTCCTTCAGCGCTTCCGGAGAATCGATATCCGGGCCTCCCAGGTTCAGACAGGCGTTCATCTGGGCCACAGATCGGGTCTTTCCCATGAAGTTGCTGAGCAGGTCCCAATCGCTGTAAAGGTGCTCCATAGGAAAGATCAGCATTTCGTGTAACCGGGCTTTGATGAATGAGTAATGGCAGGACTTGAAGGTGCGTCTTACATCGCCTATTTTGCCGCATTTTCCGGAAAACCTGAATTTGCCGTTGAGCTTATAGGCTTCCGGGTCTAGCTTGGGCCATTGAGCTTTGATGACATCTTCCAGAGGGGTTTTCATATTGTCCTGGTTGATCATCACCTGCAGAAGATCCGGCTTCATCCCGGGCTTTACGGGATCCATAAAAAAGGACAGATCAATCAGATCTTTCATCCGGAATACGAATCGCATGGTGGAACCCCATTCGCTGATAAGAAATACGGTGAGGTATTCATGCATTTTGGATCCTGGACAAAACTTAAGCAGGTTCGATTCGAACTGCTTTTCGACCTTATGTCGGTCAAATTGTTGTTTTACGGTCTGATTTTCCATGTTGAATAGGTTATACAAAAGAAAAACCCCAACGGATGACCGGAGGGGTTTTGGGCTTAATTTGGATAGACGATAGCTTGGTTTATGGTTTTTCGATTAATTTGATGAGGATGGTCACTTCTTTTTTAAGTGTTGCATCCTCTAATGCCTGCGATGCTGCGGTCCTTGCTGCGTCCCATGCTACGGACCATGCTGCGTCCCATGCTACGGTCCTTGCTGCGTCCCATGCTGCGGTCCTTGCTGCGGTCCTTGCTGCGTTCCATGCTGCGGCCCTTGCTGCAGTCCTTGCTGCGGCCAACTCTTCATCTGTTGCCTCACCTACTGCATACCGTTCAGCCACTTCAACGGCCTTGCGGCTTCGCTCATCGGTAAGCAGATGCCACACCTCCCGGAGGCACTTACACGCGAACAGGCGCAAGGTGCGGTCGTCAAGTATGTCTCTGCGCGTAGCCGCCCAGATGCGGTCTTTTGCCGGGATGCGCTCGTCTTTCAGGATGTCAATGATGGTACCTGAAAAGTCGCCGTAGCGCTCTTGCGGGTCGTAACAAGGGTTGAAACTTTCGAAGTCCCACCATGTGAGGACGCGTAGTTGTGTTGTGGTTTGGGTCATAGGTTTGGTTTTTTATGCTTTTTATGATTGCTGCATAAGCCGGTCGTACAGCGTGGCTGAAACCGTTATAGGGTGGTCGTAGCGTATCATAGCCATATCCAGATGGTGTTGCCTACTTTGGGGATGTAGGATACGGTAATGATGCCTTTAGGGATTTCATGCTTTTTAAGCTCAAATACACCATTGCGTAGTTTCCCCTGTAGGGCCAAATAGCTTTTGTTTTGCTCGCGGACGTATTTTTTGAGGTAGGCTTTACTTACCAAGCCGGTCGGCCCCAGTTTGATCTTTGAAACTTGGTGATGCACGATCTTGCCCTTGTTGTGCGCCTCGCAGTGTAGGCAGATGCACTGGACTTCTTCTGTTTGGGGGTTGTGGTAAAAATACGCCACATCCCGATCGATGAAAAACTCGACGTTGTCCACGCGCCAGGATAAGTCTTTGAGTAGCACGTCACCTGTTGATAACTGCTGCCCGACGTAACAGATCCGCCGGTAAACCACATTTGAATTGCTTGCTCGATCCATCGTTATTTTAAAGAAAAATGCGTCTACTGCGCCATTAAGTCATGTTTGGCCTTTTTAAGACAAGATGGCATGGACTATTGACTTCTGCTATTACAGCTTTTACATTTGTCCCCAAGAATCGCCGTAAGGCACCTGGCAAGAGGATAGCCCTTCTGTCTGGCCCGGGCCCCAGTGCACCACACTGGCAGCTAAGTAAGACCCACCCCGGATCCCCAACAGTCGCCTCCCAACAGAGTAGGTCTACACCTACCCGCAAGCCCCTGAAACAAAGGCCCCCTGGCTACGCCTGCATGCCATGGTAACCAGGCGTGAAGCTGTAAAATCCGGGTACGTTCCAATACTTCTGGCCGGTCAGCATCATCAACCAAATCTCACCCCCCTACACTCACCCTCATTACCTCTATACCCCGCCGGGGCCAGGGGCCAATACTTCATTATTGGCCCACTACTTACAATAATTTACCCCCCAAACACTACCCTATTAGCCTCTACCCCACCACAACAACACAAAATAATCTCCCCTCTTTCCTCATCACCATTCACAACCCCAATTCCACATGTCAAAACCCCTCCAAACCAGAGGACTCATATCACATTGACACACAGCACATTGGGATGTTGATAACTTAAAAGGGGTATGCTGGTGTATGCGCATAGAGACGTCTACATTTGTAATGACAACGCTCCATGAGGGAGATGTAACAGGGCTTACTTGGGCAACCGGGTAGGCCCTGGGGGTTTTATAGGGGGTAGTGTGTCCTGTTGTCAGTGGTATTGTGATTGTGACTGGAATTGGTGTTGGGCTGCAATAGGGCTACGTCCGCAAGGAGGCATTTCGTTCGTTGCTGTGTCTATCGGTTGTTCCTGTGTCTATCGGGATTGTGTGTGGGTAGGCGTCATGGGTAAGCGGTATGGGGTGCGCGATGGCGTGCGTTAGCAAAAAAAGCAAAGCTCCCTTTTCGGGAGCCTTGCTTTCCGGTTACTCGACCATGTGAGTATCTTCGGAGCCGATGGCCTTGACGGCCTTGACGCGAAGCTGGTCAGGTCGGTCAGCGGACGGGCCGATGATGATGGTCAGCTCGGAGCCAACCAGGTCGCTCGGCTTGAAGCTCTGCCCGCGTTCGATGCCGCAAGCGAAGCCCAGGTTGCCGACCATGGCCATGGCCTTGGCAGTGCGCTCATCATCGACGATGCGCTTGCCCGTGGCCTTGACGACGGCATAGTCCCCGCGCTGGACGTACTTGCCGCTCTTCTTCTCCGTCGCGGACAGCTCTTCGTACTTCTTGTAACCCCGAAGGTTTTTCCAGTCGCTGAACTGGCCCTCGTCGTTCTTGAATACGAACTGCAGCTGCGGCGTCGGATCCGCGGCAAACTCGTAGCTTTTGCTGGAAGGCGTGACCATGGCTACGGATTCAATGGTCACACGGTGTTCGCCAGCGGTCAGTAGACCGCCGCCGCTCGCTTCTTCCGAGGTGAACACAAGGTCCTCGGGCGTCACGGCATTTGCGTTGTTGTTTTTCATCGCAATGCTGTTTAATGCGCCCAAAAGAAAAAGTGAGGGATTACGGTCCCTCACTTTTTCTTATTTTGTGTCCTGCGTTTCCGGCTTCTCTTCTTCTTTGTCGCCAGTCATCTGCCTATTGAAAGCAGCGATAATGTCAAGAAGCCGCTGTTTTTTACGCTCACTTTCCTGCTCCCGTTCGGTGGCCAGCTCTGCTTCGTATTCCTGGAAGCTCTTGTTGGCCAGTTCCTGAAATGTTTTCTCCATGACGTCGGTCGTCAACATGACCGAAGCTTTGAAGGTGAACGCTTGACGGGCATCTACGTCCTGGCTGCCTATACGCACTCTCGTGTTTTTGGGCTTCATCAGCAATTCGAAGATGACGTCTTCAAACTCAGCAATCTTGTTGTATTGCTGGCGGATAAGCTCTGCAAGAGCGGTGATTGCAGAATTTCTTTTCTCGCTCATGATTTGTTCGAATTTCATAGTGTTTTGCTCAAAAGAAAAAATGAGGAACGGTTGTTCCTCA
>CAZEMX010000002.1:13703-47848 GCA_964513415.1 uncultured Nitrososphaerota archaeon
CACTCTTCTTTAAACCTTTCTTGGGCCTCGATTTGCTCCGAATAAGCCATATTCTCTATTATGCGAAGCTGCTCAATGCTCATGCTTTGCATCTCGCGCTCGAGCAAAGCGCGAAGCCTTTTGAATTGATAATTGTCCATGATTTGTAGCAAAGAAAAAACCTACCAGTCGCGGTAGGTTTCAGAGCTTTCGTGAGCTATCAACTCATCGATGTTCTCTTCTTCTTGACGTTGCCACTCTTCAGCGGCAATGATGGACTTTATGTAGTCCATCTGGGCTTGCGTCATTGACCCAATGAAATCTTGAATCATCCACGCAAGCCGGTCGAACTGGTAACTATCCATGGCTTGCTACAAAGAAAAAAGGGGCTATTCGCCCCTTTCTTTCTCGTATTCACCCATCATGCATCCAATGCACCACAAGGCCCAGGTCATGATAAACCCACATATGCTTGTCGCCAGCATAATCTTGGCTACAGTGTCCGTTGTCGAGCTGAACTCAAACAGCCCAAGGACCAGCGAGCACAGGAATAATCCCGCGCATGCAATCATGCCGGCTGATCCAGCCAGCTCAATCTTGTAACTTTTCATGGCTTGATTCAAAGAAAAAATAGGCCGAAGCCTATTTTCTCATCTGCTTATGTCCAGCTCATCAATCCGAGCTAAGCGGCGGCCCGTCTTACTGCGACTTCGGCGTAAGCAGATCATTGTGCGAATAGTCAATCCGCACGGACTCACATCTTGACGAGAGATGCGCCAGGATTGGGATACAGCCTGGTAAGCAAAGATTCTCATGATAATCCTGCCTATCCAAAAGAAAAAACTATGCAGCAACATCATTACCTCCCCTATCGCCTTTTGACCTACCCCCCGGTATCGACAGCCCACCCCCCGGTTCCAAAAGTGGGGTACATCCTTTCTCTCTCGTACGGATGTGAGTATAGGTTGTCTTGGTGGTGGTAGAATTTTATTTGTGGCTGACTGGCAAGGCGTTGCGTTGTATGTTTGTTATTTTCGACAAAGTGTATTTGTGGTAATGGGGGATAGGTGATAGGTTTGTGGTTATGGCAAAGAAAGAAAAAAGGGGTGCGTATGATTTCCGGGTTGAGATTGTGCGCAGTAGTGTTACGGGGTTATGGGGTGCTGCGTTGTATCGTGGCCGTCGTCAGGTGTGGAGTACGGGGGATGGGTATGTTCGGAGGGTTGGTGCTGTTCACGCGATGGACTTGGTGACGCATGGTTGTGAGCTGGTCCAAGAAGTGAAGTACAGCGAGGATAAGACGGTGTATTACTACGTTTTCAAGTGACGTATTTTTCTTTTGGGTAACCATGGGAATACCGAAAAGAATGAAAGCTGATGTTCACAGTGCGGAATTTTTGTGTGTGAACAAAAATGGGGAAGTTGTGATAAAGCTGGGGCTTTATTATGAGACCAGGAATAGGGTTGTTTACCTTCCTGAGTTGATTTTGAATATGAATGATTTTGCTCGGGAGCGATTGTTGGAGGCGTTGCAACGAGGGGCGAGGAACAAGATTGAGCAGGCATTGGCGGTGATACAAACTGAAAAAAGAAGAGCAGATGCCTACCGTGACGAAATCAACAAGTGAGATGGGGGTTCACAGCATGAAGAGTGCGTTGTTACGTGTGAAGCCTCCGTGTAAGTATCTGGCGCGACAGCGGTTGTTGTTGGTGCCGGTGCATTGTGTGGACCTGCTGACGAAGAGTCGCCGCAGGAATGATGCGATTGAGTATTTAAAGAAACAAGGGATATCAATACAACTGGAGCTATAAGCAGCTTGATGCGGGGAAGTATAAGGGGCCTAAGACGGTCCGTGAGGTAGTGTAGTTCAAGTTGCGCGGCTTGTAGGTTCGAGTCCTACCCGCTGGACAATAGACAAGGTTTTTCTTTAGGGTAACTAACACCCTCAAAATACTGCTCGCAAGAGCTGTTTGTGCAAAAGTGGAGTAGGGCCTGGGTCGGTCCTACTCCTTTTTCTCATCCAAAATGTGTAATATGCAAACGCAAACAAGCCACATGTCACTGATCAAAGAAAGACACTGGATTGCTACCTGTTCGCTGAACGGATACCTTGATTCGCTCGAAACGGTTGATCGTGAAGTCTTTTGGAAAACAGTGAAGAATGAACAACTGGACGAATTTTATGATAGCGTAACGCTTACTGAGATTTGTCCTAAAGTAGACCGGGAAGGCAACTGCACGTTCAACATGAACATCGTAGTAAACATCTTTGAAAGCAAGCGTAATTTCCGCGCATTTCATGAATCGGGATACGATGAATCCAAGAGAGAACGAGTGAAGATTCAATGCACCCCGATCAAGCCCAGGAAAAAAGACGATGAAAATAACGGCGATGTGCTTGTATAAAGCAGGTCGCCGTTATACCTTGTGATCAGCAACAATGTCTCATAAGTACTCAAAATAATCAAAAACAATAAACTATGCAGATTAAATCAGTATCACTGTTAGGCAGTGGCGTAAAAGGCGCTGAGGTGCACTTTCTGCGCGAGGACCGGCGCAATGAAATCGACTTCAGAAACGAACACAAAGCGCGTTACCGGTATCCCGTTCCTGCTACGCTACGCAGCCTTTTCATCGAACTGGAGCCGTATGCAGCAAAGCTGCTTCAGCTTAAAAAAGGAACAGAAGTGACCGTCACCAAAGTCATCAGCAACGAAGAGTCTTTTCAGCTTGTGGCAGACGTAATCACCGTAGGGTCCAAACATTACGTGGCCACAACTCCGTACTTGGACAGCGACGACAGCCAGGAGTTTTCCGACTACGAAGCGGTCATAAAGAAGATCAAGGAGATCTACGATGAGACTGAGAGCTACATCAACAACAGCCGGGAAGAAAAGCTCAACTACAAGCAGATGGCCTTGGAGTTTGCCAAAGTGGACGGCAAGGCTGAAAAGCTGGTCAACAAAGTCGAGATCGACAGTATGACGGAAGAAGAGCAGCGGGAGCTTTGTATGAAGATCCTGCAGGATCAGGGTGCAGTCATACTTATGCCGGAAACCGCCGATGAAAACTCTGACGACTTTTAACGTCAATGGGATCTGGCTGGACCACGAAAATCACAAGTATTACGATCGAGACAACAACCAATACATCAGTGTTTCCAAGCTTATCGAGATTTTCAGTCCTCAATTCGAAAAGGATAAGATCTCACGAAAGACAGCAGTCAGCCAATTACAGGCAGATGGCAAGTCTTTAAGTCAGGAAAACATAAAAGAGCGGCAATCAGAAATCATAGCTTCCTGGAAAGCCAAAACGGACAGTGCGATCGATGATGGAAATCGGTTTCACAAAGCCATGGAAGATCTGATCAAAACCGGACGATATACCGATCCGGAATGGAGGCCGCTTTGTCAGGATGTGTTTCAAACCTATCTGTCCGGATTCTACCGAACGTATGCCGAACAGATCGTCTCCAGCAAAAAATCCCGCGTCGCCGGCACAATGGACGTACCTGCGATTCACAGTGTAAAGCAGAAGGACTTGATTCATATCAGGGACTTCAAGACAAACGGAAAGGGAATCAGCAACAATGAAAATTATGTCAAATGGATGCTGCCGCCCTTCAGCCACCTTTTGGCCAACAAGTACACCAAGTATGCCTTACAGCAGAGTATCTATGGCGCCATGTTGGTTGAAAGCGGATTTCGCGTAGGCTCGATATCACTCATCTGGGTCAATGTGCATACCAAGAAACACCAGGAAATATTCATTCCTTTCATGTATCACGAAGCAAAGAAGCTTCTTGAAATAGCAAAAACAATTCAACTGTAAACCATGGAAAACAACCAAAAGACACACGTCCTCATTCAAATCCTGGATGACTGCCGAGCAAAAGTTACCATCGTAGAACCGAACGGCAAAGACGAATCCTTTGAGCGGAATTATGGTTCCAAAAAAATCCTTGAAAGAAAGGTCGATTCACTCAAAGCTGAGATGGAAAAGGAAGGCGCAGAAGTAACGGTGATAAACGAGGCTTCACAGAATACCAATGCTCCTGAAATCAATGGTAATGACGCTTCTATTGATCCGAGCGAAAGCCAGCTTCTGAACCCCGCTGCTGAAATTGAACAAACGCCGGATACGAATCTCAATGACGGCGAATACGATTTTGGATTTGAAGAATTTTGATCCATGCTTTTGTTCAGTATTGACGAACGGCGAGGTATAATCCTGCATCCAGATGCAGTAAAGCTCGAGCCCACCTTAAAAAAAGTCAAGGCGGCCGACATGCTTTACATCATCTTGGCACATGATTATTTCTCGCCGTATCGTCAACTTATTGACATCCAGCGCCGGCTTACTGCCAGCCGGGTAGCCCTGAACTCCGACGATTGGCCCGATGCAGAAAAGCGCCTGGACAAAGCCATTGAGACTTATCGATCTCTGCAGTACGATATTCGCCGGGAAACCGTTCGGAACTACACAGCCAAGATCGCTACGCTTAATTTGACACTCCAAGCTGAGGATGATCCTACCAAAATCAAGCGGATACACGACAGCATCGAATTTCTCACGCGTGCAGTAAATCGAATTGAAAAAGACCTTACCTTAGATGAACTGGCTGCAGGTGATGAGAAAATGAGCTTTTTGGAGCGTTTTCAAGAGAATCAACGGCGCTTCAATAATGACAAAAAGCAGATTGATCTGCACCGTCAAAAAGTAGAAGCACGAAAGGACCCGGATGATGACTGAAGAAAAAAGTGAGTATCCGATCAAGATTGTAGAGGTTTTTCATCAAACCGATGCCGCGGGCAATGAAGTTGTTACGGCCGTCACCGTAGACTCGTTCGACCCTGAAAATCCGGACAATATTCCGTTATGGCATATTACCTCGAAAACTACCACCCAATAATCAAGGGCAAGGGGTTTACGCCCAATCCAATTGCACGGTACGGGATCCCCAGATATGCCGATTCCCGGGCAAACCCGAAAGTCATTGGCACCAAAGCGCATGCCCAGTGGTGGGAAGAGCAGATCTACTACATCATCAACGGCTATGAGACGGGTTCTATCAAGCTGTCTCCCAATTACTACTACTATATCAATTACGTCCCTATTGCAACCGTAGGTCGCGGATATCACCTTCCAGACTATGTGGATGTAGACAAGGAGTATTTTGACCTATACTACTACATCAAGCTTGGCTTGCCCGATTACAAGGGAAAGGGGATCATCAGCCTGAAAAAGCGTCGTGGAGGACTATCCGAAAAGTTTGCAAAGGGCGTTCTGGATCATGGTATGCGTTTCAGCCTGGAACGCTGGACTGGTGGTCTTTGTGCCGGTCTGGACGACTATGTCGAGGACATGCGTATCAAATTTCGGGAAGTCAACAGTTTGATCCCGCCCGAACTGCGTATTCGATACAAGCTAAGCGACACTGACGAAATAGTCACGGCCGGCTGGAAAAACGAAGATGGAGATCCGGAAGGATCTCGTAATACCATGCACTTCCGGACGATGTTCAACAATCCTAACGTATTCAAAGGCAAGTTCTTTGACGTTGTAGGATTCGAAGAAGGCGGGGAATTCAAATACCTCAACAAAGGCTTTTCTGCAACTGCAGCCGGCATGAAGGTAGGTCTTGACCTAGTCGGCGTTCCATTTGTATACGGAACTTCCGGAAAAAGCGGCAGTAAAGATTTCCGGGATATGTGGCACGATGCCGATGCATACAACCTGATTCGGGCGCCTATCTGGGGACCGCGGATGATGATATCCGGATTTGTTGGATCTACCGGAGTCAATGGAAAGGTGCACGAGATCACACCGAACATCGATCGCATGCAGGAAGAACTTGGCTTAAGCCGCGAGCAGGTTCTGGGATGCGAGGATATCGAAAAAAACACGGAAAGGATCATCGAACGCCGAAAGGAGCTTCAAAAAGCTAACAACCGAGAGCTTTACCTGGAATCGTTTCTTGACTTCCCGCTCAACGAGCGCGAAGCACTGATGAACGTTGCGAGCAATCACTTCGACAAAGAAGCTTTGGCTCAGCAGCGATTTTTTTTGATGCAACAAAAGTATCCGCTGTATGGTCGATATGTGCTTGAATGGGCCAAAAATGCGGATAATACCATTGACTTGAATAAGGTCCACTTGCGCGAAGCAACCGATCGAGACCAGGAAGGAGAAGTAGTTTACATCCGAAAGGACTGCTTGACCAGCCTGCACACTTTGGGCTACAAGAGGGCTTACGCAGCCGGCATCGACAGCTATGATCAGGACAACTCAATGACATCCAAATCACTGGGCGCCATGGTTGTATTTGCCAGGAAAGGACATCCATACAAAAACATTGAAGGTCAATCAGTTGGGAACAAGCGAATTCCTGTTTTGATCATACGAAACCGCCCGCGAAGAAAAGAGACGTTTTACGATAACTGCTTGAAAGCCAGTGTGTATTTTGGAATTGTGGGTATGGTAATGGTTGATGCTCACAAGCCGATGGTAATGGAGCATTTCAAAAACAACGGTGGTCGAAGGTTCTTGGCAAAAAGGCCATTGTCGTTCGAATCGGATGAAAGTGAGCAGCGTCATGACTTTGGTATCATGATGACGCAAAGCCCCAAAAGCAAACCGCAGGCCTTGTCTATGCTTCAGACGTACGTCCTGGACGAGATTGACGAATGCTATTTTGATATTGCCATTGAAGAACTTTCCGGATATGACGAGCTGGTCACAGACTCGGACTTTGACCTGGTTGATGCCATGCTGTGCGGGATAGCCTGTGATATCGATATGAAGCTCGCAAAGGTTCAGAAGCCAACTGATAAGCCGGTAATGGAACAACAATGGGTCTATAACCAGCAGTCAGGCACGTATCAATTGAAACAAGTCGCAGTGTATCCTTCCAGCAAGGATGATGAACAAGACAAAGAGCAACGGTTCAAAGACCCGTTCATGGAAATGCTTCGATCCGGGGCTTTTCAGTAACCGTTTTTTTTTAAATTAGCCGCATGAGCGACTTCCCTACGTCCACAGCTGCGCCCTCATATTTTCCGGGGCACAAGATGTACGACATGCCACCGGACAAGATGACGCGGGAGCAGTATCAGCGTATGATCGGTGAGCAGTGCTTGGAATACGCCATACATCGGTTTTCTCAGTTTCGCGCACGGCAAATTCAGAAGATGAACTCATTGTACAATCGATACAATGGCGTCATCAATGAAGTCGAATTCAACCACATCAATAAGACCTACAATTCGGACAACCTGGTTCGTTACAAAGACTACCGTCTTGCAAAGAATAAGATTGACCTCTTAGTAGGAGAATTTTTGCTGAGAGAACGCATGTTCAAGGTGTTCTCTATGAACCCTGATGCGCGAAGTGAACTCATTGACAATTTCCACTTTCAGATTGGACTGAAAAACGTTTCTTCAGAGATAGGAAAGCTGCGCAAAAACGGCGTTCCCATACTTGACGGAATGGAGCCTTTGCAAATGGATGATGATGCCATATTTGACATGCTATCATCTAAGCGCAAAAACAATGTGATCATGCAGCTCCTTCTCGAAAAAGGAATGGAGCAGGAGGACATCTTTGTCAAGCTGGCATCAAATCTGAAAGACATAGCAATCTCTTCGGAATGCTACGGGAAGGTTTACATTGACGCTGCCGGCTATACACGATACCGGGAAATCGATCCGCGCGATCGCTTGGCAGAAGAGACGGATCGAGATCCTTTTCTGCTTCGTTCGCCTTATCTGGGCGAGCGCCGGCTGATGTTCCCTCACGACATTTATGCCAACTGGGAATTTACGCCACAAGAGAAAAAAAAGCTCGAAGAAGATATTGCAAATTTCCGGGGGTCGAGCAGCAATGGAACCGCAACCATAAGTCGATACAACGGATTTCAATGGGTCGCCAATCAGCTCCAGGTTGAGACATACACAATCGAATGGTTGGCAGTTGAGCCTGTGATCATTAAAGAGACTCCGCGGAAGCTTGGCGGCGTTCTTAAAAGCGAAATGAGCTTTGACTACTACCAGCGGAAAGGAAAACAGATCCGCAATGAAGTCAAGAACGGCAAGTACAAAATCCGTGTTTATCCATTGGCTTACTTGTGGGAAGCCTCTCGGATAGGTCGCTCAATCACCAAAAATGTACGAGTCGTTCCGGATCAAAGCCGCGATAATTCAAACCCGTTTTTAGCAAACTACTCATACAAATCGCTCGTATTTGGTACTCACGACGGAGTCCGAATATCAGTGCTAAATGCGCTGGACCACCTGTCTGAACTTTACAACCTCACTTGGTTAAGTATCCGAAGGGAACTCAACAAAGCCAAAGGAAAGCTGCTGGCTTACAACCGGGCCATGTTGCCTGCGGGCAAACAAATTGAGCAGGTAATTGGTCGGATGGTAAACGATAGTATTATCGATCTTGATACATCAACTGATCAGGCTCAATTCAGTGGCGGCGCTCAATCGTTGGCCAATTTTCTTAAAGAATTCGACCTGGGTCTTTCCCAAAATTTCCCACAGATGCTTGAATTAAAGCGGGAAATTGAACGTACAAGCGAAGTTTTGATCGGCGTAGGCGGGCCCAGGGAGGGCCGTACGCCGGCAAGCATGACGGCTACCAATGCGGTCAACCAGATCCAAATCAGCCGAACCAGTACGGAATACTTGTTTACCATGCATCACCAGTTTTGCAAAAAGGTCATTAAAGACATGTTGCAAAAGCTGAAGATCACCTATGGCCAGCATCATCCGGAAGAAGCGCGTCGACTGCTTGGAGACAAGATGGCTATGTATCTCCAAAACACAAAAGAGTTGTTTCTTGACGACTGGGATGCTTACATCACTGATGGTCGCAAGGAAATGGAGATCCGTGACATGATGCGCGAGTGGTTCCCGCAGGCGGTAAATGCCGGTGAGCTGCGTGTAGAAGATGCCATGGAGGCAGCCATGAAAGAATCGATTGACATGGCGATCGGCGTATTGCGAAAAGGGCGACAGCTCATGGAGCAACAACGCCAGCAGGAAGCCCAAATGGCAAGCCAGGAAAAGCAAAACATTACGCAAGCTCAGCTTGGCGCCGCTGCAGAACAAGCGGATAAAGAGCGAAAATTCAAAGTGTTCATGGAAATGCTCAAAGCGCTGCTCGAGCAAGGCAAGATTACTCAGCAGGCAATGAATGACTATACCGTAATGGCCCAAGAAATGATCGGAACTCAGCCGGAAGCCAGTAACCAAATGGAGATGATAGGATGAAAGAATATGCTTCAATCTGTGGCTTCTTAGTGTGGATGCAAACGTCCATCAAACTGACCCATTGGTCTCAGAAAGGCATTGGTTCAGAAGCAAGGCATGAAGCATTGGGTGATTTGTATCAAACCCTCGATGGAAAAATAGACCAATTGGTAGAGTCGTTGCAATCCTATGCCGGGATTCTTGAATTGCGCGTCCCCGAAGCCGCAACAAAAGCAAAAGACCACGCTGAAACGCTAAAATTCTTGGAAGCAATTCGAAGCCAACTTAAAACTTTCAAAGTGAACATTGCCCAAATGTCTGAAATTGCAAACCTGTATGAAGAGATCATACTTGCAGTCAGCCAAACTATTTACAAAATCAAAATCTTGTCATGAGCAAAATACGCATTCCAAACAGAAACATGGGTTCCCTGATGGGAACCGTAAAAGCAGTAGTCATTGACAAGACTGCAAAACCGGTTGATGAATACAGTTGGGATGTCCCGCCAGACAATCGTCCTTCATTTCAGCTCAACGGCCGAGATTTTCCGGCAGTACAGAATTGGAAGGTAGGAGAACGATATAAGCTGGAAATTGAAGTTGAAATGACTTCATCCAAAGCTGTTGACACCAAAGGAGGCAATACAATTGTTGCCAACTTTCGAATCAACACGATCAAAGAAGAAGAGCCGTATGAAGGCCAACAATAAGAAACCATGAAAAAACTGTATCGCTACTACAACGCCGGCCCGGGAGCTGGCGAAAGCGGTGGAGCTGCTGCACCTGCAGCTGAAACCCCGCCAGCAGGCAGTGAGTCTGCAAGTCAAGGTCAACAACAACCTGGAGGTAACGGAATCACTTCTTTTGCAGAATTGGATCTCCCTCCGGAAGCTACCATTGACGACATCGAACGTGTGCTTAAATCAGGAGCGCCAGCAGAAAAGAAAGAAGGAGATAAAAATGGAGAAGGAGAAATCCTGAAAAACCCGCCTAAAACAGAAGCTGGCGAAGAGTTTGTTCTGGACATCAAAGAAGATTTGGGTGAAGCGGGTTCAGAAAATGACTCCGCAGAAGCCACCTGGATTGACATGAGCACTGCACTGGAGCTTGAAGCTCCGGAAGAAGATAGCTTTGACGGCTTCAAAAGCGCGTACCAAAAAAAGCTTGATGCAGTTAAAGCCGAAGCCCGGGAAGAAGGGAAAAAGGAATACACCGAAAAGATTGCAGCAATGTCGCCGGAAGCCAAAGCTTTGTTTGACTTCTTGCTCATCGAAGGCAATACCGTTAAAAACTTCATGCAGCCGACTCGTCAAATCGACGAGTACTTAGCCATGGATGATGAGGCGCTGATTCGTGCAGACCTGAAAGCCAGGAATTACGACGAAGAAATGATCAACGCTAAGTTGGACGAGCTGAAGCTTGACAACAAAACCAAGATTCATGCGTATGACATACGCAAAACGCTGGAAGTAATTCGCGCCAAAAAAGAAGAGCAGATTGTAAGTAATGCTCGAGCAGCACTTCAAGCCAAAGAACAGCAAAAGCTTGAAAAAGCAAAAAAAGAGCTCGAAGATTTCCAGGGGGCACTCACCAAGCAAAACGATCTTTGGGGAGTTCCCGTTTCGCCAAAAGCAAAAGAAGTTATCTTGCAGCGGTTCAAGGCCGGCCAATATCGCACGCGATTGGAGCAGGACCCTGATCTGGCAGCAGAAATAGCCTTACTCATTGAATTCAAGGATTCTTTAAAAAGCCAACTACTCGGAAACGCAAAAACCGAAGGAAAGGAATCGCTGTTGAAAAAGGTTCACGCCGTGAGTCTCGGACAGCAGTCGTCTGCCTCCGGAAAGCCATCCGATGACAAGTTAGAAGGCTTTGACGTGTGGGAACAAAAACTCGCCGAAGAAAAAGCATCCCAAAAAGGAGAATGAGCATGAGGCAACCCCCCTCAATTACATCCTTCAGGTGCGCAACACTCAAAACCTGTTGTAAACCATGAAGATTCAAACGATCCAAGGGAAGTGGGACGATACCTGTACCCAATCCAACAACCTGACGGAGAACGCGATTAAAAAACCGTATCTCCGCGAAATCATGGAGTATGCTGACGGCCGCGCCCTCAGCACGCTCATCGTATCCGGCGCAAAAAGTCCCTGGGACTTGCGTACCGGTGACACCGACGCGATCAAGACCCAAATCGGCAAGATTCCGGATGGCCACCAAATCGGCGATCACGGTATGCGCTACAAAGTCATGGGCCGTATCCAGGCTCCGGCGGTCGTCGTAGCACAGGTCGGCAGCACCAATGCTGACGGAACCTTTGTGCTGACCATGAAAGACCAGCAGCTCTATCCGGGCCAGATGGTCAAATTCTACCGCGACAATTTCTATGCTCGTGTCCAGGGTCAGCCTGTGCCGGCAGCCGGTGGCTGGAACTATGTGTTCCGTAACACCAGCGAACTGTTCGACGCAAACGTGCATCTGCATCCGGTAGGCGATAAGCTCGCTTTTGGTGCATACACCTCGTACTCCGAAGCCTCCCTTCGCGGTTACAGCCGTTCGTTTTACCCGAGCGAATTCATCAACCACATGACCATCCAGCGGAAAACCGTTGCCATCACCGGCAGCGCGCTTACCGATGTCATCTGGTACACCGCAGAAAACGTCAAAGGCTGGCGTTACGAAAAAGAAGTCCAGGCCAAGCTTCAGTTCATGATGGAGAACGAGCATGCCAAGTGGGACGGCCAAAGCAACATGAAGAACGCTGACGGTTCCCTGCGGACTTCCAGCGGAGAAATCGATCCGGAAACCGGATATGAGATCATCCGTGGTGATGGCGTTCTGCCGCAAATCCAGGGCGGTAACGATGCATTTGGATCCGGCGCTGAAGGCCTGCAGACCATCGATGACGTCCGTGACATGATGAAGCAGCTGGAAAAGCGTACCAACCAGACCAACGGTGCTACCTGGTACGTTGTGACCGGTACCGATGGCTTCTATCATGCCCAGGATCTCCTGCGCGATTACCACGTCAACTTCATGGGGGGGCGTACTACCACCTCTCCCAATGGCGCAGTAGGCGGTCCGGAAATCGAAGTAGGTGCCAACTTCAACACCTTCAACATCGCCGGCAACAAGCTGATCTTCGTCAAGAACGTGGGTTGGGACGATCCGTACAAGTGGTACGAGGTGAACAACTACAACAAGTCCGTTCGCGGTAACATGTGGCTGTTTCTCCATCCGGGCCAGGTGGACCGACCCAACATCGAGATCATCAGCAAAGGTGCCTATGGCATCAATCGCTCGATGGTTGAAGCGTACCTCAACGGTCTGACTGGCGGAAGCGAAAAGCCGCTGCACTCCGTGGATGCCGTTTCCTTCGAAATGCTGAAGGAAGACATGATCGTCATCTACAATACGATGGCGTGCGGCATACTCAACGCGTCCTAATGAGAAGACGGGGGTTTCGGCCCCCGCTTCTTTCTTTAATGCCCTGGTGCTCAACTATTAACAACAACAGCCATGAAAAAATTCATTCAACCCCTGGTGGTTGATAATACTCCGGTGGTCGACTTAAAAGCAGATCCGTATATTCAACGGGAAGGCATTGTTACGCTGATTCCCGCAAAAAGCAACAATGACAGAACGCTGAGTTTCACCTTTACCGGTTTTACCGGAAAGCACTACAAAACGGGTGAAACGATGTGGTTTGGAGATGTTGTTAAAGTCAACGATGATGGATCCTACAAGTTCCGAAGGATCACCATTACTGACGTACGGGAGTTCAACCTGAACAATCCGCAAGATGCTGCAGAATGGCACATCATACGGCATCACAGCAACGTCAAAGGCTCGCCAAACGAGCGAAGCGCTACGTGGAAAGTCATCGATCGCTTTGAAGAAGCTCGCCAAAGCTTGCAACAAGGCCAGGAGCTCCGCAATTTCATCGACAAGATTCTGAACATGTCGGGCGACCAGGTCAAAGATCTGGGCCGGCCGTTCAACCTGAATGCAGAATTCAACCCGGTCGATGTCATTCGTGGAGAGCTGATTCGGATTGCAACTACCAATCCCAACCGCCTGGCAAAGTATTTCAAAGACAAGGACTACTTTGCATCTATGTCGGTTCTTCACCGGTGCCTCGCTGCTGGCAAAGTGCGCAACGAGCCTTCACGCGGATACATCTTCAATGATCGTATATACTTGGGATCGAGCGAACAGGAAGCCGTGGAAAAAATGAAACAGGAAGCCGACCTGTTTCAGCAGATGGATGTGCTCAGCCGAAGTGTCATGAATCAAAATGCGGGCGATAAAACACCAAAAAGTCCCGTAGATCCTCCAGAGAAAAAATCGGTAGACCCTCCGAAAAAAGAAGAAGCGCCGGCCGGCGACAATGGCGGCCAAACTGCATCTGAAGTCATGTCCGGCGATGATTTTTAACAGCTAAGCCATGAACCTACTGGAAATGCACGACCGGATTGATGCGTACCTGGACAGGCCGCGATCACCGCGCTACACCAGAGCCATCCGGGACAAAGCGTTGAATACGGCGATTGATCAGTTCGTCAAAGATCGGTACGACAATATCAAACGGGATCCTCGAGGATACTCTTTTGAGATTGTTGAACGAGTCCGCGAAGAGCTGTATACTATTGTGGAAACGGATTATCCGATTGCCATTGTTGGCAATACAGCCCCAACCCCTCCTGGCTTTCTGTACCACATAATCACATACATCAACACATCAGCCGGTCGTGTGCTTTCAGTATTGAAGTCGTACGTTGAAAACGACTTGACGGCTAACAGCTTTACAAAACCAAAGCCGAGCCAGCCTATTCATCGAAGGACCAGTACCGGGTTCAAATTTGAAGTAGGATATCCTGCGCTGTTTAACGGCAGCGGAGAAATGACCTACGTCAAAAATCCGGATAAGGCTTTTTGGAACGAAACGCCGATAAACCCCGGTCCAGCAGCTCTTACCATTGGGGCAACGTATTACGTTGTTTCCGGGGCGCCAATCCATGCCGGGACAGCATATTCGCCCGGACAGGTGTTTACCGCTGTTGGTACTGCATATACCGGCGGCGTACTCAACCGGATCACTGGAAGCAATCTTCCTGAAAGCACTCATGAAGAGCTGTGCAAAATCGCTGCCAGCATAATTAGCGGCAGTTTTGAAGATTACAATAAGTCGCAAAATATGAATGCAGAAACTCAAAAAGCTTGATGCATTCAAAAAAACGGCTACATTTGCTTATCCCCAAAGATGGGGGTTTTGTTTAACCTAAAAACCCAAAGTTCAAATGCAAAGAAAAGACTTCGGCGGAGAAGTAGCCTTCTCTCTGCTTAACGCTCCGGTAGCCGGAGACGTTGTACAGGCAAACGGGCTGAACGCCATTACTGGCTTGCCCACCTTCAAAGACGCGGACTACAAAGGGTACGTCCGGGAAGATCCGGTTGCAGAAACCAAACAGGTCGTCACGGTCAACCTGAGCACGGCAGTAGCCGCCAGTGGCAAATACCGCCTGAAAATCGGCTCGTATGCCAACCGGGAATTCGAACACATGGGCGTGCTGAAAACGTTCGGATACACTGCTCCTGCAGTTCTGACCGGAACGGCTTCGCTCGACGAGCACAACATGTATGTCAAGCTCGCCAAGGACATCAATCGCAGTTTGCCCAAGCTGGTAAATGCGTATCCCCTGGTAACGCTGACGCATGCTGCCGGTACTTTCGTAGTAGGCGAAGTCCTCACCGGAGCAACTACCGGTGCAAAAGGCATTGTAGTGTCGTCTTCCAGCGGCACCTGCCAAGTCGCTCTGACCACCCTCGACCCGTACAAGATCTTCACGGGTACGGAGAACTTAGATGACGAAAGCAATACCGGTCCTTTCGCCATGAGTGGCATTACGCTCGGCGTAGGCCTTCGACTGGCAGACACCGGCAAATACTTCGATCCCAAGGAAATCAAAAACGGCGCAACAGTTGTGCGTGCAGATGTCGGCTTCTCTGCTTCGGATATCACCGTCACCACGGCTGCTGTGTATTCTCGCGGCCAGGGAGCCTGGCTGCTCGGTCGTGTCCCGGTACTGGAACGGACGAGCGGAAACCTGGCATCCGGGGCTTTCGACATGGCGACCAACCAGACGCCAGATCCCACGGCCTGGTACTACAAGTACATCCTCAACATCGAGGTGCCGATCAACCCCAGTGCAAGCCAAAACAGCATGCAAACGCGTAAATATTCTTACGTCGTATGGGCGAAAGGCGGCGGTACTGTCGGCTCGCCGACGGCCCCAACGGCATTTAACGCTGCAATTGCAGCCCTGTAAGCTGTTGGCTCAATTAATCAAAAAGGTGGTCGAATAGGCCACCTTTTTTTTATTTTTACCAAAACCCCTTTCGCATGTTGCCCATTTCTTTGAAGGACATTCGTTCGGACATCATACTGATTGCTTCACATTCTAAAGTGAGCAAAGACAGGCGATTTTGGAACGACCACATTGACTTCATGATTCACAAGCACCGGGCTATCGTGATCAATGAGGTTTTCAATCAGACCAAGATGATCGATCCGATTTGGATACAGGATCTCGGAAATCGAAACGTCACAACCATTGATAGTGCAGAAGAAGTGAGTATTGGATGCGTTGGGTGGACTTTTGGGAAGGTTGTGTTGCCTCGAGTTATGCCGTTGGCTGACAATGCAGGAGAAGTTCGAGTTGCATCTACCAGCCATCAAAAGACTTACTATCGCAGAGAAATTGCGTTTTTCTTAGAGCTTGATCCTAAAAGTCTTCAAGCCAAATTTGACACCTATTTTCGAATCGGAGACGCATTTTACCTGCATCCTGCTCCATCAGAAGCATCGTTCCGATTGATCCTAGACAATCCCATGCAGGGGGATTTCTTTGACAATACCGTGCAAAATTTCATTGAGCCTGATTTGGAATATGCTGTTTCAGACGGAGTAGTCCGATACAACGGCACCAACTATGCTCCTGGCAGCACATTCACTGGCGTGTTTGAGCAACGCACTTATACCGGACAAGGTCGGGTTTACTTCAAGGCCATGCGTAGGCCGATGAATGAAAACGACCCTTATCCCGTATCGTTTATCGTCGCGCGAGCAATCGTAGACAATATCCTTACTCGTGAATTGGAGATTGAATCGAAGAAAATCGCTGATATCAGGAATGACAATGCTGATCAGCTGTCCTTAACTCAAGCACTGCAGTCATGAGAATGATGCAAGAGACCATTGCTGGTCAATCGTTGATCAAGCCCTTAAACACAAAGAGCTTGGTTCGATATGCTCTTGGCAAGTCTTCAAAGTATGTCAATGCTACTCGTGACTACAAGAAGATCTGCAAGATCATGACGCTGTACTTCAAAATCATGTGGAAAGCTGTGCTTAATGGATACGAGTGGAGCATTCCCAATACCATGACGATACGAGTAGTGAGAAAAGTTCAGTTACATCCGCGTCGTTGGCACAACAAAAGCGTCCACAAAAAGAAGAACGAGTTCATGCAAAACAAACGTTCCGGGTTCTATTACGAAATCAAAATGGACTGTCCCGAAGCTAAGAATCAAAGCATGAAGCTGAAAGCGGCCAAAACTCCACGATACGAGCTGAACGAAATACTGAACAATACAGACAAAGAATACATCTTAATCGATGAAAAGCTTTAAGCACGTTTCTGTTCGCCAAGCAGTCACATTGGCTGCGGAAAACATGGGCCTGGAAGGTCAGCTCAACAAGTTGGTCCCGCTATTTACGTTGTGGGCAACTGAAGCTGAGCGAAGGATCGGCAGCTACACGCAGTACGAGGAAGATATTGTCGTGCTTGACGTACAAGATTGTTACAGCGAGCCACTTCCTTGTTCTGCTGTGGCTGTACTGGGCGTAATTGCAGGAGACAAAGGATGTGACTGTACGTTGCTTTTCAAAAATGCTTTCTCGAACTATTCTTCTCAATCCATTGCCCCAAATGCTCAGTATGGATTCTACGTGCTTGATGGAGGATCCATGCAGTGTACTCCAAATCTTCAATGGAGGATCACAGATGGCCGTATTCATTTTATCAATGGTACGTACCGGGCCGGAAAGATTACAGTAAAAATTCTTCGGCAGCAGGAAGAAGACGGTTTTATCAAGATAGTAGAGCATCACAAGTATGCGATTGCTGAATTCATTCGGTGGATGTGGATGAAGCGAAATCGCACTGATCCCAAAGGAAAGCTGTACTACCAAGGAGAAATTGCTGCTGCACAGCAAGAATGGTCCAGGTTGTGTGCAAATGCAACCGCAACGGACGGAGAGCCTACCCCTGACCAAATCAATTACATTCGCGCGCTTTACAACGATCCTACCAGCGGATTGGCTTACGCCTCCTGGATATATCAAGACCCGTACTACTATGCAAACAGAATTGTCTTTTGAGAAAGGAATGTCTCAGGATAGCTGGTTGCAGCCTCCTGGTACGTTTTACACATCAAGCTGTTTTTCTCTGGTGGATCCGGATCGGAATCTCTATGCGCTGAACAGTCACCGAGGAAACGAGCATGCGTTTTCACTTACCAAGAATTACCGGCCAGTAGGCGGCTGTGCACGAGGAAACTATATCGCCATTTTTGCTGCCAAGCCAGGACGTGCCGGCGGGGAAATCGGTCGATTGTCCTTTGATCGTGCACTTCGAACAGCCGCCTACACGCCGATTTACAACAACCAAGAGCTCCCATTTTTTATCGATCGGACCATCGAAAGCGACCTTTTTATTGAAAATGAAGAGATGGTTCGGCTGATCTGGACGGATCGGGTTCTTACGCCAAAAACGCTAAATTTTGCTGATTCTCGCTTTTATACCAACATTCCATCCGGATCTTTAATTGCCAGCACCGAATACATGGTGGTTTCGGGAGAGATCTTGTATAACGGCGTGACTTACGGGCCCAATGCAAGCTCAGGCTTGACTTCCTTCATTGCAAACGCGACAGCCATTTATGGTTTATTGAGCCTTTCTGCACTGGTCATCCAGCCACCTCCTTTGCGTATGATGGACTGGACTCCCGAAAAACAAACCGGCAACCTTACAGTCGTAGGGCCTATACCTGGCAATGTTCCATGTGGAACAGGAGTTTTTACCTACCAACTCATTGACGATCGCGGCGCCGCGTCATCCTGGTCGCCAGTAACCTTCCCAGTCCGGTTTGCCGGCCCGGATCCGGTCGGCTATACCTTCCAGGCATATCAGCAGCATCAAGGCCACCCTTTTGACACAAATTCCAGTCAGGGCGTACGGTTACGCGTAGACAGGATCGATCTGGGATACACAAGGATTCGAATCGCTTTTGTCCGGGGAACAGACTACCAGGTTTATGAACAGCCGGTAGTCATTTTTGATAGTGGAATCACCGGGTCGTCCATGACTTTTGATTACACCGGAGCAGAGCTTTTGGCTCAACTTACCGAAGAAGACATTCGGGAAATCAATGTGTTATTGAAGCGGGTGAAGTCTTTTACCATCATCAACAACCTGTTGATTCCTGCAAATATTTCGAAAGCCCAAGATGTGCGTTGGGATCCTTCAGCTGGCGTTACCGCAAAAAATATCGAGTATGAATGCCTAACCGACGTCATGAGCCCGGTGACTGCACTGAACGGACCTACTTATGGAGCCTGGGCGACGGCTGGCATTCCCGGGACAAGCGGAACTACATTTGACCGGATCTGGCCGGCACAATGGTACAAGGTTGTTGGTGGGCCGATCATATACTGCGGAACGACCTATTCTCCAGGGCAATATTTCAAAGGAATTCCAATTCAGACAAATGCGGCTGGCGAGCAATACACCAGTGCTTCCGGTGGTTTTGTAAAGCCGGTGATTCTGATCAAAAAATATGACAATTTGGGATCCCCTGTATATCAGGAAGTTGAGCTGAATAACGACTTTTATGATGGCAAAGGAATGACTGCCAGTCATTATGTCAGCAGCTTGTGGCGAGACGAAAAGTATCGTTACTTTCTTTACCTGACCGATGCTGCCGGCAACATAGGATACATGCGTTGGCTCCAGGACAAAACAGTGCCGGCACAACATAAGCTTGCTTCAGATATCGATCCCGACACCGGGCAGCCGATCGGCTTTGACATGGGGCTTGTAAAGCAGTATGCTCTTGGCCCGGCAGACTGGACTGCAGGCCGTGCACGCTGGACTGCCCGGCACATTGGAACTGAGTTTAACGGAATCAATTTCAACAACCTGTGTGCAGAATTGGGGATATCCTTGGCGGATTTGCCTAAATACTTCAGCGGTTTTGGAATAGCCAGATGCCCGCGAGACGGCAAAATCATTGCCCAAGGAATTATGTATCTGTGCACTGAAAGCCAGACCGGTTCACCAAGGACCATTTATCCAATTGGGACAGAAAAAGCGGGTGATGATGAAAACTATACTGTAGGCAATCGGAAGCCTTTCGTTTACGCTTTCTATTCACCTGATCACCAGCTCAGGTTCAATGGGCGCCCGGATCTTTCCCTTGCTGAGTTTGCCGAAACTGCAGCCTACATTTTTCCGGATTTGATGACCGGGACATGGTATGAGTGCACTGGCCGCGGGCGAGACTACATGTACAAATACGGCCGTTACGACACTGTTCCTGCCGGGGCAGTAGGCTTTGGCAATAAAAGCCGGATCGATCAGGCAAACAGCCTGGACGAAGTCGAATATGGCTCTTCTTTTGGCATGTTGGGAACCGTCTTTGACAATCGGGGCTATTCTGCTGGCTTTAGTCAGGCCAACGGAGATGATAGTTATGGAGCACGATGTTCCGTGCTTTTGCTTGACAATCAGAATAAAGTCCCTTTGGATCCATGGTCTTTAACCAAGCCAATTATCAACCTGATTTCCAACAAACAGGTTTTTTATGGCGGCGACAGCGAAGCTGCAAAAGCCAGCAATCAGGCAATATTAACGCCTCATTACCAGGCATTTGATTCTGACTTTATTTCAATGCTGATTGCAAATAGTGGAATTTGTAATGGAATCCAGGTTTTCGGCGGCGATGCTCACATTGGTTTCTATGGCTTTGAAAGAATGATCCATGACGGTAGCGGCACCTATTCGATCGGTGTTGTCTTCCCGGTAGAAAGCCATGCCAATTATCATCTACGTGAAGGCAGGACGTTTGGCCGATCCAATGCAGCTCACAACTCCAACAATGGGATCCAAATGTCCAACCCGGAGCAGTTCATTTGCTCCGGGGCGTACAGCAATACCTACCTGACAGCTCCATACGATGCTTTGCCGGCCAATTATCGGCCTGTCAGCCGCTTTCCATATCGGGGGCTTTATAGCTTGCAAAAGGTCCCGGGAGAAACCAGTAACAGTTTCACGGTGTTCAAACAGAACAATTTCCGGGATGTTCTCGGTACTCGAGGCGAGATCAATGCGATCCGGGGAAAGCAAGGGAAGCTCTTCTACTGGCAAGATGATGCTGTAGGTTATATCCCGGTGAATGAACGGGCTGTTATTCCTGCAGCACTGGGTCAGGCTACCATACTTGGCGAGGGAGGGGTCATGCAGCGTTTTGATGAACGAACCAGCCATGTCGGCTGTCAGCATCAATACAGCTTGACAGAAACGCCGGAAGGATTTGTATGGGTTGACGGCCGTAGGCGGGCATTGTATTACATGACTGTGGGCTTGGAAACTATCGATGTAGGCCAGGCAAAAAGTCTGATGGGCCATTTTAACGAGGTCCTTCAAGGCGCCGTGCTTGTCCAGGATAACCCAACGGCCTTTCAAGGCATTTCTGGGGTGTATGATCCCATCCTTCGTAGGACTTACATCACCATTCACCATGACAAACCGCTGGACAAAACCATCATTTTTGATCAGATAACTAATCAATTTGGTGGTTTATTACCATTGAATCCCAGTTTCTATCTCTCTTTTGCTGATGAGTGCTTTGCATTTACGCATCAACAAAATGAGAATCCTTTGCTTGCCGGCAACTATGTAGTAGGTGATATCCGTCAGGCTCCTGATGGCGACTTTTATGTATCGATCACCAACTACAACCAGGCAACAGCGGGAGATCCGCGGCTTTTGCTATTTCGGTGGGTACGACTGAACAACTATGGGGATGCATTTGCTATGAACCGCGGCCAAATTGGCCGGTTCTTCAATTATGTTTTTCCTTCAGTTGTAGTCATTCGAACAATGACAGATCAGTTCTCTTTGGAAAAAGTCTTTGACAACCTGGAATGGAACAGCTCAAACGAATTCTTCACCAGCATTGAATGTTCAAATGAAGTACAGGTTGCTCAGGATCAACAGGTGGTTGGGAATCCTGAATACGAGTACAGAAACAAGAAGTGGTTCAGCTCTATACCTTTGGCTGATGATGGTCGCTTAATTGGGACTTACATTGACATCAAAGCTACAAAAGACAATCGGCTGGACGGAAATCCAACGGTGAGTAGTAACGAACGAATTGTATTGCGGTCATTGGCCGTGATTTATCGTAAAGCATACTGATATGGGACGCGTAGTAACCAATCCTCCAAAAATGCGCCGGCAACTCAATAGAGGCGGTTTTGCAAAAGCCATTGCCAAGATGACGCCTGAACAAAAGGCCATTTTTGACAAGCTCAGTGATTCTGAAAAAGAGGTTTTTATAAAGTCTGCCGGCCTTGATGGGATGAGTGCATCAACAGGCATGGCCATTGGCGCCGGAGCGCAACTTGCAGGTCAGGTAGTAAACACGATCGATCAGCAGGATGGCGAAGCTTCCATGGGCGGAACCATTGCTTCAAACGCACTGCAATACGGCGGAAAAGGAGCAGCAATTGGAACTATGATTGCTCCAGGCGTCGGAACGGCAATCGGCGGAGGTATTGGCGCTGTTGCTGGTGCAGCTGTAGGATATATGCAGGGAAAGGGACAGCAAGATCAACAAAGCCAGGCTGACAAGGCTGCGCGACATGCAGCTGGCGCTTCATCGATGGATGTTGCTGGCCGGATTGGAGCAAAAGAGGGTGGCAAAATTGGCAGCCCTTCAGGGCTCGTAGATATCATCATGGGGCCTCAAAGTCCTACCGGTACAGCTTTGATCAATGATGGTCGTGAAAAGAAAGCTTCCGGTGGATCTGTTGTCGGCCCGGGTGGCCCGAAAGCTGATGCAATCGATACTCAGCTTCCCAAAGGTTCTTTTGTAGTGCCTGCTGAAAACGCTGCGATTGCAGAACAGTTGCGTTCCACCTATTTCAGTACGCCAAAAAAGAAAATGAAAGGCGGCGGATCGGTGCCAGTTTCGTTAAGCAACGGCGAACACGTCTTCATGCCCGAAGAGGTTTCTCATCTGGAAAAGCAAGGGATCAATTTGCATTACCTGGCTCCAAATGCAGAACAAACCGGTATGGGCTATCAAAACGGAGGACGCGTAAAAATGAATCGCGGAGGAAAAGCCGGAGAAAATGCTGAAGTCGCCAGTGAAAAAGAGCTGGAAGAGATTGAAGCACTTCTCGAGGATACAAACGTGCAGGCGTACCTTGAAGGAATTCGTCATGGAGAAGAGAATCCCAAAAAAGGAATCAAATCTAAAAACCCCAATTCTACTGCTCAGGGAAGTTTTCAGTTTCTTCAAAAAACAAGAGACAAAATACTGGAGAAGTATGGCTATGATGCATGGAGCAAAGAGCCTACGATGCAAGCATTGGCAGCCGTCGCTTTGATTTATGATAACAACAAGTGGAAAAAGAAAGGCGAGGATGGAAAAGTACTGGATCATATCAAGTCTGGAAATTTTGATAAAGCAGATAAGATCCTTGCTGAAAGGAAACAGTGGACTTCGCTTCCTGGAGGAACTGAAAAGAATTCAAAGACGGATACTATTCCACAGGTTCGGGAAGAGTATTTGAAGAGCCGAGAATCTGGTAGGATTGCTGAGTATCAAAAAAAATATGATCCCACTAAGCGGTTTCAATATCTCGTTTCTGAAGATGAAAGCGATCCTGTTGATTTTTCTATTGCGGAAGATCCTTTAAAGGCAGAATCTTGGCTCAACTTGAAAGATGCTGGTTTTTTTGGCTCATATCGTGTTGGAAATCGTTATGTTAATGATTCGGCTGGCCCTATACATCCATTCCCTGAATATCAAAATGTAGATTACAAAGTTGTTCAAGAAATAAATAATTTAATATTAGGAGCAAAAACTCCTTCAGAATTAAAAAAGATACTTTCAGAAACAATCATTGAAAAATACCCTAATACACTTATCCCAATATATCCTGGTTCAAAAGATACAAGAGCAGAATATCATATCATTAATGTAAATTCAATACTTGCAAAAGCAGAACTTTTAAGACAGCGGCTTGAAAATGAAAAAAAGACAATAAGTGCTACTTCTGGAATTATTAAAGGTGACAGATTTAAAGAAATAGAATCTGAACTTAAAGTTTTGAGTGAAATCAATAGAGATGCAATATATCTGAGAGACACTCATAGAAATAGCCAAGACAATCAGTATCTTAAAGCTAGACACCAGAGTGGAGATAACTTGCCTTCTGTATATGAAGTAACTGGAACTACTTCATCTGCATCAACAAGCAAAGATGATGAGACTCTTCCTAAAGGATTAGCCGCAAGCATTGATGAACGTGTAAGCCGTGCAGGGGCACAACCGCGTGATGAAAGCAGCAGTAATGATGCTTTCACGACAAAAACAAAAAGCAATTCGGTAAATGCTGAATTGACGCAATCTATTCTTGCGGCAACAAACCCTGAAGAATTGAAGCGAATCGTAAAAGAAAGGAATAGTGATTTCGATGCAAATGCTGTAAAAGCATTAAAATCCAAAATAGAATTGCTCTGGCCTCGAAGAAATAGATTGCCAGGCGATTCTGTAATGACTGCATCAGACTACAATTCTTTACTGCAAAGCGCCAATAACATACAAAACAGGATTAATAAAGTTCCACCAAGCATAACAAATCTTGATGATGAAAATCTTCCTGAAGGTTTAGCTGCAAGTATTGATGAGCGCGTAAGTCGTGCATGGGCACAACCGCGTAAAACGACATACACTGAACGTGAGCGTTCTCGTCGAATGGATGCCAATGCAGAAGATATCAAAGCATCTCAAAAGCGCGAAAAGCTCAGTCAGCTCGCTGTCAACAAAGCAGCTGGTGTGCCGGTTTCTTTAGACGGTCTTTCAAAAGAAGATCTTGATTATATCGATCAAATTACAGCAAAGCTTCAAGAAAAAGAAAATGCTGCTAAAGCTACTGCTGACGCAGAATTTGAAGCACAACAAAAGTTTGATAAAAAAAGAGCAGAAGATAATGATCGAATGAATGAAATGGGGTTAGACGAAGATTATCTCGCCCCTAGCACTGGCTTGAATCCTAAAAAACCGGTTTTACGAGAAAAGCCAAGTACAGAAATACCAGAAATCCCACCGCCCTCTGAAGAGCAGAATCGTATCAATGTATTGCAGTCATTGGGAGGCTTGCATGGCTTGTTGGCAATAGGACAAACTGCTGTTGGATTGGCTGGTGTACTTGATCGTAAAGGTGATCCTGGGGATTTTACGCCGGATCCGACACTGACGCGTCTGCGCGACGAAGCTATTCTTGATTCAAACCGGATGGACCCGGCTATCAAAGCGGCTGCAGAAACCAACATGGAGCTTACCCGTCGTGCAACCAATGAAACCATCCAGCAACAAGCTGGTGGAGACACGGGCCTTGCTTTGAGCAATATGAATCGTAGCGCGATTGCAAAAAATCGATCGATAGTCGATCTTGCAGCTGAACAAGAAAGGAATCGGATGCAGAAAAAACAGTATGCTGCAGGCCTGGCCGAACAGGTAGCAACTGAGCGCAGATTTGGTTATGAGAAACGTCGAGATGATTTCATGACTAATCAGCAAGCTGCAGCAGGATTGATGAATACGGGCATCAAAAATCTCTTGCAAGGGGAATTGTACAGGTCTTTCAATCAAGGGATCTCAGACATTGAAGGTCAAGAAAAGTCGTATAACGAAAAGCTCGGACAGGGCTTAAAAACACTGTTTACACTGTTTGGAGAATGATCAACTTTGGAATATATCAAGGCTTGAACGTAGACATTCCCTATCAGGATGCTATGGAGCAAAAAATGCGCCTCATGGGTATGGAGCGCCAAGCAAGAGCTGATGCTGAAAACAAAGCAAAGCTGTTGTATGATGACATGGAGTTTGGAAAGGCGACCAGTGATTATGGTCAGCAAGAGCTGAACAAATTTTATTCAGAACGAGTCAAAGAGATTGGCAAGTTTGTCACAGAAAATCCTGATCTCACAGTAAATCCGGCAAAAATGATGGCGCTGAAAAACATGAAGCGTCAACTTCTTGACAATCCTATTCTCTTGAAAGAAATGCGTTTTGGAAAAGAACGCGATGCCTTACAGGAGTTTATCAAAAAAAACCCTGGTGTTGAGAACGAACCGGAGATTCAACAGATGCTCGCGCAGGTCAATTCTTACAATTTGACCGGGAGGGTTGATCAGGCCAATCCAGATTCTGAGTTTGTATTTCTCAACCCTGACATGAAGGTTGACCTTCCAAAGTCAATTATGGATGCGTTTAAGGGCGTTCAAATGTCTGGACTTGAGCCTATCAATGGAACCAGAAAAGATGGTTATTTTCAGTTTTCAGATGACAATGATTTGTATCGTGCTGCACAGACTTTGCTTTCTGATCCGAAAGTCAAAAGGTTGATGGCAAAACAATATGAAGCATTGTCGGACGAAGAAAAGCAGAAATACAACGGCGATTTAGCCAAGTATGCAATGGAGCTTGGTCGTCCGTATGCTCCACAGAAAAAGTTTGTTCCTCCGACGGATGGAGGAACTGCAGGATCAGGTTCCGGAACTGCCAGTGACAAAGACGAATCTTTGCGTGGAGGCTGGCAGGATCTTTTGGAATCAGCTCGACAAAATCCAGGCGTACCTCAACGTGGTGTGGCTGATGGAATTCAAAAAGTCTTTTCATCGCCTGATGGCATTGATAATCTTTCTACGGGAGTAATCATGTCGTTGCGTGGCAATGCAGAGTCAGGTTTGATGACTTCCAAAGCAAGAGACTATTTGCGTACTGCCAAAGCTGCACCAACAGGCGAAATCGTCTATTTAAAAGAAGATCCCAATGCGCTTGGAGCTCCTGGAGGATACTATGCGGACTATCGTGTTCAAGTTCCTATTCAAGACTTTTACAAGTATTTTGACAAAGATGCAATAGATTGGGGCGGATTTGACAACATTACTTCCGGGGTTGACCCAGATGAATCATTTACAATCCATGATGGAGATAGCATAGGTAATTGGCGCGACAAGGACTATACAAATCTCTACAAAGCAGTAACCGACGAAAAAGGAAATGGGTATGTTGAGTTCCTTGTACGCAAGCCGATCGGCAATGCTTCCGATGCTGGTTATGCTAAGGGCTACAACAGTGCTGCAGGCTTTGGAACAGGAGAAGGTAACCCTGCTCGTCCAGCAGGAATGAAATCCGGAATTATGAGAACGCCAGACGGTCAAATTGTAGTAGTGCAACTTCCTGAACAAGTAAATCCATAAGTATGCCAGATACGACTAAATACAAGGTTCTTTCACCTGAAGAAGTGAAGGCATTGAATCTTTCCGAAGATGACATAAATGCTTTGCCTGTATACGATCCTACTCAAAAAAAAGTGGAATACGATGCAGCAAAAGGCATCAAGATCGATCAAGCCGACATTACTGATATTTCGGATGAAGAGTATCAAAGAATCATCAATACTCCCGGCGCTGAAGTAAAGAAAATCAACGTATCTCAGGACGGATATGTAAATCCTGAAGAGTTGCCTCATGCTTACACGTATGAAAATCAAGCAACGCCTTACATCCTGAAAACCTGGCAAGAAAGCGAAATCATCGACAAGGACGAAATTATGTCTGATGATGAGAAGAGCTACCTGCGGGACGCAAAAGCATGGATGACGCCCGAGCAGTTCGAAGCATCGCGCAAAGTATTTCGGGGCGAAGATCCAAAACAACAAGAGGACAACATTTTTACGCGGGCAATAGAAGGAGCCATTGAAGGAGCCGGAGTAGGATTGACAGTATCCGGATTTACGCCGGTTTCTGCTGGCATAGGAGCCGGAGCTGGAGCCATCATTGGCGCCACGGTAAAGGCTGTAAATGATGACAAGAAATACTACTTCGATGAGCAAGGCATTCCTCGTGCTCTTGGTCGTGGAGAATTGCCGCCCCCCGGAAGCAAAACAGCTTCAGTATGGGGATTTGGCAATTCGGTAGAAGATGACAACCCAATGACTGGCTTTGCCAAGAACGCTACGAACATGATCATCCAAACGGGTGGGTCTTTTCCGCAGCTTCTAAACATCCTTGCAGGGGTGGCAACAGGCAATGACATCAATTACCTGAAAAACATTGAAAGTGATATCGATTCGTATCAGTTTCAACTGAGCAGCAAAGCCCAGAAGCCTATCTTTTCCATGGGAGAAAATGGAACTGAATGGGATTTGAACATGCACAACTCATTGGCAACCATTGGTCAAGCGATAGGTAGCATGGCTGCATTTATGGGTGCAGGTCGAGCCGTGGGCGTTCCAAAAGAAACCAATGCGGTTACACAAGCTGCGCGTAGTGCACGAGCTATCGGTGGAGCTAATGCAGTAGCAAAGCCTTTAACGCTTGCCGAAAAAGCAGCCATGAATGCTCCATGGAAGTATCCAAAGCAGTGGCTTGTCGGCAGCATGATCAATATGAGCGAAGCCGCACAATCCATGCGTGAAGCTGGTCTTGATGATCGGGGTGGATATGCAGCTACGCTGGTCACGGCTTTAGGGATGGGAGCACTGGAAATGATGATCGGCGGCCAGGAATTGAATCTGATCACTAAGCGCAAAATTTTCAAAGATGTTGCGGATCAGATAACCAAAACCACAGCAAAAGATGGAATTCAGCGAATTTCGTCTGAGTCTATCGATCAGCTATACAAAGCAACTCTAAAAAGTGGCATTCGTGAACTTGCCAAGTATGGCAAGAGCGTAGTAAAAACTGGTTTTGGCGAAGCTGCAGAAGAATTTATTCAGGATGTTTATTCAAAGTTCGTACAGTTCATGCATGACAAGTTCCCTTCTATGGGGAACAAATACGGCACTGAAATGCTCAGCGGTAAATCGATCGAGAGCTATGTGAACAGTGCCATTGGCGGTTTTGCAGGGGCTCCTGTTGGTATTGTTACCGGCGATGTGGAGCGCACCAAAAACGAGGAAATCTACCGTCATATCAAAAATGGAACGGAGGATCGATTAGTAAAGCAGCTTGACCTGGAAGCAAAGATGGGCTTTCTTGATCAGAGTGAAGTTGACGACTACAAGAATCGAGTATCTGTTTACAAAAAATTCCGGGAAAAGCTTGCTGGCAATGAAAAGCATTTGAATGATGATCAGCGTCGGGATCTATTTGAAGCTCTTTGGCAACATCAAAATGCTGCTGAGCTTATGAACTCGGCAAAGCCAGCAGCAGAGTCCCCAACGGCAGATCCTATTGATAAGGCGGCATATAGCAAGTACGAAAAAGAAGTCAAGCTTTGGCAAAAGAAAGTCGAAGATCTGTTGAGCATCACACCGGAAGAAGCTGCAAAAGAACCTTCTGTGCCAGCAACTTCTTCTCTTTCTGATATAAAAGCTAAAAAAGCTGATATAGAAAAAGACCAACAAGGGAATTTTGTACCTAAAAAATATACGCTTAATCTTAAAGGAGAAAACCCTTCACCAAATATACCTTTATCTGCAATATCAGAAGAATCTTTTGGAGGAGAATTACCAACAAACGTAAAACAGGTAAAACTTTTAGAAATAAGAGGTAGGAACTCATTAGGACAAACAGTTGGAAAGGTTTGGGTTCAAAAAGAAGATGGTCAAAGTTATACAGCAGATGTAATTTTTAATGATGCAAAACTAGAAGCTTTAGAAGGTGCGCCTGTAGCTTCTACAGCTCCTGTTTCTGTTGTAGATATTAAGAAAGCTGATGCTCAAACTGTTAAAAATAGAATGCAGGAAATAGAAAAAACTCCTGTTACTATTAATATAACACAAGATGCAGAAGGTAAGATAGAGCAAACTTCTGAAGAGGTTATTTCTAGTATTAAATCTGAACTGGATAAAATAGGTTTACCATATTCAGATGTTGTTGCTAATGATAAGGGTTCTACATATTTTGTAGTTACAAAAGATGGACAACAACATGAGATATTAAAGTTGGTTAAAACTGGCAACGCTTTAGTAAAACCTATTCTTGCTAAAGCCAAATGGATAAACCATCTTATCAAAACCCAACCTCAAGATTTATATGATTTTGTAAATGCAAAACCTGAGGTAGACGAGGATTTTTTTGGCGAACAGTTTAGTTTTGTTGCTGGCTCTTCCGAAACTTCTGAAGAGAAGCCATCAGAAGTTAAAGATGTGATTGGTGAAATCCTGGTAGATGAAAAAGATTCTGATCAGGTGGATTCTCCGTTTACATTCAAGAATTCAAAAGGAGAAGAAATAACCATAAAAGAAGGATTCGCTTTTTCTGCTGACAAGCCCATTGCTACTGCTCGTAAATTCAAGAGTCAAAAAGGAGCCTTCATTGCAACTTTTGAAAAGCCGACAGATGATGAAGATTACTCGGATTTAGAACAACAAGAAGATGGTTCTGTAAAGTCTGCATCTCGTAAAAAAGGTCGTGGTTATATCATTCGATTGGATGAAAAGGGCAATTACCGCGATCACAAAGAATTTACAGCAAACCAAGAAGAAGGCACACTCAGCTATGGTTCAGCTGCAGCAGCATTACGCCAAGTAGGTGCGCGGTTGAAATCAGATCTTCCGGCTGAGAAAAAATTGGAAGAGGCGAAAAAACGTCAAGCTGCAAACGAAGTTTCTTTACGGGCTCAAAGCCGCGAAAAGGTTCGAAAGCTTTTTCAGAACATCAAAGGGTTCTCTGGCGAATCAAAGAAGATCACAGATGATTCTGATTTTCGCAAAGCGTTCAATATCGATCCCAATTCGACAGAATCAGACTTTAACCAGGATGATATTGACAGCACGTTTGGTCAAAAAAACCGCAAGCGTGAAGTAAAAGTTTGGATCAAAGATGGAGTTCTTTATGAAGAATCCGGAACAAGAACGTTTGTCGATAAGAAAAGCGATGAAATTGTTACAGCAGAATCAAGCGCAAAAGCCGTCAAATTGTATCGAGTAACTGATAAGTACGGCAATAAATATCTTGTTGGCTCTACAAAGGTTTCAGAAGGTCGAGACGGAAATCTATATGGAACAGCATTTGTTCTGCAGCTTGATGATGAAGGCAAAGAGGTTCGGTATAGCAAGCGGTTTTACTACAATGCCAATCAGAAAGATGCAACCAACTGGGATGGGTTGTCCAGTATCATAGACAACCTTGAAATGAATGCTTTGCCAAAAACGAAGCCTGCAACTGTCAACAATGAAAATGTAAAGCAGCCTTTTAATACCAAACAGGAAATCATTGATACTCTTCGGCGGTTAAGCGCTCCATACAAGTTTGGAGAAAAGAGAGACGAAAATGAACAGAAGTTCATAGGTTTCAACCGCTTGGTTAATGGTGAAAAGAAGCCTGATGAAGATTCTAAAGATGCTTTGTCTGCAGGTCTTATCGTGGACAAAATCGTTCGTGATTTCTTTGGAGAAAGAGAGATTAAGTATGAACAGTACGGTCCGGAACAGATAACAGAGGATGCTTTCAATGCTTTGAAGTCCGGGCTGACTCGTCTCCGTATGATGATGAATCTTCGCGGAGAAACAGTAATTCCTGAAGGCATTACGCTGGCCGATCCTGAGTCTGGCGTAAAGAGTGAGATGGACTTGGTTACCGTGGATGAGATGCTTCAAATTCGTGTGTATGACGTCAAAACGATGTTGTCATACGACATGAAGAATTATCGCAATAAGATTCAAAGCAATGGAAGGACCAAAGAAAAGGACCATCGGTTGCAACTTTCTTTGTACAACAATTTGATTGAACAGAATCTTGGCGTTAAAGTCACTCAACTGGGCATCATACCTATCGTAGTAGACTACGAAAAAGGCAAAGGCGTGGTGAAAATGGCCAATCGAAAAGATACCATTGAGCACCAATACGACAACGATATTCAAACCAAATTTGGTGTAAAGCGTAACCCTGAAGCTGTTGCTTTGAGCATGATGGAAGATGGCTGGCTTCGAGGACTCGTTTCCACCGGCACCGGTTTAGGCGAACAAGCTCCGGGTTCAAGCCAAGAGTCAAATAAATCAGACAGCAAAGAAGTGACACAGATACTCGACACATTGTCGGGTGAGCTGGAAGAGAAAGATAAGAAGGACGAGAAAAAAGAAGAGGTTATAGAGCTTGACAAAAAAACAGTCAAGAAGCTTACACCGGAAGAGAAAAGAGAGCGCCGCCGAGAGTATCGCATCAGAGCATTTATTGCTTTTGCCAGGGAGTTTGATAGCATTGATGAAAATATTGTCTTTACCTATCGTGGTAAAGAGAACGTGAACATCATTGCCAAGGTTGTAAAAGGAAAGGTTTCATTTTACAATCCAAAAACATCAGCATACATCAGAAGAGGAAGTCAATACAACAAGGTGCTTGAACAATACAAGCAGCATGTTGCTATGATACTTGGTTTTAAAGAAGATATAACCAGCGAAATCAACCCGCCTGATGGATTAATGGAAGACATCAATGGTATGACCGGATGGGTTCTGGAAAATGACAGTCCATTAGGATGGGTGCGCTATTGGGACTTTCTTACAACACCTTCTGATAGGAACAGCCTTGAATCTTCTTATCAGTATGCCATTTATGAAAGCTGCATTGCTGGATTCCCTGAAGATCAAGTTGTCCGTGCTCTTGGTAAAAACTTTGTAAACGAAACGAACGTTCGTAAGCATTATGTGACTACCCGTACTGATGCAATGAAAATGGACCAAGTTGCCATTGATGTTGCGGAACGTTTCGGAAAAAGTCAAAGTGATGTATACGACGACATGATTTCATTCATGGAGTCTTACCATGAAGATCCTAATCAGTTCATTCGAGAAAACTCTTCTATTGATCCAGAAGGAGCAGAAAGCATACAGCAGCTATTTCAAAACAAGTTCGGATTCTCAATAACTAAAGACTATGTCGCACAAATTAACGAAACCGCAAAAGCAATCTCTGAAGAACTTTCTGAAGTACAGACTTCAAATGAACAAAGAAGAGAACCAGCGAGCCCGAGCCGTCAGGCAGTTAAGGAAGCAGTACGGCCTGTAGGCGCAAAAGAATTCAACGAAATGAGCGATGATGCAAAACATAAGGTTTTGCGTGGGATGTTCGCCTCGTTGAAAAGCAAGGGAAGGCCTGAGCTGCTTAGCGTGTCAAAACTCATTTACCCGAGCGCAAACAAAACCAGCATAATTGTACAGCTGAAAAACGGATACAAAATCCGCGCTTACATTCATGCTGAGAATCATGTGGCCATTACTCCGGAAGAAGCGATTGAAGTAGATCAGATTTCAGATTATGTGGTTTACAAAGCTACCGGGATGACTATTGTTCCTGCGTATGGGCTGCGTGGTTACGACAATAATATCATCATGCAAAATGCATCAGGTCAAGAAACGGCCTCGATAGCAGAAAGCGATTTTAAATCAAAGAGCTCGCCTAAGCCGACAAAAGAACAGAAAAAAGCAAAAAGCGAACGAATCAAGAACATGATTCGTAGTCTTGATCGCTACATTGAATACTACGATGAACTTGGTTCAAGAAATCTTAGAAAAAGCCGTGGAGGCCTTCAAATGGGAGGCTTGTATGGGATAGAAGGGTTAAGCTACAAAATATGGGCTCGATTGCTTAAAACGGTTCGCACACTTTTGAAGCAAGGCGAAACCGTTGATGCTGCAGTCAATCGCGCAATGATGTGGTTGAATGTGAAGCATAAAGACGTCAAAGTCAATTACCAAGACGAAGAGACGTTGCGCGCAGAAGTTTATACTGCTTTGGGCCTTGAAAAACAGTACCAAGATCAAGTGAATGCTGCAACGTATGAAGAAGATGAAGATGCAGTAGAGAACACTTCGGAAATGAGTTCTATGATGGACAAAGAGGTAGTTCGTAAGATCTTCCTTGAAAAAGTCCGTCACTTATTCGTCAATTACGACAACGGCAAGCCGTGGATTGAAGGTTATACCATGCGACAAATGCTTGATGCAGCGTTTGATTTGTCGGAAAAAATGCCGGCAAATACTCAAAACATCAAGCAGTACTACATTGACAATTTTCCTATCAAAGAAATGTCTGAGTTCTGGAAAGGAGTCAATGAAATTGTTGATGAGTACGACCAAGATAGCTTTGTTCGACTGCACAACATCATGAAAAGCTCATTGCGGATCGGATATCTCAGTTACGGAAATTTCAACCTTAATCGTCACAGTAAAGAGTCTGTAAAACCTTTTACCCCGATTCTTAGCAATCCTGCGATCGATAAACGTCAAGCAAATCAATACGTCAAAGATTCTATTATTAAAGCTGAAGCATGGGTAAAAAATAAGGATGCCATTGCCCGGGAACTGGTTAAACAGGTGTATGCAAAAGCTTCAGAAAAAAGTATCGCTGAATGGTCAAAAGACGAATGGAATGAGATTGTAAAAAATTCAGTCTCATCTGTTGACGAAAGCGCCAACTGGAAAGATTACTTTAACAGGTATGAGATTAACAAGATCGTAGGCACACTGAAAGACAAACTTTCAAAAGGTGAGCAGCCTCGTCTTAATCTTGCGAGAATTTTCTTTCAGGAAAGAATCGAAGC
>CAZEMX010000002.1:47948-55513 GCA_964513415.1 uncultured Nitrososphaerota archaeon
GTGAGCAGCCTCGTCTTAATCTTGCGAGAATTTTCTTTCAGGAAAGAATCGAAGCGCAAGATGCAGAATTTGCTAATGAGCTTATGCGAGTTCGCGCCAACATTAATGATCAGCTTATTGCTTCTAAAGGCAAGACGCTGGGCAAACTAAAATCGCCGGCAGCTTACTTCAAAAAGATGAAGGAAAGCGCTATCGAACGAAACGACGGAAGTGAAGCCCAAGTAGAGAAGTATTTCCGAGAAATTGCTCGCAGAATGGCCATCAGCTCTAAAGTGGGTTCTTCTTTGAAGCAGATGATAGAATCCCAGAATGAAGCAATCGCTTCTATGATGGGACTTCCGCTTGATCTGGTGACAGCATATCAGAACAACCAAGCCCGCAAAAACGGGTTTGAAACTGCAGAAGCAAGTCTTGCATATAAGATAGTGACTACTGATTTCTCGTCTGCTCAGATTACCGAAGTGCGTAAATTCTTGGCCGGAATCGTCACCAGGGACGACCTGAAGCAAAGCGAGTATCTTGAATATAGAAAGCTTTTTGAAGTTGCAGTTGGATCTGTCAGATTTCCTCAAAAAGATGCGCTTGCTCAGAATTACAGTGGCGATTCAGCACGTCAAGGATTTTCTGATCGGTTTTCAGATGTGACGAGGAAAAATGTAGATGCGATTGAATTCCGATCATGGCTTACAGATCGATTGACTCGAGATATTACCAACGAATCCATTGCTGCCAAATACGCAGATAATCCCTGGGTGCAAAGATTCAAGAGCGGTTTGAAGTTTTTCAACTTTGACGGAATCACCGATACGCGCGAAAAAGAAAGTTCGAATCGTAATCAAGCAAATCAGTCAGATTTGTACTTGATTCGGCTTATCAACTTTTTCAATACTGAACAAGCTGAATATGCTGGTACTGGCAATTATTTGACGCTGATAGAACAGCAGGCTGATAGTTCAAAGAAGTACATGGTTCAAGCTGAAAAGAAAGAGCACAACCGTGATGCTATTGTAAATCTTCTGATGTCTGTTCCAATAGACAAGAATGGAAACAAAATGACTCGCGTACAAGCAATGAATGCTTTGGATGCAGATGTACGAGAGTTTGCGGAAATGATCGAGTATTTTGGAGCAAAGAATATGCTTCGTACTCCTGAATTCAAGGACCAAAGTTCTTTTTATGGGAACAAAGAAGCTATCACAAAAGCCGCTCAGAACTTTGTTTACAATGAGGTTTACAACAAGTATTACATCGATCAGTTTATTCGTGGCAAAAAACTGATGACAGCCGATGCTCGAGAAATAGTTAAGCGCAAGTCATCAGGTCAAGGAATGTCGATGGAGCCTGGCATCCCTGGTGGAATTCGTGAAACTCACAAGATTGCAATCTGGACCGACCCTGAGAAAACAATACAGATTAACGGCAAAGACTTTCAGGGCACGAAATTTACTGACGGAGCATCTTTGATAATGCCATGGTTTGATAAGCAAATCAAGATAAGCTCCGGTCACATGTTCGGCGGACAAGTGAAAATTATGACCTTCAGCCATAATGCTAATGATGAACAAATCATGGTGAAGGCAAACGATACTGCTTTGCCTGAATTGCCCGAAGACATTGATGACGCTGACAGCATAGATTATATGGAATCGGTTGAATTTTACAACCGAAATCCTCTTATTCGTGAAATCGTAGAACATGCAAAAAAACATCAGATTGATCGTATTGTGTTCAAGTCTGCAGCTAAGATTCACGACAAATCAAACGTCAACGAAATTGAATACAGTTACGATCAGGACGGAAACATAGAAAGCTTTGCTTTCCCTGAAATCGTTAAAACCCAGGATATCAGCAACCGCGACATGCGCGTAATGTTGGACCTGAGCAATGACGGCGCTCCGCATAACGGCATTATACCTACTCAGATCATCAATACATTGAGGATGATTCCTGGGGTTGGAGTACAAGTTGATGAGCTTATTGATAAAGCTGCAAACATCAAAGCAGAAGAGCTGATCGATCTTTTCAAAAAGTCTCCTTCAGAACTTATTGAAGCACTCAAAGACGAGCTTCGAGAAGATCCTGAAAACATGCAGTTGTTGGAGCTTTCGAAAATTAAAGGCTTAAGTTTCAACGACCCAATTTTTCAAAATCAAATTGGAAGGATTGCAAAAAACATCGTGACCAGGAAGCTGCTCAATTTGATGGCTCCAAAAGGTCTTTGTGTACAGGCAAAAATACCTGGTATTACCGGTACTGAAATTATCAGGCAAGATGAGGACGGTTATATTGTGCCAGGAAGGTCTTGGTTGCCCGCAAATATGAAGCGGTCAGAATCCAATCCAAACGGTCTTTTGGAAGGCGATGCATTTATTCAAATCAGGGTTCCGACCAGTGGTGAACAGCAGCTTCAAGTTTGTATAGTAGAAGGCTTTTTGCCGGGATCGATGAAAAACACGATTGTCAACGACAATTCGGTGATGATCATCAGCGGTAACGACATGGATGGTGATGCCGTGCATGTATGGGTTCCTTATCGTAATATCAAGGGTTCTCCTATACAGCTGAGTAAAAAGAATCAAGACGATTACAGGGCCGTTATCAACAAGATCTGGGAAATAATCTTTGACACCTATACGGATGCTGAGCATTACAACAGGATGACCAGACCGATGGATACAAAAACCATCAAGGAAGAACTGTTGGATAAGCAAGCAAAAGAAACATTACACACTTTGTTGCCTTCGTCTGGTATACGGATGTTCAAATCAAACGCCGAATCCAAAGAAATTATTGAAAGGACTGCAGCTACGCTCAAAGTTGCATCGTATCTGAACGCTTACAACGTAAAGTTGAAAGAGAGCATAACTATGCCTCGATTCAATTATAAGACGATGAAATTTGAAGAGCCCGTTTTAATGACAGGCTGGAATGGAGATGCCAAAAAGAAAGCCGACAATATGTGGGAGCTTGGCAATCAAACCAATCATGCCACGGATGATCCAAAAGAAGGAACGCTTTCTTTGATGAGCAAGTTTTTAAGCACTTGTGGATTTCAAGACGTAATTACCAGTATGGATTCTTCTTTGACCTACTCGGCTATTATGTTCTGTAAGATCCCAATCATGCAGAAATTCATACGGTTGTATGACTTCATGAATACCCCATACAACAAGATGAATACTCGGGAAATGTATGACGTAATGTATCACGTCATCACAAACAAACCGAAGTCTATGGAAGAGATCTTGGATCCTCTTCAGATTCAGAGTGCTATTCAGATGACCAATGATTATGGAAAAAAACAACTAAGACCTGAATACGAACAATGGCAAGAACCTGTTTATGAAATAAGTTCACATCTTCTTAATCGTGCACTGAAAGGAAAAGCGCTTAACCAATCTGAGCAGTTAGAAATCCTTGCATACTTTCGTACGATCAATTACATCAACCAGGACATGCTGAACATTACAGCTGCAATAAACGCCAACACTAAAGGCGTGAAAAGCGTGTCCGAAATAAACCGCTTGGAAAACATTATGAAAGAACTGGAGGACGGAAAGACCCGCATGATTGACGGGCTTGACGCTTCCAATCTTCTCAATATGCCATCCATGACGCGTGCTCGTGCAAATAGAGTTATCAGCAATGATCTCTTTAACAATTTCAGCACACGTCAGCCTTTAGCAAAACATGCTTTTAATGCTATTAAAAACATTGCTAAGATGGCACAAAACACAAAGTTCCTTCTAAATCAAGAAGCAAGTGATGCTATGGAAGGAGCGTTTAACGCTTGGTCGATAGTTCAAGCCTTGAACATTACAGAATCCAAAAAAGAACTTCGTGAACGATCAATTCAAATATTCAATTCATTGCCGGCTAATAGTCCTGTAAGAAAATACCTGGCTGTAAATCCTGACGGCATACTTGCAATCCATCCTTCCGCATCAAAAGACATGGAAGACTATGGATTCATTACAAAGGCGCAAGCAGAACTGGAAGAGGGGTTAAAAGCTGAAGAGCTTTGGACGCTTACCAAATCGATGATAAGAGAATTTGGGTGGACGCGTAGTCATTGGAAAGGATCGTATTACTCTCTTTTGCCTAATAGTGTAAAAAGACAGGTTGCAGGAAAGCTTAACGGCCTTTATGAAATGATCAGCGAAACCATAGTTGACAAAAAAGAACTCAATCATGTAGTTGAACAAATGCTTTTTACGGACCCGGATCTTATTCCTAAGATCGGATTAGGGACCGATGCGACCAATGCATATTTGGGAACTACAAAAGGTCACCTTTCTCTTTTCAGGGATTCTCAGATTGTGCCTTTTGGCAGCAATCCGGAATACATTCGTGTTCGTGAAGAAGGCAAATGGATCGTATACAAGGCAAAACGTCGTGAAGATGGAGCTGCAATAAACTCTTATGAGAAAGTGGAAGGCTTGGGTGCCAGCTTTGACGTAATGCCAATCAAAAGTACCGAAGAGCAGAAAAAAGAGAATGATGAATCGCCTTTAGGAAATCCTGACGGCCCAGAATACATGTCTCATCAGCCTCGGAAAAAAGCAAATCCGAAGCTGATAAAATTTGTCCAGCAGCGGATGAAAAAAATGTTTCCGAACGTTCGTCATTTTGAAACGCCGGAAGCTTTTGAGTCTTACATGAAAAAGATGGGCGTAAAAGAAAGCCTGGATTTATCTGCTTGGGGTGCTGCATTCGGAAATGCTTTTTGGATCAATCCTGAAAAACCACATCAAGAAACCTGGATTCATGAGCACGCTCACATCTACTGGAATTTATTGCCTGAAGATCATCCGGTAAAGAAGCGCCTAATCAACTATTACGGTTCTGTAGAAAATGCAATCGTGGCAATAGGGAAGGCTGGCTTAGACATAGCTGAAACTGAGATGAACCAGGGGTTGATAGGCCGGCTCAAAAACTGGCTGAAAATCTTCTGGGCTAACGTCAGGGATATGCTCTGGGGATCAGCTACACCTGTTCAATATGCTCGTATCATGGCGGATGCAGTATGGAATAAAGGTGCTTTTGAAACCAACCACAACAACTTCCGAGAGTATGTGCTGGAATACATGAAAAATGATCCAACACAGTCTTTTACTTCACAGGAAGAAGCGATAGCGCAGATTGAACAAAAGCTTGGCAAAAAAATTACAGAAGCCACCATTGACGACATAGCTCCTTTCTTTCAGTACAATTATCGATTCGAAACGGACTCTATTGTGGAGACGCCTAATGGTGACGTACACATGAATGATAAAGGCGAAACATTCTGGTTTGCAATCGCTGACCAGTTTGGCACACAGCTTTTATCCAACACTGGCAAAGAGAACAATGATCCTTCTGACTTGTGGATTCCGGATTTGAATCAGCTCTCTATTGAAATGTTTGGAGAAAACTATGACAGTTTAAAACGGAAATCTCAATCTGATCCTACCGGAAAATACAAAAACCAAGTTGAGTATTTGGAGAAAAAAGTATCTCCGACTATTGATGCAAGGACGACCAGGATGTACAACAATGTCATCTCTTTGGTTACCAATGAGCAGGATTTGAATGAAATGAGTCCTGAGCTGCTATTGGAAAACACAAAGATGATGGCTGAAGCAATGGACGATTTTCGTCGTTGGGGTATTGATCCTACCAATTCTCGTTCTGCCAGCTTGCTATACGCAGTTCACAAAGTACTCGAGTCAAAATTAATGGCGCATCATTTCTTGAAAGCAATCAAGGAAGAAGCGGAATCTGACGGAAGCACAAACAAGGTGTATACAAAGGCACTTCGCGAACTGCTTTATCCCGAGACAATGAAGCCATTTGCCAGCTTTTTGGATAGCACTTTTGGAAAAGACATGGTTCGACCAATGAAGTCGCCTATGAACGTCCAAAGTGATATTTTTCAGCTGCGAAATCAGATCGTATCCAGGGCTTCACAAAAAGCGGTGCGTCATCAAGCTGCAATTAGTGCCAAAATCAAGAATGCTTTTGATAAGGCTAAAAAAGCAGGGCTCAACAACGACGACATTTCTTTTATCGATGAAGATAACAAGAGACGCTACTACGTTTTTCCGGGATCTGCAAAATACGTGGATGCTGCTGCCAACCAGGATGCAAAAAGCCGTGCAATAGTGGCTTTTGCAGATGCTTATGCTGATATTATTCAAACGTATCTGCCGGCATCAATACTCAATGAAGTAGAAAGCAACAACATGTATCAAGTAGCTTTTACTGACAGTGATCTTGCAGAGCATCGGAAAAAATTTGGTTTGCTTGATACTATTCTGGATAAGGTAAGCAGTACTGGCATCTATGATCAGATACATCCTGGGCCCAAATGCGTAGACGACAACGGTGAAATGATACGCTTGGGAGAATACAAGCTGATGATGAGAGAAAAGTTGCGGTCTGGTGCACTCGGGAACAACAAAGCATTGGCTACCAAAAAGTACCTGAATGCCGTGTCCGAGCAAGAAAAGCTTGCAGAAGAATTGTACCGTTCCAATAACAAAACGGACGCAAAAGGATATGTAATTCCTCGAATCAAAGCTACTGATATGCTTCGTGGGGTCAGCTTCAAAGAAACGGATCGGGTAACCGATGATTGGTCGGTAGCTGCTGATAAGATGATCAGCCAGTACGCGTTCATTAAAGAGATTGAAGATGAAATGCCTGTGTTGAGCTACATGGAAAATCGCTTAATGACTGGCGGCGATCAGCAAAAAAACTTGGGCCTCTTCATGAAACGGTTCAACGACTTGCATTTGTACGGCCGTACTCCGGAAAGCAATCTTTCGCCTAAGTGGCAGCGAATTTTGCGCATTTTACAGGAGTATACCGCTTTCAAATTTATGGGCCTGAACGTAGGCGCTGCGATATGGAACGCTGGACAAGGCTTCACCAGCAACATACGCGATTATGGATTCTCGGCCACCATGCGAGGCTACAGACTGATTCTTCGCGACTACTTTATGAGCCGGCGAAACACCAAAGACAAGCCTACGCTTTCAAAGCTGGGCGAAATCTTTATGAGTGGAAAATTTGTCAAAATCCTTCAAAAAGAGGGGATTGTGCAGATCGGGAAAGACTGGTCTACCTCTTCTTCAAGTCGGATTGTCAACCGAATTAAAAAGCTGGCATTCAGCCCCACAGCACTCGTAGAATTTATGAACCAAGGCGTTACGATGTACGCTTTGATGACTCCGGAGCAACGAGCTGCATACGATGATGAGGGCAATATTATCGATCCGGCTAATGCGCTTACGGAAGACCAATGGATCCAGCTGATTGCCAAGATTCAGAAAACGCACGGCTCGTATCATCCTATGTTTAAGCGCCTTATCGGTAGTACGCCTGAAGGTGGAGCGTTTATTTCGCTCAAAACCTGGCTGGCAGACATGTATTGGATGCATTTTGGAGGCGATGAGTACAACGGAATGATTGATGAGCATCAGCGTGGTATGGTTACGTCCGGCCAGCGATGGATGAAAGCAAAGAGCGCACGCATATTGGAAGCTATTGGCAAAATGCCGCCTGAGCAAGCTCAACAGTAT
>CAZEMX010000003.1:0-50416 GCA_964513415.1 uncultured Nitrososphaerota archaeon
ACATCCTGAACCCAGGCAAGCTGGGTATCCGTTAAAGGAGGCATAAAGAATGTCCCATCTATTGAAGAACAAGAATTTAGAGATTGCAAAGATCTACGACTATGTCTCAATGTGCACGCACTGCGGCAACTGCAAATACGGCTATGAGTACGGTCCAGAAAGCAACTTCGCAGCCATGTTATGCGTCCAGGGCGACAAGTTCAACTTTGACTCCTACAGAGGAAGCAGGGGCAAGGTTTCCCTCGCAAGGTCGATCATGCACAACAGGATTGGCTTCTCCGACGCCGTTGCACACGTGTTATTCACCTGCACCGGCTGTGGCGCATGCCAGCAGATGTGCGAGACCGACATAAAGCCATACATCCTCAGGATGTTTGAGGCTCTGAGGGCAGACGCATGGAAGCAGAACGTGAAGATACCTGCGAACATCAAGGCTTGGAGCGACACAATCGGAAAGAACTACAACCCGTACAAAGAGAAGCACGAGAAGCGCCTTGACTGGATTCCCAGCAGCATAAAGTCCTCTTTGCCGAAGAAGGCCGAGTACCTCTACTTCGTAGGGTGCACCGCCTCCTACAGGCAGAAGGAAGTTGCACTGGCAACAGTAAGGTTGCTGCAGAAGCTCAAGGTCGACTTCACGATAGTCGACGATGAGTGGTGCTGCGCATCTCCATTGCTCCGCACAGGTCAGTATGACCTAGCCAAGGACTTCGTTGAGCACAACTCCGCATTGCCAGACAAGTACAAGGCATCCGCATTCATAACCACATGCTCAGGATGCTACAGGACGCTCTCCAGGGACTACAAGATGGATGCCCCTGAAGGCTACGCAGACAAGTATGGCAAGAACCTTCCAAACACAAAGGTACTCCACACGACCCAGCTCGTCGAAGAGATGCTGAACAAGGGCGAGATAGAGTTCACCGGCAAGTTTGCCCAGAAGGTGACCTACCACGACCCATGCCACCTCGGCAGGCACGCAGAGGTCTACGACGCTCCTAGAAACATCCTCAAGAAAGTTCCAGGTCTGGAATTTGTTGAGATGTACAGGAACAAGAAGTTCTCCTTCTGCTGCGGCGCAGGCGGCGGCGTGAGGGGTGGGTTTGCAGACTACTCGCTCGAGACAGCAACGAAGCGTGTTAAAGAGGCCGAGGCGACCGGTGCACAGGTGCTCACAAGCGCTTGCCCGTTCTGCTACACCAACCTTCACGATGCGATCGAGATGAACAAGTCTCCGCTCAAGTTCGAGGATATAATCCAGATCATTGAGCCGATCGTGAAGCGGAAGTAAAACTTCCCCTTTTTTCTTTTTTCTCTACTTCTACCGCCGCCTTCCTCCTACAGAAAATTTATTAAATCTATTCCGTTTTGCATCCATTATGTCCTTCTTTGCGATCAACGGTCTTCTGGACCCTGACGAAAGGGATTCGGTCGTAAAGAAGAAGCTCGAATGCATGCGCAACGGCTACTCTGCGGTGCCGTTCAGGGATCCGCTGGATGGTTTCATCAGCGCACTGAACATGGGCTTCAATACAGTGCGCATAGACGTGGAAGGCTGGCTGACGCCAACCCCTCCCGAAGCACTGCGATTCATGACCGCGGTTGAGAATTATGTCTCATTCATAGACTCTAACGGATGCCTTGAGTACGCCAACAAGGTGAGGGACGCCATTTCATCGAAACTTGGGCAAATCCCCCTGCTCTTAGGAGTGGACCACTCGCTTACCGGCGGGGCAGTAGCGGCGTTGGCAAAGGAGTACGGCGGGGAGAGCATGCGCCTCATAGTCTTCGACAGCCATTTCGACTTCATATTGCCTACCATAAGGTGCGGCCTCATACAATATGATCTCGAGACGAACCCTGCGACCCGCTTCTCTCCAGAAGACCCTTACATCTTCGGCCGGCCTGACAGCTACAATGCCGACTCGTTCCTGCACTATGTTCTGAATGATGTCCCGCCAGAGAACATCCTCGTCGTCGGCGTTTCTGATTACCCTCCGCGGGTTGCCCGTGAGATAGACGACGATCGCGTCAAGCGCTATCTCGATTACTACGCTGGTCTCGAATCCCAGGGAGTGACAGTGATAAAGAAGGCCGACATAAAATCCTCCAGAGCAGACGTATGCGCAAAACTCTCCAGCTCTGACAAACCGTATACGTATGTATCGATAGACGTCGACGTATGTTCGAACACATCGCTTAAGGGCGCCCGCTTCTTGGACTACCACGGGGTAGACCACCGCGACCTGTATGGCCTTGTCGCTGCAATAGCCAAGTCGACAGGCAAGTCCAAGTTGGTGGGCATAGACTTTATGGAGTTTGACGTATTCTCCGCAGGCGCCGTCCTCTCCGGCAAGCAAGACCGTACCTACGCGATCATGGCCGAGGCGTTCCGCCGTCTCACCCAAGAGCAAACTTAGTCAATTGACGATTATTTTAACGATAATAGCCGACAAATAACATTATATACTTCGACAACCATCTATTAATCGCTGACAAAAATGTCCCTCCAGATTGTTAAGCGCGTAGTAAAGGCAAAGCGGAAGAAGCCGGTGGAGTCGAGAGCCAAGGCTCTATGGGAGAGCCCGCTTGAGGAATGGGAACCGCAGAAGTAGCGATAGTGATAATACCCGCTGTTTCTATGTTATATTGGGGTTTATCGAATGAGCATTTTAGCATTCGCTATCACCGATACTATTTTAGACTTCCTTTCATCTGCTCTTGGGGTAATCATCGTCCTGGTCATACTGTTATGGTTCCTATCCTCATCGCTGAAGATCGTAAAGGAATACGAGCGTGCCGTCATCTTCAGGCTAGGTCGGCTGGTAGGCGCCAAGGGACCCGGGATCTTCTTCATCATACCGATAATCGATACTCTGCGCAAGGTCGACCTCCGTATTCTCACCTTCGATGTTCCAAAACAGATGATCATAACGCGCGACAACATCACTGTAAATGTAGACGCTGTAGTTTACTACCGCGTATTTGACCCTAGCCTAGCGATTACCAAGGTCGAGAATTACATGCTCTCAACAAACCTTTTGGCGCAGACGACACTCCGCGACATACTCGGCCAAGTCGAACTCGATGAGCTGCTCGCCAAGAGGGATGAGCTTAATCAAAAGTTGCAGAGCTCCTTGGATAGGCCCACTGATCCATGGGGAATAAAAGTTACTGCCGTTGTAATCAAGGATGTATCTATCCCCGAAGGGATGCAGCGCGCTATGGCAAAGCAGGCGGAGGCGGAGCGCGAGAGGCGATCCAGGATAATCATCGCAGAGGGCGAGCAGCAGGCTGCCCAGAAGATGAGCGAGGCCGCTGCACTGTATGCAAAGAGCCCATTTGCCCTCAAACTGCGGGAGTTCCAGATGATAACGGAGGTCGCCAGAGAGAAGAACCTCATCCTCGTAACCTCCTCCCCCGATCAGAAAGCCGTCGGCGACGTAGCCGCCGTGGCAAAGGCCTTGGATAAGCAAAAAGCTGGGTAATCCTGAATGAGTAGAAAACGAGGAGGGCTTTTTTTATTAACCCTCTCTCTAACCATCCTCTTTTTGGCATCCGCATACGGTCCAGTTATGGCCGCCTCTGAGAACCGCGTGCTTGACTTCAGGCTGACCGGGACCATCACTTCTGCCCATGCTGACGCATTCGAGGACGCTCTTGCGGTAGCAGCGTCTGGCAACTATTCCGCGGTGGTTATCGAGATCTCCACGCCGGGTGGGAGCGTTGACGCCATGCTGCGGATCATCGCTGCCATAGACAGCTCCCCCATTCCCGTGCTGCTGCTGGTTGCCCCTGCAGGGTCATCCGCATGGTCCGCGGGCACATATATCCTCATGGCTGCGCACGTCTCGGCAATGGCCCCCAATACTGTTATTGGGTCCTGTCAGCCGATCTCATACTCTCCCTTAGGGAGTTCCGCAATCAACGACAGCAAGACGATCAACGCGCTCGTCGAGGTCATGGCGACTCATGCGCAGGCCCGCGGAAGGAACCAATCCCTTGCAACAAGCTTCGTGATCGAAAACACAAACGTAGATGACGGCGAGGCGTTGCTGTATGGCGTTATCGATTACCGCGCAAATTCCCTGACGAGTTTCCTCGAACAAGCTGATGGCAAGCAGGTGGCGCTATCGTCCGGAACCGTCGCGCTTAACACAAAAGATGCCGCAGTTACCGAATACGGGTATCGCTTGAGGGAGATTCTGCTGAATTCTATCGCGGATCCCCTGGTCTCAAGTCTCCTCTTCATGATAGGCATATTTGCGCTAATATTCGGATTCTCGGCGCCAGGTCACGGCGGTGAGGTTCTAGGCGCCCTGGCGATACTGATGGCCCTCATCGGAATGGGATTTAGCGTCAATGCAATATCTTTTATCATGGTTATTGGCGGCGCTATCCTGCTTATCTACGAACTGGCTACGCCAGGGTTTGGTTTATTTGGCATCTCCGGGATAATATTGCTTGCATTGGGGGCGCTATTCCTGATACCATTCTCGCCAGAAACCTGGGCCATATCTGCCGGCTGGTACGATGCTTTCACTGCAACGATAGTCGTGTCGACGATCTGCATCGCCGCGCTATTCATCTTCGCTATCTACAAGGTCCTGCAGATTAGGCGGAAGAAGCCGGTGATAGGGGCGATTCTTGGCGAGACCGTCGTACCTGCGAATGATGCAGGGCCGGGTGTCAAGACCTTCGTTATGTACAACGGCGAATACTGGGAGGCGAAGAGCGGGAAGGGCATGGTAGCAGGCAGAAGGTATACCGTCGTTGGCAAAGACGGCCCAGTCCTTATTCTTGAGGAGTCTCCGCAATAGGTATTTTTACCTGAAGCGCGTAATATGCGTCAATGATGAAGCATGTTCTCGGCATTTCTATTTGATCTAGACGGCACCATACTGAATTCCAGAAAGCCGTTTATCATTGCGTACAACCGCGCCCTGACCAAACGCGGGCTGTCTCCCCTGCCTTCTAACGAAGATAGCGCCATAAAGATACTCCGCAATCCCGTCGAGTCTATCTTCCCTGTGTTGCTCGGCCCTAAAAGATGCCAGGACGATGCCTTTGTCGAGTCGTTCGTTGATGACCTGAAGGAGGCCTACGGTGATGTTTATCTTGGAAACACGTCGCTCAGCCCTAACGCTTGCGAAACCCTGACCTTTCTTAGGGAAGCAGGCAACAAGATAGGCATAGTCACCTCGAGGCTGTCGTTTGCCGACTATGTCATCCCATCCCTCAACAGCCTGGGCGTCGGAAAGCTTGTCGACATCGTCGTGACCTCAAAGGATGTGTCCTGTACAAAGCCTTCGCCTGATCCCTATCTGCTTGGCGCCGAGAAGCTGGGCAAAGCCCCGCGGGAATGCGTCGTGGTCGGGGACTCGCCCGAAGATGTGGTAGCGGGTAAGGCGGCCGGCATGTTTACCGTCGCATACACCAACGGCTTCTACACCTTCGATGAACTCGCAAAAAAGAGTGCAGACATGGTCATCGATGACCTGGCAAAACTCCTGCCGCTGTGGTCCATCTCATCTGTGGAAAAACTTTAAGAAATCACTCCGATAGTAACCTTGAGGAGATTTCTTATGACATTCAGCATTGATGGCATGTCCCTCTATGAGACTGGGCTAATGGAATCTCAAAAGCCGGTCGTCCTCTGCGGCCTGCCCGATATCGGCCTCGTCGGCATAATCGCTGTCTCGCACATAATTAAAGAGATTGGGATGGAGGAGGTCGGCTACATCGATTCTGATATGTTCCCGCCGGTCGTGGTCTTCCACCACGGCGAGCCCAAATACCCCATAAGGATATTCCAGAAGGGGAATCTCATAGCCCTCTTCACCGAGACTGCCTTATCCCCTGAATCCCTCTCGCCCCTCTCCAAACTGATCGTGAAATGGGCAAAGGACAAAGGCGCATCGTTGCTGGTCTCCATCGGAGGCATTGGCGTCCCTAACAGGATCGATCTGGAATCACCCAAGGTATACGGCGCTGCAACATCCCTGCAGATGAGGGAGAGCATAAAGAATCTGGGCATACCCCTCATGGAGGAGGGATTTCTTGTGGGCCCCTACGCCCTCATCTCAAAGGAGTCAAAGGTTGAATCTGTACCCAACCTCCTGCTGCTGGCAGAGTCGTTTCCGCAATACCCCGATCCAGGCGCAGCCGCGAACGTAATCTTGGAGCTGAAGAAGTTCGCACCAATGGACGTGGGGGTCAAGTCGTTGACCGAACGTTCCGAAGAGATAAGGATGAACGCGAGGGAACTCATGCGCAAGACCACTGAGAATATGCAGAAGATGGGCAAGTCGCAGGAATACGAACTCCCGATGATGTACCTCTAGGAGGCCGTGTCTGTGCCAAGGAAGCTACCTGCAAATTCAGGAAGCGAATGGCTCGCTGGCGCTATGTGGGACCATGTAGAAGGGTGCCTTGAACCGCTCTCCGAGCTCCAAGAGACCGAGCTGGAGATCATACTCCGGGTCGATATTCCATGCGTAAAAAGGAAAGAAGACATCAGTGTAAAGCTTACCGAGGATAGCGCCACAATAGAGGCGGAGATGGAGAAGGTCATCCAGTATGAGAAGTGGGGCACATTCCAGAGGCAGGCCCGATTCTTCAGGTACTCCAAGACCTTTATCCTGCCTTCGAAGATAGACCCCGAGTTCTCCAAGGCGCGTTTCAAGAATAAGGTGCTTGAGCTCCGGCTGCCAAAGAAGGAGAGGCGCTTCACTGTAAATGTGGATTGACCTCTCCTCTCCCCATTTTTTCCATTACTCTCTTAATGATGTCGATGCTATCGTAAAACTCCTCTATGGACACATTCTCCAGCGGCGTGTGGTCTAGCTTCGAGTTGCCTGGGCCATAGACGACCGCAGAGGTTTTGTTTCTACTCACAAAATCATTCACATCGCTTGTCCCTGTCTTGCGTGATAGCCTGCAATCTTTGCCGCTCTTCTCCTTGATCGCGTCCCTGAATGCCTGAACCAGCCTTGACTTCGGGTCCTCCTGGAAGGGGGCGTTCTCATCAATGAACTCATACTCGATCTTTGCCTTAAGCTCATTGTTGCGCGCCCCCTCGACCAAGTCCTCCAGCTCCTTCTTTATCTCGGAGGTGCTCTTGGAACCGGGCACCCTAATGTCGACCACCACCTCGCAGCAGTCTGGGACAGTGTTGTCCTGCTTTCCACCATTCATCAAGGTGACGCAGAGCGTCGGGTTCGAATAAGCATCCCCGCCCTGCGCCCACTCTGCCTCCTTCTTCCGGAGCCTATCGACTATCCCCATTGCAACATAGATCGCATTCTCGAAGAGCTGCGGGGCGCTCGCATGCCCTGCCGTGGTCAGGCACCTCACTCTCATGACCAGCCTGCCCTTGTAAGCTACCGTAACCGCATACGTGCCGCTGGGCTCTCCGAATATGGCATAATCGAACCTCTCGTTGCACCTTGATGCGAAGTGCTTCATGCCCCTGCTCTTACCCTCCTCGTCGACTACAGCAAGCACAACGACAGTCCCCTTGCCCCCCTCCTCTGCATATCTCGCCCCCGCGCAGATTAACGCTGCAAGTGGCGCCTTCGCGTCGACTGCGCCCCTCCCGAATATGACCTTTCCCTTCCGCTTTACTTCCAAGAAACCCTCTACTGTATCCATGTGACCGCAAAGCAAACACTTTGGCGATCCTGACCCTGCCCTGCCTTCAACATTTCCGACCTCATCTATCCTGACGCTCAAGCCAAGCTTCTTGAATTCGTCTGCCAGGACGGATGATATTGCCCCCTCATTACCGCTCGGGCTGTATGTCTCAAGCATCCTCTGGAGCAGAACCTCTGGATATCCATTATTCATCTACTCAAGCACCGGCCGTCCTCTTCTTCTCCTCTTCCTTTATCGCGCCGCCGACCACTTGGACCACCCTCTCTGCCTCATGCTCGTTTATTGTCAGAGGAGGAAGCAGGCGGACCACAGTCTTCCCTGCCTCTAAGACTATCACTCCATTATTGAGTGCTTCAAGGATGATGCCCATTATCTCGAATCTCATATCGATTCCGATCATGAGCCCCATTCCCCTTACCTCTCTTATCATGTTGCTATTCAGCTCACTGAAGCCCCTCTTGATGAGCCCTCCTATCTTGGCGGCGTTTTCAACGAGCCCATCCTCCAGCAACGCATCAATCGCGCCAGAGCACGCAGCGCAAGCCAGCGGGTTCCCTCCGAATGTATTCGAGTGCTCGCCGCGCTTCAAGGAGTCCATTATGTCTGCCCTTGCAAACGTGGCTCCTATCGGCATGCCGCCGCCGAGCGCCTTGCTCGAGCAGAGTATGTCTGGCTTCACTCCGAAGTGCTGGTGGGCCCATAACTTTCCCGTCCTTCCAAACCCGCTCTGAACCTCATCGAGGACCATGACGAGGCCCTTGTCGTCGCATATCTCCCTAACCCGCTTCAGATACTCCGGCGGCGGAACATTGATTCCACCCTCCCCCTGAACCGGCTCAACGAAGACCGCGCCTGTGTTCTCGTCGATTGCCGTCTCCAGCTTCTCTGCCTTGCCATATGGTGCGAATTTGACGTCGCCGAGCAGCGGCATGAATGGCTCACGGTACTTCGGTGCCCATGTGAGGGACAGTGCCCCCATGGTCTTGCCATGGTAGCCGTTGACCATTGCCACTATCCCCCTCTTGTTGGTATACTTCCTGCATAGCTTTATGGCGGTCTCGACCGTCTCGGCGCCAGTGTTTGAAATGAACACCTTGTCGGTACCATCTGGCTTTATCTTGGAGAGCTTGGAAAGGCACTCCTCCCTCGCGTCATTATAAAATGAACCATGGCATGTCAGGAGCTTCTCTGTCTGCCTCTTTATCGCCTCGACAACCCTGGGGTTGCAGTGCCCGAGCAGCGCAACTCCATAGCCGCAGCTGCAGTCTATGTACTCCTTGCCCGCGCTGTCCCATACCTTTGCGCCACTTCCTCGGACCAGAGTTACTGGTCGCTTCCAGAACGTATCTGCGAGGAAACTGTCTTCGTATCTCAAAGAGCGATCACCGTCCCCCTCTTCCCTTCAATGGCATCCGACAAGGGCCTCTCGGCAAAACCTGAAGTTATGACCGCCTTGCCAACGCCCCCCTTGATTGCCTCCACTGCCGCATGTATCTTGGTGCTCATGCCCGGTCCAATGCTCGCAAGCAGGGTGTCGGTCTCAAGCGCGCCTATCTTCGGAATCACCTTGCCATCCTTAAGGACGCCCTCAACATCCGTAAGGTAGATCACCAGATCCGCCTTTATTGCCTTGGCCACATTGGCCGTCGTTCTGTCGCCATCTATGTTGAGTGGCTCGTATTCCGTCCCCATCGCCAATGGCGAGATCACCGGCACATAGCCCTTTGATATAAGCAGCTCGAGCATGCTGCTGTTGACCGACGTTATCTTGCCTGTATATCCCCCTTCCTTCGCCACCTTCCTTCCCTTCTCATCAATGACGACCAGTCTCTTCTTCCGCTCTGCCCTGATCAGACCGCCATCAAATCCGGATAGGCCTACAGTATTGATGCCGAAGGATTGCAGCGTGCCGACTATCTTGGTATTTATTGCCCCAGCCATTACCATCGCATAGATGTCGGCGGTCTCCCTGTCAGTGTACCTGCTCTTGAACCCCTCGGGAGACATCACGAACGTCTGCTCCTTGCCTAGGCGCTTTGCCATGTCGGTTACGATGTCGCCACCGCCATGAACCAAGACCACGCTATGGGCTTGGGCCAGCGCTCTGACATCCTCGATCAGCGGCGTGTTTATGCTCTCGCCCTTGATCAGGTCGCCACCCATCTTGATCGCTATTCTCATACAGGCCTTACTCCTGGAAATCTGATTGCCATTGTCTCATCAACGCCTATCATTATGTTGAAGTTCTGGATCGCTTGGCCCGCCGCCCCCTTGAGCAGGTTGTCTATGGCGCCAAAGGTAATGACTCTCTTACCATGTGGATCTATCTCGAAACCCACATCGCAGAAGTTGGAACCTACTACGTTCATTGGGTCGGGCAACTGGTGTAGCCCCTTAACGTCCTTTACGATCCTTACGAAGGGCTCATTCTGGTAGAGCTCCCTGAACGCCTTCCAGAGCTCTTGGTTTGCGATCTCCCTGTTAAGGAACATATGACCTGTCGCCATTATGCCCCTGACCATGTCGATAGCATGTGGCGTCATGGCGATTGTCGGTTTTACACCGTTGAACGTCAATTCCTGCTCGATCTCCGCCGTGTGCCTATGCATGACTGGCTTGTACGGTCTGACAAGCCCCGAGTGCTCAGGATGGTGGCTTGAGATGCTGACATGCGTACCTGCTCCAGACGATCCTATCTTGGCGTCGACGATCGCCCTCGACTTATCGACCGCACCCGTCTTGATTGCAGGGGCGAGGCTAAGTATGCTGGCCGTCGCGATGCAGCCTGGGTTTGCGATCAGCTTGGCGTTCCTGATCTCATTCCTGTGGAACTCGGGAAGCCCAAAGACCGCTTGGTCCAACAGCTCCGGACACGGGTGCTCCCAGCCATACCACTTAGGGTAGTCCTCCTTGTTCTTCAGCCTGAAGTCTGCGCTGAGGTCGATTACCTTGTTACCGCGCTCAAGTAGCTTCTTGGCGACCGGTGCCGAAGCCCCGTGAGGCAGCGCAAGAAAGACGAACTCGCACATCTCTGCTATCTTCTCGACATCGGGCTCGACAAATCTCAGATCGGTCAACTTCCTCAATTGCGGGTGTAGCCTGTATACTGGATCGCCCGCATTCTCTCTTGATGTTACCGCCTTCACCTCTGCCTGAGGGTGGTTCACAAGGATGCGGAGAAGCTCGCCGCCGGTGTAGCCAGAGGCGCCTATTATCCCGACCGTCTTCATCTCTTTGCCTCCTTCAATGCATAATCTATGATCATGCCTGGTATATCTACTCCTGTAGCCGGAACCGTGTTCTTAAATTCAACGGTGCTGTTTATCTCATGAACAAGGAGCCCTCTGTCGCTCTCCATCATATCGACTCCAAAGACGCCACCACCCACGGCGGCTGCCGCTTTCATAGCAAGCTCCCTTACCTCCGGCGTCACCGGGCAATTCTCTACCCTGCCCCCCCTTGCCGTGTTCGTCCTCCAATCCCCCGTCTCGTTCACCCTGTATATCGCCACAGGCACATCGTCGCCTATAACAAATACCCTAAGGTCCCTGGGAGGCCGCTTAACCATCTCTTGGGCATAATATATCTGGTAAAGTGGGAACATCATCTCCCTGTGCTCAAGCGCGACGGTTGCGGAGGTGCTGTCCTCTACCAGCGAAACGAGCCTCCCCCAGCTTCCAACGACCGGCTTGAGGACGCTCGGGTACCCCAACTCGCGCAAGGCGTCAAGGGTCGACTCCACTGTGAATGAGAGATACGTTCTCGGCGTGGGTATGCCCGCCTTCTTGAATGCCAGCGTATTGAGCACCTTGTTGCCGCAGGTCTCGGCGGTGCTGTGCTTGTTGATCACGGGCACGCCGTAACTCTCTATGGCGGCAGTTGCATGCACTCCCCTGAAGTGGCTGACGCACCTCTGGACTACGATGTCTCCTATACCTTCGGGCTTCCTATCCGACGTCAGCTCCATGAATGTCTTCTCGGCACTAAGTAAGCTGAACTCGATCCTCTTCTTCTGGCAGGCGTTGTATAACGCCTTCTCTTCCCATCTCATGTGGTCAAACAATATGTTGAGCTTAGTCATTGCCACTCTTGACCTCTTAAATGCGATGTAGATTCGCATGACGAAGTTATATAAGTGTTTCGTAGGTACCTATCATAACCACAATTCGTTAATAGGATAATAAAGTTCGATTCTCAAACCCATGATCGGAGAACTATCATTGAATTCGTCTTTGACACGCCCTCTATCCGTCTGACCTCGTCGATGTACTTGTTGACCTCCTGCATGCTGTTGCCGGAGACGACGGCAACAATGTCCACCTCGCCCGCCACCTCTAGCACAAGCTCCACCCCCTCGACGTTCTTCATCTCTTGCGCAACTATCGGGTTCGGGCGTGGCGGCTGGACTGATATCAATATCATGGCTTTGAGCTTGTCGCCTGCATCCACCTCGACCGTGAACTTCTTAATAACGCCCTCCTCGACAAGCCTCTCGACTCGCTTCCTCACGGCCGCCTCGGATAGCCCTATCTCCTCCGCGATCTTGGTGTATGGCACTCTTGCGTTCTCCTTGAGGCGCGTAATGACGACCTTATCGACTTCGTCAGTGACCCTCATGGCGCTCGACTCCGTTAACTCTTCGTTATAGTGGCTTAAAACCTTTGACTGAGACGCGCCTGCTTGATTGCCTAGTTCATACTGCTGAAACTCTGAAAAATGCTTAATAATGAGCATCTCACTCATCAATATCAATGCCCTTCTGCACCAATCTCCTCACAATCAATATTTCATTCCGTTTTAATAATGGATTGGGATCAAGATGAGCGCTCCTGCGCATAAAAGCCCCGAGGGTTTCAGCGACACCTATCCTTGGAAAAGGACCGTTACGATAGACCTTGCAGTCCCCCCAGACCAGCTGTCGAAACTGCTTGATTATCTTATCAACACTCTGGAACATAACCCCGACCTGTCGAAGCTATCCAACTCATCGATAGATGGCGGCGCGCTCCTTCAGTACCGGCTGAACAGCATCGACGGCAGTTCCCTTGACGTGGCAGTGCAGTTTCTTGATAAGATCTATATATACTACTCTCCATATCCGGAGAACTCGGCAAGCGAAAAGGATCTGCGGGCGCTCGACATACAGTTCGAGGCATTGGTCCGCTCATACTTCGCGGAGCAGAGCAAAGCCTCACTCTTCTTGGTATTCTCCCCAAAGATGAATATCATACCTGGTGCAAAGGAGAGGGGCATCAAGAAGTTCCTCGCCTCCCTCATATTCGGGAACATGCTGTACTTCTTCATAATTACGCTGATGATTGGCATCCTCGTATACCAGTTCTTCCTTAACTATACCCCGCTCGTGCTCGTGCTCGCCTCGTTTGTGCTCGTGCTCTCCGCTCCAAGACTCCTTGCTGCCAGGGGCGAGTTTGACATAACCTCTGACAATCCCTCTATCCACATAGCCGAACTGCGCATGAAGCGAAACGAGTTCGATCAGGTCATGAGAACATGTTTCCCAAAGATCATGGATGTAAAGAAGAGGATATACGACTCCACGCTTGCAGTAGGCAAGGACCTTGATCAGAACACGATAATCAGTTCCATGAACGAGTATGGCGCAGTATGCACGCCGGAGGCCGTGAACATCAAGAGGGTGGACGTCTACCGCCTCGTCAAGGACCTCGCGAACAAGTTCGGTTTCGGGGAGCCAAGGATAACCCTCCTCAACGTGCTCCCTCCCAACGCGGCCGCCACCGGCATATCCCCCAAGCACGCAACCGTGCTTGTGACCAGCGGGCTGATTGCACAGATGGAGGAGGACGAGATAAAGACCGTCCTCGCGCATGAGTTCAGCCATGTTAAGGCAAGGGATCCGCTAGTCCTCCTGTCCCTGGCGACACTTGAATACCTGATGCGGGTATATGTCCTGTGGCCGTTCTTTGCACAGTTTGGCATCATCGTTGATCTGCTCTATCTCGTCTTCTCGCTGACGCTGCTCTTCTTTGTGGCGAAATTCCTTGAGGCGAGGGCAGACCTGGATGCCGCATTGGCTACCGGCATGCCCAAACTTCTGGCAACCTCCCTGAGGAAGCTGGGCCTCTGGAAGTTTCATTCCAGCGTATTCGAGATTGTCAATGTCGGCGAATGGCTGAAGTGGGACCCCCATCCGCCGCTCTACTACCGGATCAGAACGCTTGAGAAGCTAGACCTCTCCAAGGTTCGCCATACCTACTTGACAGCAATAAAAGGGTGCCTTAACGGCTTCATAAACTCATTCAAGGGGAAGTAGGGAGTAACGCTTATGTCACATAAGCGAGTAGTTGTCTTTTCGAGCGCCACCACGCGCATGGTGCCTTCCCCTCTTGATCCTGAGATTGTAAACCTCCTGAAGAAGTCAGGGTTGGGCACTCCTGGCTCAGATCTGAATCTTGAGCAGGAATACCGCGCAGCTCTGTCGCCATACATAAAGAGGGCCAAGGACCTCTTCAGGGGGTCCTTCCAGCATATGTCTAGCGCCATCCAGGCTGCAAACGGTGCATGCCTCGAGATAGATCATTATGTAATCTCGCCGAGGTACGGCATAATCGACATGGACGAAAGGATAATTCCCTACCGTTTCTCCCTCGCCCGTAGCAGCCGTGCAGATGTGCAGCAGGTGTCAGCAAGGCTAGGGATAGGCGAGCGTCTGAGGGAGATCATGTCGAAGGGGTATGACCTCTGCTTCGTGGTTGCAAACAAAAACGACCTGATGCTCATACACGACCCCTCCTCAGGCAAGGACCTCTCCTCGATGTGCCCCTCGCTTACAGTTATCTCCGCCAGGTCCGCCTCCTTCCTATTTGACGAAAAAGTGCGGTTCTTCGGCATCTCAAACATAGGGAGGCGTTCAAGGAAATTTCTGCATCTTCTCAACGAGCTGACTACCAAGCCTCTATCGAATTATGACGGAGAACAGGCTGATTGAACGTTAGGTGTTATGGCCTGCCTGCTCTTAGCACGTTCCTGTCAACAACCCTTCTCTTCATAATAAGATAGCACGCGGAGGCTACCGCCAGTCCTATGGCTATGGCCGCAACAAGCCCTCCGGCGAGGGATGCTACCCCTGTCGCTATCGCCCTCGCATTCTCCGCAGCGCTCCTGTTCGTATCTCCCATGCTGCTGAGTATGCTCGCGCCAAATTCAAAGCCTTGCGTATCCTTGTCCGCCATCAGGGGAATTGCCTGTGTTTGGTTCAGCAACAGCGGCGAATATGCGAGCGCTACGCCTGCAACTATCGCCAACGCGATGATTATTGTGCCCCTCATTTTTTGCATCCCCTGTTTCATGTGACCTCTTGAAAAATATAATTCTACATATTAGAACGGCTTCCTTCGCCATGCCCTTATCGTCTCGCCCCACGTTATTGCGCATCCCGAAATGCCAAAGACGAGGGCGGCGAGCGTCTGAGGCGTCAGCACAAGCGGGTAAAGCACAAGGTATGTGATCAGCATGCTGGTGAAGAAGACTGAATAGAAGAGATAGCGCGGGAGCATCATTCCAACAACCTTGACGAAATCGGAGAAGACCTCTGCCTTCCCTCCCTCGACGGCCACGTAGCCGCCACCTGCGTCCTTATCGACAAGTCCCATGCCCTTCAGTTTTTCAAGATGATATGCCGCAACGCTTGGGCTGCTCAGATCAAGCTCCCTCATTATCTCCCTGGGCCCTACTCCCTCTGATCCCCTCTTCATTAAGGCCCAGTAGACCCTGAGCGTAGTGCCCTTCAGCTCCGATCTGACCTTCTCCTGGGCAGCCATACCTCAATTAATGCGCCCTTGTTATATAGTGTTTTTGAGTCAAGGCTTGCCCCCATCATCCGTAGTTCCAACCATCGATCGACTCAGAACTTGAAGCCTGCACTAGCTGACAAAGCTTATATAGTTACAGGAAAGAATGGTGGTGGTGTCTGGAGGAGAAAAGAGTGCTTCTATCTCGGAGGGTTTGTATTTATCTGCCCTCGTCATGCGCACTCTAGCGTCTCCCTTTCAGAACTTTTATTGAACTTGGAGGTAGAGTGACAGTGCAATCTATCAATAGGAGGGGTGGCCTTTACACCTGCTGACGGGTGTTTCCAGCCACACCTCGAAAAAATGGATCGTAAATCCCTAGAAAAAATACAAAGAGAAAAACTACTTGTTGCCATAAAGAGGGTCAATAAGGTCCCATTCTTGAGGCAGAAGCTGCGTGAGGCAAAGCCCGCATCCATAAACGGTCCGGCAGACATCGCCAAACTGCCCTTCACATACAAGAAGGACATCCTCGATTGCTTCCCATTTGGGGCGCTCGCTGTGCCATTGACCAAGGTGGCCAGAATTCACACCTCATCGGGGAGCACGAACAAGCCAATCACAACCTTCTACACAAAGAGCGACCTCCGGGTATGGTCCGAACTGATGGCCAGGGGGCTTGCTGGAATTGGCGCAAAGAGGGGTGACGTCTTCCAGAACACGACGTCGCAGGGCCTCTTCACGGGCGGGCTTGGGCTGATAAGCGGCGCAGAACGTCTGGGCCTGGCGGTCATACCTTTGGGGTCTGCCAATCCTGAGAAGCAGCTGGAGACGATGCGGGACTTTGGGGTCTCAGTCTTCCACAGTATCCCCTCATTCGGCCTGCGCATGGCCGAGGTGCTCGAGAGTAAGGGGAAGGAGATGCGGGCGGCGCTAAAGATCCGGCTTGCGTTATGCGGTGCCGAGCCTTGGACCAAGGAGATGAGGCGCAAGATCGAGGACACGCTCGAGATAGACGCCTTCAACAACTATGGCTTCGCCGAGGCGGGAGGCCCTGGCATCGGTGTGGAGTGCGTCTTCAAAAAAGGCCTTCATATCTGGGAGGACCACTTCATGATGGAGGTCGTCGACCCAAAGACCGGTGAGCCGCTTGAACCCGAAGAGGAGGGCGAGCTGGTGATCACCCCTCTGGACAGGGAAGCCATGCCTATACTCCGGTACAGGACGGGTGACATCACGCGCATAATCGATGGCAAATGCGAGTGCGGGAGGACGCACCGGATGATAGACTGGATGCGGGGCAGGATCGATGACATGATAAAGGTAAGGGGAATCGGGCTGTACCCATCAAACATTGAGAAGATCATCGCGTCACACGCCGAGTCCAATGGGCAGTTCCAGATCGTACTATCTGGGATCGATGACATGCTAGTCAAGCTCGAGGTGAACAACGCGACTTGAACGACTCGGTAGCGGTGGCGAACCTCAAAGCTGCGCTCGCGCAGGAGATAAAGCGGCAGACGCTCTTGAGGACGGACGTTGAGGTTGTGGCGAGCGGAAATTTGCCCCGCTCGGATGGGAAGGCCAAGCGCATAATTGATCTTAGGAGGATGTCCTGATGCCTGCACTGCTGTTGCAACTGATAGCCGAAAGCATACCCAACCTCAGCCCGTTAGGCCTCGATTGGTGGATAATCCTCGGCGGGTGGCTCCCTGGCAGCTTGGCAGTCGTTGCCGCCTTCGTAGTCTGGTTCAGATCAAGGAAGGAGGATGCCGGCAATGAGTGACCAGATCAATCTGTTCTACGCCGCAATCGTCTGCGTGTACATGGTAACGCTCGGCATCATCGGATGGATAGGCAAGAACAAGGTCAAGAGCTGCGCGGATTGGTATGTGGGCAACTTCCAAATAGGCGGTGTGATAATGGGCGTCGCCTTCTTCGCCACATACTTCAGCGCAGTACTCATGATCGGGTTCGCAGGCAATGCCAGTCAATGGGGGATGAGCGCCACCGTCATAGGCATGTGGCACGCTGTGGCGGCATTCGTCGCCTTCGCAGTGCTTGCACCAGGCTTGGCTAGGATGTTCAAGATGCTGAACGCCTTCACATTCTCGGAGTTTCTCGCGTTGCGATTCAAGAGCCAGGCGTTAGGCACGATATCGTCGCTTATCACCAGCGTCTTCATAATCCCTTACACCGTGGCCGCTTTCATAGCAATGGCTGCTGCCTTATCCTTGCTTGTGGGCCTTCCATTCTGGCTAGGGGTGGTGGTCTCAGGCACTATTATCGCACTGTACGTCTTCAGCGGCGGCCTCTTCTCGGTGACTATCGCGGAGTTCTTACAGGGGATCGTCATGACCGTTGCAGTAATCGTTGTATGGATCGCCTCATACGCAATGCTTGGCGGAGTGATCTCGGCACATGAGACGCTGGCGTCTATCAGCACATCGACAGTGACCTTCCCGGCGATGGGTAGCAACCTGTGGGCGACCGTGATAGGCCTATCTGCAGTTATGGGCTTCGGTGCGCTGGCACAGCCGCAAATGATACTCCGCTACTCGACAATCTGCAACAGGATGAACCTCAAGAGGGCACTTTTGATCGCCGTTCTTGGGTCATTCATATTCCCGCTGGCCGCATACTCCTACGGCCCTCTGTCACGTGCGATACTCCTGCCTCTCGGCTATGACGTTATGACCATGAACGCAAACTTCATCATCCCTACCTTTATCAACGCGGCTTTCCCGACATGGCTGGTTACCCTCTTCCTTGCCGGCGTGCTATGCGCTGCCACATCTACGATAGACTCCCTTGTTCACATGTCAGCAGGAACAATTACTCGTGACCTCATACGTCCATTCAAGGTCAAGATGAGCGACCGTTCTCAGCTCTCTCTGACCAAGATGATCTCATTGGTGGTCACAGTGGTCTGCTGCATGTTCGCCATCTTCCAGCCAGGTCTGATTGTGACGCTCTCGGCATACACCTGGCAGGTCCTTGCGAGCTCCTTCTTCGGTCCAATCGTCGGCGCGCTCTTTATAAAGCGGTCAAACAAACTTGGCGCTATCAGCGGCATGGTCGCGGGATTCTTGGTGTCGCAGTTGTGGTATCTCTTCCTCGCTCCTCCGGTGACCCCGATATACGCATTCTTCCCAGGTGTTGCGGCATCGATAATCGTAACCTTGGTAGCAAGCCTCTTTGCGGAGCCTCTGGACGCAGACTTCATCGCAAAGCTTTACCCATGACTCTCTTTTTTCCCCTTTTCATTTTTTTTAAAACTGTCCCACCTATCTGCGTCAAGTCTTCAACACGCTTGGCACGCCTCCGATGAGCGGGGGCTCCTTGGCACCGCCCGATCATCGTGTATTCTGCTGCTGTGGCGGCGGTCTTGGTGGCAGGAGCCTGAATTTGACGCTGTCCTTCTTGCCATTGATCAGATCTTCAACATCCGTGGTGAACGCGATCAAATTCATGCTCATGAGCACGAACCTTCCATCCCTTGACCTTCTGAGCCGGATCTCGCCCTCCTTCAGCGGGCCTGACCTCTGATCTTGGGTCGGTGCCTGCTGGCGATCTGCGTCTTCCTGAAAGCGTGTCCTCTGTTGCCTCTGGGGCTCGTCCCATTCGACATATCCGAGCCTGTCATCCTGTTTTGACTGGTAACTCTCTCTAAGTGGCGGCGGTTGCTGGTCCGCCCTTGCCTGTGGTGCCCCCGCGCCTGTCTTCACCTCTATGTTGAGCTCTGCGGCCTTGGCCATCAGGCCGTCCAAAAGCTCATCTGGGAACTCCCATACCTTCTCATCCCTGTTCCACTTTGCACCCGACCCGCTGCTCTTGATCCATTGGACAAGCTCTTGATTATACCTAAATGCGACCTTTACCATAAACTTCGCCTGCTTTGATTCGAAATGCTCGTTACTCGGATTAACCTTCCCTCAATCGATATATTAAATCTGCTATGCGCATGCCACTCATCAGTGCAGGGCGGCTCGCGGCAACGCATACGTTTTTATCCCGACATTTCACCCTTGATAGTTGCTGATCGGCCATGGCGACGAATCTTTTGGTTATCGGGCCGGCGGGTTCCGGCAAGACCTCGCTGACGGCGAGGCTCTCCGAATGGATGGCCAAATCGGGCACCTCCAGTTGCCTGATAAATCTCGACCCGGGCGCAGAGCGCCTGCCGTATCTCCCTGACTACGACGTCAGGTCGATCGTCCGAGTCTGCGACCTGATGGAAAAGGAGGGTCTGAGCCCAAATGGCGCACTCATCAAAGCCTCAGAGATCATCGAGAGTCGTATCGGAGATGTGGCGGGTTCGATCCATTCCCTGCAAGGCGACTTCAAGATCATCGACACGCCCGGGCAGATGGAGCTCTTCCTCTTCAGGCAGCTGGGATCGAGTCTCGCATCAAAGCTCAGCGGAAAGACCGCCGCCATATTGTTGCTCGACCTGTCTGCAGTCTCTGGGGCAGACTATGCTGCCCTGCGCCTCTTGGGGCTCATCGTAGAGCTGAAACTGGGCGTCCCATCTCTTGACATCATCAGCAAATCCGACCTCCTTGATCGGAAAGCATCGGTTCTATGGCAGGAGCGCATAACCGCCCCCAAATCAGAGGGGCTGAAGGGGGAGCTTGTCCACAACCTCTCCTCGTTGCTCAGCAACATGGAGAGGCGGAAGAGGGTCATCGCGGTCTCGTCAGTGAGTGGCGAAGGTTTCGAAAGCCTCTACAATGCGTTGGGCGAACTCTTCTGTTCTTGCGGAGACCTTTCTTGAGGGTGGGACGGCCTAGCGGTCACTGCTTTCGCTTGGGCTCGACATCCATCTTCCTTCCGGCGAATGCCTTGAATATGTCCGTCCCGCTCAGCATTCCCACTATCTGCCCGTTCGGACCTTCAACCGGAAGCCTCCAGACGTTCCATTTGCGCATGATCGCGGATGCCTTCGCGATGTCCTCCTCTGCGTCTATTGTGATAAGGGGGGTTGACATTACGTTGCTCAGCGAAACGTCTTTCCCAAGGCTCCCTGTGGACATGACCTTGTAGAGGACATCCCTCGTGGTTACGATTCCTATCGGCATGTCATTATCTGTTACTATGAGGCTTCCCACGCCGAGATCCTTCATATACTTCGCTGCCTCATATGAGGACGTTCGCCTATCGATGCTCTTCACCGACGTTTCCATGAAGTCCTTGACCTTGGCCCTCGACAGTATCCGGTTCAGCGTCTTTCCGCTGGGTGTCCTTGGTATCTCCTTGACGAACTCGTAAGTGCGGGGCACTTTGAACGCCGCTAGAACCCTCCTGCAATACGCATCCATCTCCTCCGAGGAGGCAGTTTCGCCTTCCTTGAGGACGATGAATGCCTTCACGCTCTCACCCCTCAGTGGGTCCGGCAGTCCGACGACCGCAACTTCCTTAACCTTCGGGTAAGCGTGGATGACCTCTTCGACCTCGCGTGGAAAGACCTTGAAGCCGCTAGCGATGATCATCTCCTTCTTTCTCCCCACGATCGTCAGGTATCCATCATCGTCCAGCTTGCCAAGGTCGCCCGTTCTGAACCACCCGTCCTTGAAAGCCTCCTCCGTCTCGTTGGGCTTCTTCCAGTACCCCTTCATCACGTTAGGCCCACGCACTGCAATCTCTCCGACCTCGCCTCGTTGGGCACTCTCTCCATCTCCAAAGATCGCCACCTCGACGCCTGGTATTGCCTGTCCTACGGATCCTGGCTTTCTGACGCCTCTGTAGGGGTTCGACGTGATGACTGGTGAGGTCTCCGTCATTCCATACCTCTCTAGCATCTCGACGCCAAACTTCTCCTTGAATTTATTATACGCCTCGATAGGCATTGGCGCCGAGCCGACAGTCCAGAGCCTGACCGAACTTATGTCGTGTTCATCTGACTTGTCCTCAAGCAGCTTGATGTACATTGTAGGGACTCCCATGAAGACTGTCGACCGGTGCCTTTGGATCCCCTCAAAAACCTTCTTGGAGTCAAACCTCTCCAGCAGAGCTATGGAGAATCCGCAGTATGCCATGCCGTGGATGACTATTCCCAGACCGTGAATGTGAAACATAGGGAGTGCCATGAGTACCCTGTCCCCCTCAGCAAGCTCCCAGATCTTGGTCAATGTGCTTATGTTCGATATGAAATTTGCATGCGTGAGCATCGCTCCCTTTGAGATGCCCGTCGTTCCCGACGTGTAACAGATTACTGCTATGTCCCCCTCCTCGTTCTCTGCTTTGGGTCTCGATCCATCCTCTCGCGAAATGAGGTCGTAGAACGAATAGCAACCTGCCGGAACACTTTCGGCTATTACGACTATCAGTCTTACCGATCTGAGCTCTGATCTGACGTCTAGCACATGCTGGATGTTTGCTTCAGAGACTATGATGGCGGCCGCCTCAGAATCGTTTATCATATACCGTAGCTCATGCTGTCGATACATGACGTTAAGGGGCACAACAACCGCGCCCGCCTTAAGGATTCCAAAGTGTGCCATTATGAATTCAGGCGCGTTCTGCATGAATATGCAGACTCTCTCTCCTTTCGCTATGCCAAGCCTGAGCAGCGCTTGGGCTATTCTGTTGGAAGCGCCTTCCAATTGGCCGAATGTGTACTCTCTATCTTGCCACGTGACCGCAACCTTCTCAGAGAGCCTCGTGGCCGTATTGGTGAACAATGAGTCAAGGGTCATTATTCCACAACAGCCTATAGCGTCCTCGCAATCAATTTATAAACATATTTCACCATCAATTATAATTTATCATGCTTTTTTTTAAATAAATACCATAAAAATTGCATATGTGCCCCAAATTTTTTTACATATTTTTATAAAAAAATGAATATATATTGTAATTATCATTATTTATAATGCATTATTATGCGGTCGGATCGCTATGTCGTCACTCTCCGCCCCACAAAAGGACATCATCGTTGCCCTATTGGAACTTTACGACAAGAAGCGCGCTCTTGTAAAGAGCAAGGAGATCGCATCAAAGACAGGAAGGGACGAGGGGACAGTTCGGAATATCATGCCTGTACTGAGGGCAATCGGCCTAGTGGAGGCGATACCCGGGCCCAAGGGAGGATACTTGCCGACGGGTAAGGCTTATGAGAGCTTCAATGTTCCGAGGAGCATGCGCTCCTTATCCGTGCCAATATTCACAAAGCACGGCAGCAAGACCGACGTCGCAGTGACTGATATCCTCTTCAAGAGCGTCTTCAGCCCCGACTTCTGCCAGGCGATCCTCAAGGTGCTGGGGAACCTCTCGCGATTCAATACAGGCGAGGATATCGTGATAGGGCCGACGCCGTCGGGGCGGATGGTTATCGAAGGAACGATAACCGGTAGGGATGACCTGCACGGAGAACTGCTCCTCGACGTCATAACCCTTATCAGCATTCCAAAGGCGAAGGTGCAGGACGTCATGTCGCGACGCCTCGTTACCATCCCCGCGTCAATGCGCCTCGACAAAGTCGCGCTGATTCTCTATAAGGAGTTCATCCGGGCCGCGCCAGTAGTGGATAACGATGCGCTGATTGGAGTCATCACGAGTACAGATATCGCTCGATGCGTCAGCGAGGGGAAGACTGACATCACGGCTCGAGATGCAATGAGCAGGCGCCCTATCATCATCGATTCCGATGAGGACATCCTTGAGGCCATGACAAAGATGCGGCGATCCAGCATAGGTCGACTGGTCGTCGTAAACTCCCAGAGCAAACCCGTCGGCATAATCACGCGCACTGACATCCTGCTAAGAATATTAAAGCCCTTTGAGATGATTGAGGAGCGCGGGATCGAAGAGACGTTCCACAGCTGACTGACCTGTTGCTCCAAATCAGCCTGGCGAAAGCATCTCAGACACCGCTTTCAGGTCTGGGGGCACCTCTATCGGTTTGCCGCATATGCTGATCACCTCTTCGGGATCCTTAAGAAGGTGACCAGTGCAAACGCAGACCACCTCCGCATCCGCATCAATCTCTCCGATGCTTGCCGCCTTCCTGACTCCTGCAACCGATGCTGCGCTGGCAGGCTCCACCCCTATCCCCTCCAGGCAAGCGATTATCCTCTGCGTCTCGATGATTTCATCATCAGAGACTGCATCATATGCCCCATTTGACTCCTTTATTGCATTGACCGCCTTGGGCCAATTCACCGGGTTGCCTATCCTTATGGCCGTCGCGACGGTCTCCGGTGAGTTGATCGGAGCAAGCTCTGACAGGTTCTCCCTCAGCATCCTCACAACTGGCGCGGATCCTGCTGCCTGCACTCCGTACATCCTTGGCAGGCCATCCGTTATGCCCGCGTCTTGGAACTCTTTGAAACCTTTCCATATTGCTGATATATTGCCGCAGTTCCCCATGGGTACAGCCACCATCTCCGGCACGTGCCCTAGCTGATCCACCACCTCGAATGCGAGGGTCTTCTGCCCCTCAAGCCTCCATGGGTTGATGCTGTTCAGCAGATATATTCCCATCTTTGTTGATATACCCATCACGATATTCAATGCCTGATCGAAGTTGCCCTTAACGGATATCACCTTTGCGCCATGCATCAATGCTTGAGCCAGCTTTCCCATGGCAACCTTCCCTGCAGGCAAGATGACGTAGCACGTCAATCCCGCCCTGGCAGCGTAAGCCGATAGCGACGCGGAAGTGTTGCCCGTAGATGCGCAGGCTACTGCCTTGGACCCAAGGCTCTTGGCTTTGGTGACCCCGAGGGTCATCCCTCTGTCCTTGAAGCTGCCCGTCGGGTTCCCTCCTTCGTATTTGATGTACAGCCTTCTTACGCCCGCCCACTTAGCCAGCTTATCGCATCTATAGAGCTGCGTACCGCCCTCATCAAGGGATATTATAGGGGTCTCTCTCGCTATGGGCAGGAACTCCCTGTATCTCCATACCCTTAACTGCCTCTTTGCCATCTCCTCAAGGGTGACCTTTGGCGGCTCGATTACCACTTCAAGCAGGGCGCCGCACCCTGTGCATGTATATACTATCTGCGATGCGTCGTACTCTTTATGGCACTTCATACACCTGAGAATGGGCTCAGACAATCTTGGTACCCTCTTGGCTGCACTGATAGATGGCATAAACTGATTTAATATTATTTGTTGCGAACGCCCTCACCATCGCCTTTCCGACCGCCTCCGCCCTCTCGATGGGGGCAAGCGCAAAAACCGTCGGTCCAGCGCCACTAATGGTGGCTCCATGTGCACCCTCATGCATGGCGGTCGCCTTTACTTCTATGAATCCAGGTATGAGCTTTGCTCTTGCCGGCTCGATTATCCCGTCACCTGATATTCCCCTGCCCATCAAAGCAGCATCCTTTTGGACAATGCCTAACAGCAGGGAAGAGAATGCCGCCATCTGCCCCACCACTTGGCTCAACGGGACGCTCGAAGGAAGGACCTCGCGCGCTAGTTTGGTCTTCTCTGCTGCCAACTCTATTCTCGGGCTCACCTCAACCACTGCGGTGCCTTCAATTGGCGATAGCTTGACAACATTCAGCGGTTCGTAACCCGTAATTACCGTGATGCCCCCCAGGAGCGCAGGCGCCACGTTATCCGCATGCGCCGACCCACACGATGCCCTCTCGCCTTCCATTGCACATCTTAGAACATGCATCTGGTCAAGCGGGTAGCCGAGGAGCGCATTGACAGCAAATGCCCCTGCTGCAGAAGACGCCCCGGAGCTCCCCATCCCCATCCTTGGCGGCACGCCCTTCTCCAGCCGCATCTTCAGTCTGTACTTCTCGACACCTGCCTGGGCAAGCACAGCTCTGCCTGCCACGATGCAGGCGTTCTTTTCGGCAGGCATGTTTAGCGATTCGCTGCCCAGCCCTCCAACGGTGATCGCATCCACTCCGCCTGCCTGTAGCTCAACTCTGAGGATGTCCCTTGGCCTGTCCAACGCCATCCCCATCAAGTCGTAACCCGGTCCAAGGTTTGCAATGGTTGCGGGTGCTGAAACCGTGATTTCGTCAGAGGGCATTTGGCTTTCCTCTCAAGATGTTATTATGAGACGATATTTCCTAATAAAAAGCTTAGCTGTACCCGTGCCGCCGCCCATCCAGCGCAAGCTGCGCGCATCCATTCCGTCTCATAATCGATATAAGCCATTTCCAGTCTCAACCTAAATTGTTTGCAGAAGCTGATGCTGATGGACCAGCGTTTGAAAGGCAGCCTCTTGGTCATGGTCTCGGCGGCCTCCTACGGGTTCATGGGCGTCTTTGCAAGGCTCGCATACGGCAGCGGCGTTGGGGTGCTCGAACTCCTCCTCCTGAGCCTCATGCTGTCATTCGCGTCGATCGGCGCCATGTTGCGCGCCGTAGGCAAGATACCGCGCCCAACGAGTGGGCAATGCCTGAGCCTGTTCTTCTTGGGAGGCATCGCTTACGTTCTGCAGTCCTGCCTCCTCTTTCTGGCGCTTCAGTATATTCCAATCTCAATCACCGTCCTCGTATTCTATACCTATCCCGCATTGGTCACTGCCGCCTCCCTTGTCATGAGGTGGGAACACATCACCAAGGTCACGCTGCTCTCGCTGGTCTTGGCCTTTATTGGGCTTCTGCTGGTCGTCAATCCCGCGTATGACCTGTCGATCATGGGCGTCGGCATCGCGTTTGGGTCTGCCGTGGCATATGCTGCATACGTCATCGGGTGCTCGAGGCTCCTAAAAGGGATGGCCGGGGATGCCGCCTCATTCTACATCATTGGGTTTGCTGCCGCAATGACCTCCGCATATGCCCTCGCCTTCGGGGGAATCAATTTTGACTGGCAAATCGACGGATGGCTCTGGATCGTACTTACCGCCACAATCAGCACCTCCCTCTCCATTATATCCTTCATCAAGGGACTAAGGATAATCGGTCCGACAAGGTCGTCAATACTGAGCGTGCTGGAAATAATCACATCCGTTTCTGCTGCCGCCGTAATCTTTGGAGAACGAATGACATCGCTTCAGGCTCTTGGCGTGTCGCTGCTCCTAATCTCAATCATCCTTGTCTCTTTGAGGTGGCGATAATCCGTTTTCAGTAAATATAATTCCGTAATTCTTATAGCCTCTCTCTGTTCGTATATGTTTGGTGAACTTTTTGCCCCGCGTAAAGGTAGCTGAAGTGGACGAGTTCCCTCCAGGAACAAAGAAGAGCATAAAGGCGTCCAAGACACGGATCCTGCTGGTGAATGCTAGCGGTAAGATCTATGCGACCCAGTCGTTATGCACTCACCTGAGCAATCCCCTCTTCACCGGCAAGCTTCAAGGTAACCTTATATGGTGCGACAAGCACTGGGCAAGCTTTGACGTGACGAACGGGCTCGTGAAGGACCTCCCTGAGGGAGGGGCAGAGATAGCGCCGCTGAAGACCTATCCTGTGCATATCGATGGCTCTGATATCATGGTTGATGTCCCGGATTAATCTGCCTGCCTTGATGGCGCTCATTCCGCAGTCATGCAGTACAAGCTCATTCAAGCCGGCGATGCGCGGCACGCCTTCCTTTTTTTACCTCCTCCTGAACGTCATAATAAATTCTGTTGCCGGGCGCTTCTTTTATCAATCTACGTCATTAACTCAATGAACCTTTTCACATGAGAAGCTTTAAACGCTGATACATAAATTTAAATCCAACAGATATTGGTTTTAATGAAGGTGCCTTGAATGGATAAGCCCGTCTTCAAATTCTTCAAGCAGAAGTCTGATGAGGTGACTCTGACTCCGGATGTGATCCAGGAAAGGAAGTTGCTGTTAAAGACGCCTGTTGAGCCGGTCGACCTTGATAAATCGATATCAATCAAGGATTTGGTTGAATCTTGGAAGGGCTGTGGCATACAGTCTCGCAGCCTGGCCGAATGCGCGACTGTGTACGAGAACATGCTGTTAGACAAGGATAGGCCGACGGTCATGCTTGGCATCTCTGGTGCACTCATTGCCGGTGGTCTTCGCAAAGTGTTGAGCGGGATGGTCTCGAAGGGCATCGTTGACGTCATCGTCTCGACAGGGGCGATACTCTATCAGGACTATTACACTGCTCTGGGATACAGGCACTACAAGGGAACTCCGAATTCAGACGATGAGAAGCTGCACGATCTATACATAGATCGCATATACGACTCGTATGTGGACGAGATAGGCTTTGTGCAATGCGACGACCACATCGCTGATTTCTGCTCAAGACTGGAGGCGAAGACATACTCGACAAGGGAATTCTTGTACCTGCTTGGATCGACCATAGCCGACGAGAATTCCATCCTTTATCAGGCCCACAAGCACGGCGTGCCGGTCTTCTGCCCCGCCATAGCCGACAGCTCGATCGGGATAGGTCTCGCAGGCTTCTACAGATGGGCCGCCGAGAACAAGGTCAAGACGTTCACTATCGACGTCCTCAAGGACAACATGGAGATCGCACAGATTGTGCTAAAATCAAAGAAGACCGGCTCGATCTACGTGGGCGGCGGTGTTCCGAAGAACTATATTAACGATGCCGCCGTAATGCTCGATTATACTAAGGGACACTCCTACAGCTTCCAAATCACCGCCGACGCTCCGCACTGGGGCGGGCTAACTGGAAGCACGCTTGATGAAGCCAAGTCTTGGGGGAAGGTCTCCAAGAAGGCGACCCGCGCGACGGTCTATACTGAGGCGACAATCGGGCTTCCGCTGATAGTCGGCTACGTCCTGCAAAAAGGCGTGCATAAAGGCAGGCCGAGGGTCTCCTTCGATTGGCGCAACGAAGGGCTGACAATAACGCATTAGGCAATCAAGTATGACCTTTTGTTTTAATATCGGGCCCCATCCTGGGGCCCTCTTTTGCATCCTCTCGCCGCCGTAGCCTTCCTGTGCCTGGCCATCTCCTTGCCGGTTGCCAACACTGCCCCCTGTGCCGTCCACGATGTCTACGTCTTCATTGATGGGCGGCCTGCAGACGCTGTCATTGAGTCCGGCGGCGATTACATTGCAACGTATGCAGGCCATGCCACGCTGCAGGGTCACCCTCCATCAATTACCGTGTGCATTGCTGATCGATGCCAGAGCGTAGAACTAGGCAGCGGCCCATCAACAATCGTGGATCTATTCACGGTCTCATGCCATGCATTGGATCACTATGGGAACACGCTTTTCAATACCGTGCTATACATCGACGGCTCCGCGTCACCCTCCACCGCGCCCATCCTCAGTGGCGTCCATGCCTTTCAATGCTCTTATGGCGGGGTCATGTTCGATCTAGGGCGACACGCGATCTTCGAGTCCTGTTCCATCAATGCCAAACTGGCAGTCTCGGACATGAACCTGCAGATCCTTGAGGCATCGGTGAGCGCTCCTGACGGAACGCACATCGAGGCACGGTCCAGTTCGACCGGATCCATCTACAGTGCCCTCACAGAGGGCGGCAAAGTCCGATTCCCTGCGCTACCGTTCGGAACATACAATATCTCGATGGATGGGGCATGGGTCATCATCGCGCACAACTCATCATCAACGAAGCGCCTGACTCTGACCTCTCCAGCGGACATCGCCATATCTGTTAGAAACTGCTATATGCTCCTGCCGACCGAGCTCAGCCTCCGCGTGCTGGATAGCCATGGCGTGCCAATAGCCGGATGCACGATCGAGATTCTGCAGAACGGCATCTCAAGGCGCATCGATGCAGACCGCTCAGGCTCGGCTACGGTTTTGATCCCTCCTTCCCTCTCGCCGCACGAAACGATCGTCGTCATCGGGGGCAACATCAAAAAGGAACTGCTGATGGACCGGAACCCCGCGCCGGCGTTACTGATTCCGTGCAGCATAGTTTTAATCGCATGCGTGCTAGCAAAACGGATTTAAGCCCACTCGATCACCACTCTGATTGATGATTGGGGGCTGCAAAAGCGCGGCCTTTGCGGCTGTCATCCTGTTTTATGGGGGGCGCTGGCGATATGGGCCTATCTGATTATCTTGGGCGTTTCTGGCACAGCTCAGAGCCGATGTTTGGCGTAATCATGGTCATCTGTTTCACAAGCATCTTGCGGACGAATGTCGCGATTGCCGAATCGATGGTTTGGCGTATCATAGACGCCGCGCTGGCATGCTGCATCGCCTGGGGGCTCGTGGACGGCATATTCTATGCCTGGGAGCTTAACTACGACCGTAAAAAGATGGAGCGACTCGTGGCGCTTTCGAAATCGCAAGCCAATGAGGAATCGGCGCTATCGCTGCTGGATGAAAATTTGACCGATACCATCATTGGAACATTGAACGATCATGACCGAGCGCATCTGTACAGCCGGCTCCTAGAGAGGATACGGGACGTAGATGTGGGGCGCGTCCCACTCAAGAACAGCGTCATTACGGTCCTGATCACGTTCTGCCTCGTTGTAGGCACCGCCGTGATCGTCCTCTCGCCCTTCGCCCTGATTCCGCAAGTTTCGACAGCTCTGCTCCTCTCCAACGCATTGGGCATCGCCCTGCTCTTCTTCGTGGGCTACTGGAGGGAGGAGGGTCTGCAGCTGAGGATGAAATTCAGGTCCGGAATAATGACTGCACTAGTGGCATTGATAATTACCATAGTGACCGTTTATCTCGGCGGCTGACCTCCGCCGCATCCATCGGGCCGGTGCTGTATCCCTCCATGTCGAGGGCGACTCTATCGAACCCTAGGCCTCTCAGCCTGCCCACTATTGCCGAACGCAGCTTCTCATTGGTCATCCTTCCTATCTCCGGGGGATCCAGCTCGATCCTCGCCATGTTGCCATGAACCCTTACTCTGACCTGCCTGAATCCCAGCCCCTTTATGAACGACTCTGCCTCGTTCACGGTACGCACGCCTTCAGGCGTGATCTTTTCACCAACTGGAAACCTGGTGGCTGCGCATGGGCTGGATGGGCGGTCATGTTCCAGCCCCCTCTGCTTCAGCATCTCCCTCACCTCTGCTTTACCGATCCCCAGCTCCGCAAGAGGGCTCCTGATCCCTGCCTCCATTATCGCCCTGATTCCCGGGCGATCGAGCCGCATATCGTCCATATTGGTGCCGTCTACGACCATGTCGAAGCCGAGCATCCTTCCGTTGCGCTTTATGCTTCTCATTATAGTCTTCTTGCACAGGTAGCATCTGTCCGGCGGGTTACTCGCAACCCTCTTCGGGAGCCTTACTTGGACAACGAAATGCCTTATCCCCAAAATCCCTGCAACGGCCTTCGCCACCTCGATGTCGCCGCCACTGGAGAATATTGTCTCCGCGGTGAACGCTGCGGCATCCTCCCCCAGCCCCTCATGCGCCGCCAGAGCAACAACCGTGCTGTCCACTCCGCCAGAGAATGCGACCGCTACGCGCTTGCCGTTGAACCAGCCCTTCAGATCCTCGTACCTGCTCCGCCCCTCACTCATCCCCGGTTAACACCTCTCCATAAGCGTCTACGACGACCTGGAATGTCCTGCTCCCTATGCTCCTAACAACCCGTGACTGCATCTCCATGATATTGAATATTGCGGCTGCGCCCTCCGCGGTTTGCCTCTCAGCATCCGCCATGGCGTCCTCCCTTCGCCTGCCCTTCGTGTGTAGGTAGATGTGCAGCCATCCTCTGCCGCTAAGATACTTGACTGCATGCTCCATGTAATCTATGGCCCGTTCCGGGAGCGGCATCAGTACCCTCTCCGCCGTGCCCCGCAGGCTACGCACGAAGTCCTTGGCATCACCCATGAGGGGGATCACCCTGTCTGCCATCCCGTTCATCTCGACATTCTCAACCATCAGTTCGCAAGCAACTGGATTGCAGTCGATGGAGTATACCTTCTTCACGCCCGCCAGCCTCGCCATGACTATCGAGAATGTGCCCACCCCTGCAAACATGTTCACCACCGTCTCGCCCGGACGGCAGATTCCTGCAACCCTGCGCCTCTCGAACGAGAGCCTCGGTGAGAAGTATACCCTCGAGATGTCAACCTTGAAAGAACACCCGCTCTCGACGTATATCGTCGTCGTCCTCTTCTCGCCCGCAAGCCATTCCACTCCTCTGACCCTCTCCACGATGTTGACGGGTGTCGTCTGCCTGTAAACTGCCTTCAGAGAGGGCAGCCTCTCGAGCAGCATCTCCCCCATCTCATGCCTTCTCTCCATGAGCGAATCTGGCACCTTGATTATGCCTATATCCCCGACTATGTCGATGCCAGAGAGTGCCCTCGATGCATCGCCCACTCCAAATTTGCCTTCCAACGCCTGACGCACAGCCCTTCTTCGCATCTTACCACCGGTCAGCGCTTTGGTCTTATGTTTATCTTGAGGCCGAGCTTGTCCTCCATGCGTTGGAGCTTCTTGCGCGCCCTCTTCATTATTATCGGTATTGCCTCGTTCGGGACATATGCCTCCACTGCCTGCCCGTTAGCGGAGACATCCACCTCGCTCATGTTTACATACCTGCCTAGAATTCTTCCAATTAGCGGCTTTACCCTGTCCTCCTTCACCTCCTGCGCCGAACCCTGCCCATAGTGTTCCCTGCGCTTCATCGGAACGACGAACGTCCTCTCTCCAAAGACGTATATCTCATACTCGACCTCGCCCGTCGCCGAGTTCTTCACCTGAACCACCGGTCTCGTCAGGTCAGACTCTGTAAGACCGTGCGGCACCTTGACCGTGGTCAATAGCTCATAGACCTTCTCGACCGTTCCCTTGTTGATGAAGACGACCGTGTCTATCACCGACGGTATCACGCCCAGCTCGACCCTGCCCAGGAACCTCTGGATCGAGTCAATCGGCGCCGTTGCATGTATCACGCCGACCATGCCGACCCCCGCCAGCCTCAGATCAGTGAATATCTTGAAGTCGTCGGTGTCCCGCATCTCATCGAAGAAGGTATAGTCCGGGCGGCTGAGGAGCAGCACATCGTGGAGCTCCTCCGATGAGGATCGGGTCTTTGAGTACTGGGTGGCAGTGGGTGGGAGGTGCAGGTCCCTTGGCGATTCGATCGTCTTGATGATCTTATTCTGCCTCAAGTAGAACTTTGCCAGCGCCATTGCAAACGTGGTCTTGCCCATTCCCGGCGCGCCGGCTATCAGCACTCCCTCGGCACGCTCGGTGAACCTGCTCAGGAGGCTGTTGGGCAGGTCATAGTCCTCGATCTCAAGGACCGCCACCTTTCTGGTGATCGTCAGCTCGAGCCTGTCAGAGAAGGGCGGGAATGTGATTATTATCCTGCTGTCCTTCAGCATGATGATGTTCGAGCCTTCCCTCTTGACCTCGAGGAACCCCTCGCCGGACTCCGCCCTCTCTAGAATGTCCTGGACTACCTTCTCCAGCTCAACCTTCGTTATCGGCTCCCTATTGATGTCCGTGAGCTCCCAGCTGCCCGGCCTGCCTACCTTTGCCCTAGGGGGAACCCCTTCCTTCAGGTGAACTGACATCGTATCCTTTGTAAAGTACTTCTGAAAAATCGGCTCCGCCGGCCGCTTCGTCTTTCCCTTTATCACCCTGATCCCTATCGACTCTGCGACCTTTGCAAGGTTTTCGTTGGATGCCACGAGCGTATAGCCGCCTTCATAGGCGATCTTCAGCACAGACTCGTCAGGGTCGTCTGCCCTCTTGGCGCCCTCCTTCAGGATCACCTCGATGCCTGTCTGCTCGGCGACCGCCTTCAGCTTTGCGAGCTCATCCAATCCCATGACGTCCCCGCGTTCTGAATCTCTGCGGATGACGTCGACCACTGCGCCCGCCAAAATTATCCTGCGTTCGATCTTGCCGCCGCAGATCAGGTCTGCAGCAAATCCCGATTTTATCGAGGTTATGTCCGGGATTGCCTCAAAAGCAGCCCCGCTCGCCTCAGGCGTCCCCTCGCCGATAGCTCCTCTCATGGATTACCCTAATGCAGTTTCATCTATTGAATGTTTTCGCCCTCAGGCGGGGTTCAGAGCCGCTTTCTCATGAAGTTGGAGCCGGGCACCTTACGGTACCCCCTCCTCCTATAATAGCCCCTCACACCGACGCCCGGCAGCACTACGATCGTGTCAAGCCCGTGCCTCTCCTTGGCAATCGTCTCGGCCAAATCCAAGAGCCTGCCTCCCCATCCTTGGTGCTGGAAACCATCCATGCCATGCCCACCAACCGGTGCCTGCTGGCCATATATGTGCAGCTCCCTCACGACTGCCGCCTCCTGAACCTCTGGCCTGTGTGCCTCCCTGGATGGGATCCTCAGCCTCAAAAATCCGACGAGCAGGTCCTCTTTGACATCCTCCGCGGCTATGAACTCCTCCGTTCCGCCACCCGCCTTGTATGACCTCACAACAACTTCAGGGCGGATCGCCTCCATATTCACACCCCTCATCTTGGCTAGGCCCACCTCCCTGCACCTTATGCACCTGCACCCCGTCCCCCTCCTCTTCGCCTCCCTGTCGACGAGCTCCCTCAGGTTGCTCCTCCTGACACCCCCTTCGATTATGCCCGCAGGCACGTCGCGCTGAATCCTGGCCACCCTCACCCACTCCGGAAACCCCTGCTGTGCCGTCGCTATGAGGTCTATGGCGTCCTCGCATGTGAGCGGCTCGTACTTCCCCTCCTTCCAGAGCTGGTGCAGTTTCGTCCCCTCTATCACCAGCGTGGGGTATATCTTCAGGTAGTCCGGCCTGAACCTCTCGTCCTCGAAGATCGTCCTCAGCGTCTCCAGGTCATGCTTGCGGCTAGCTCCCGGAAGGCCGGGCATTATGTGGTAGCCCACCTTCAGCCCGCTGTCCCTAATCACCCTTGTCGCGTCAACAATCTGCTTCAGCCCGCATCCTCTGTTCATCCCCTCGAGTATCGCATCATCAAGGGTCTGGACCCCGACCTCGACGAGGGTTGCCCCCATCCTTATCATCCTGTCTACTTGGGCCGCTCCTGCCCAATCCGGCCGGGTCTCCATCGTTATTCCTATGCAGCGCACGCTGCAGCTCTCGTTCCTCCTCTGAACCTCCTCGAGGTACTGCCATCCTTGGGTCATATCCCCTCTGTGGTCGTTCATTGCCTGCAGGCACCTCGTCACGAACCACTCCTGATAGTCAAGGTCCGTGGCTGGGAACGTCCCCCCCATTATGATCAGCTGGACCTTTGATGGGCGATGGCCTATGGTGGCATACTGGCCGAGCCTGAGTTTCACCTGCAGGTATGGGTCGAAGTTGGCCTGCAGCCCCCTCATCAGCGCGGGCTCGTTGCCAAGGTAGCTCTGCGGCGTCCCCATCTCTGTGCCGCCCGGGCAGTAGGCGCACGGCGAATCCTTCGGGCACTTGGTAGGTTTGGTCATGACTGCCACGGTGTATATCCCCGAAGCAGACCTCACGCCCTTGCCTCTGAGGATCCCGATGAGGTGCTCCTCCCCATTCTGGAGATATCTCAGTATCTCGTGGTTCTTCGGGAGGTCTCGGAGCCCCTCCTCCTTGGCCAGTTCATACTTTACCTTGGCCAGATCCTGCCTCTGCAGGTCGCAGCGTTTCATCCTCTCGATGATCCGCCTCGCCAAAATCCTCTGAGCATCTTCGCAGCACCCTCCCCTGCTCCCGTCAGGGCAGGGTTCTGTTCGAGGTCTCCCGCTCACCGTTCCTCAGCCCTTCCTTCCCACTGCTACCCAGTTCTCTGCAAGAAACTTTGCTCTTATCCTCTCGCCATAGACCCTCTCGAGCTTGAACCCCGCCTCGGCAAGGTCTGAAGCAAGCTCTCCCTTGGTGTAGAGGTGATAGAACCTCGTCGCCTTGTTACCCCATGGTATCGTGGCGTCCCCGCACTCTCCCCCCCTCCCCCGCGCGAGGAGCATGGAGGGCAGATGTTTTGCAAACCTGCCCTGCAGCCTCGCCCACGCAGTAACCAAGACGATACCGCCCTCCTTCATGACGGCGCGAACCTCTCTCAATGCCCCCCTCCTGTTCTCCCTGCCTGCAATGTGGTGTATCATCGCTATGCAGACCGCCGCATCGAATGCGCCCTCCCTGAACGGCAGCGCCATCGCATCGCACAGTACGGGCATTATCCTGTCTAGATGCCTGCCCTCCGACACCATGCCCTCCAGCATCCCTATCGATATGTCTGCGGCCACAACCAGCGCGGCGTCAGCCTCCGCCAGGGCCACTGCATTCCTGCCCGCGCCTGCGCCGAGGTCGAGCACGGTCATCCCTGCGCAGTTGCCGACCTCTTTGATGGATGGCCAGGCCCTCCTCCTGGCCGCTTTGAAATCTTGGGCAATGCAATCATAGGCGTCCATTGCGTCTCTGCTGGCGGTTCCGCTCATCCCAATCCCTGCGCCTAGCTGCTCACTTGCGCGCCCCGTTCTTGGCAATTATGGCCCTGGCTATCTCCGCAAAGCCATCGCCATACCGCTTGTCAGCGACCATCTCGGCCAACGCCTTCAGCTCCGGGGCGGCATTCCCGACCGCGTATTTGAATGCCGCAGCACGGAGGAGTTCACAGTCCGTGGTGCTGTCCCCGACTCCGGCAATCTCCCCCTGGTCGATCCCTGCCCATTTGGCTGCGCACTGGAGCCCCTTGCCTTTGTCCACGTTGCTGTCAATAATGTGGTACGCAAACCCGCTGTCGATGACCTTGATGCCCTGGAATCTGCTTGCCGCGCGCTCGACATCCTTCAATTCGACGGTCCGCATTATGGCTGCGTCGACGTACCTGTACTTGTTCGACCATGTCTCCTTGATGATCTCCCCGAACTCATCCTTCAGGCAGCATACCGCCCTCTGTGCCAGGCCCCTCTCTCCGATGATCTTAAGCTTGCCCTTATACTCGATCACCGCCCCGTTCTCTGCGATCGTGGGTCCCGTGCAACCGATGTACCTTGCCAGCGCCTTCAGCACGCACAACGCATTGCCGGAGCAGAGCATAACCATTATGCCCCTGCTCTCGAGGTCCCTGATCGCATCGACCGCAGCAAGACTCATGATCGAGTTGCTGTCTGTTATGGTTCCATCGACATCCGTAGCAACTGCTCTTATCAAGAACGCGCACCTGCCGAAGATTATCTAATCCAGCCTATAGCTCTTCTCAAACCCTTATAAATGGCGCCTGATCTCCTCCTCGAGCTCCTCCTGGCTGAGCAGCCCCCCTGCCCTGCCTATCTCCTTCCCTCCCCTAAAGAGGATGAATGACGGCGTGATGTATACCTCGAGGTCCTTTGCCGCTCTCGGGTTCTCCCTCATGTTCAGGTCTGCAAAGATCGCCTTTCCATGATGCCTCTTGGCTATCCCCTCAAAGACGGGCGCCATCTCGGTGCAGACGCTGCACCAAGGGTCCCAAAACTTGACTATCACGAGCTGCTCGGCAGCCCCTATGAATTCGTTGATGCTGGCGTCAGACAACTTTTTGATGAAGCCCCCCATCAGTTCGCCCCTATAATAAGTACTGGTCATACGTGTTATAAATCCACATCCCGTGCTTTGAGGGACCGAAATCCTGTTTTTCGGTGGAACTCAGGCTTCATCTTATAATAAAACCGAAGCCTAGTCGATTTTTTTTCATAAAAAGCTTTAAAATTTCCAACCGAGATAGTTTATCTAACATAGAGGTTGAATTGATGCCCCAGCTCAAAGTGCTTGGGGGAGGCAGGGAAGTGGGAAGGTCATGCCTCCAACTTGATATCAACGGCCACCATTTCCTCTTGGACTGCGGCATAAATCCTGCCGCCGAGGGGCGCGCGTCTCTGCCTGACCTGTCGCAGACCCGCATAGAGCACCTAGACGGCGTCTTCGTATCCCACGCCCACCTCGACCACACCGGCGCCATCCCGGAGCTGTTGCGCCACGGCTTTGACGGGAAGGTCTACATGACGCTACCCACGCTGGCACTGCTGAACCTGCTCTGGCAGGACGAGCTCTCGATAATGGAGCGCGAGTGGACCAAGGATCAGCGCCTCTGGTCCTCGAAGGAGATGCACAAGATCCTCATGAAGCTCGCAGTGCCCACGACCTACCATGAAGTATTCAAGCTCAACTCGATCAGGGTCAACTTCCACAACGCCGGGCACATCCTAGGCTCCACGATGACCGAGATCATAAACAACAACTACCGCGTACTGTACTCCGGCGATCTCGGCACGTCGTCCAACCACCTGCGGTATTGGAGGACTGAGGATCTTGCGAATCCGGACGTCCTGATATGCGAAGGGACCTACGGCGGCAAGAACAGGAAGAGCAGGGCGGAGACCGAAAAGGAACTCCTCTCGAAGATTAGGGCGGCTCTCGAGGGCGGCGGGAAGGTCCTGATACCGACGTTCTCAGTCGGCAAGACGCATGAGATACTGAAGATAATCAAGGATAGCTGGAGCAGCCTCCCGAATGTCGACGTATACCTCGAGGGCATGGCGATAGAGACGCTGAGGGTATATGAGCAGTTTCTCATCTACATGGACGACAAGGTGCGGCGTGCCTTCATCTTCAACAATATCAACCCCTTCAGGTGGGATGCCCTGCGAACCTTCAAGGGGCTCACTGAGCGGAAGCAGCTGCACCGCAAGGAAGGTCCCTGCATTATCATGGCGCCCTCGGGCATGCTGCGGGGCGGGTGGAGCGTCTGGCACATGATGCGGATGGCCCCCTCTGAGAATAACCTCATCGCCTTGTGCGGACACATGGCGGCGGGCACGACCGGGGCCGGCCTCCTCGATGGGGCGCGCGACTTCTTGCTGCGCGACATGATCTCAAAGGACGAGGTGGGCGTCCATGTCGGCTGCAACGTGGCACACTTCGACCTCTCCAGCCACGCAATGCACAACGAGCTGTGCAGCTATATCTCAAAGCTGAAGCCTGAGCTTCTGGTCCTCGTCCATGGCGAAGAATCCAGCCTGAACGCGTTGGCGGAGTCCGTTCAGCAGTACGCCGGCCGCGTCATCATACCCGCCGTCGGCGAAAAGATCGACCTCCTGCAGCCCGCCCTGTCTCAGGAATCCCCCCATAACGTCGAGATACCCCTGGCCCAGTCCACGTCACTCATATTGAACAAGGAGGCCTCGATGAAGGTCAGGCACATGGGGAGGGAGAAGTACATGCGCGCTGCAGACCTCCGGTCGCTCGTGAGGCGCTAGCCGCTCATCCGTGGAAGTACTCCGACGACTCCGCTCGCACCTTCTCGAAGCCGGGCACGCCGCACGCGTCGGCCCTGCACTGCTTGCACAGCCTGAACTGCGGCAGGAACCGTTCCGCCGCCTTCCGCGAACCCTCGAGCTCCTCGCAGGTGGGCGCGCGGCTGCCGCTGAATTTGTGTATGGGTATGAGTGGGATTATGTTCATGAGGCTCGCCCCCCTCTTGGCAACCTCCTCCGCCACCTTGGGCACCTCGCCTGCATTCACCCCTGGGATCAGCACGGTGTTAACCCTGACGACTATTCCGTTCTTGACGAGCTCTTCCACGCCCTTCAGCTGCTTCTCTATGAGCAGCTTGGCCCCCTCTGCCCCCCTGTAAACCTTTCCCCGGTAGCCGACCCACTCGTAGATCTTGGCCCCAACCTCTGGGTCGATCGCATTGACCGTCATGGTGACTGTCTTCACCCCGATCTTGCTGAGCCTCTCCGCCGACTCCTCCGCCAGCAGGCCGTTCGTCGAGAGGCATGCCACCAGGTCCGGCCAATTCTTGACCGCCGCTTCAAGCGTCCTGAAGGTCGCCTCGTTCGCAAGCGCGTCTCCCGGACCAGCGATGCCGACCACCTTCAGGTTTGGGTTGCTCTTCATCTCGCTGCGTAGCCTCGAGACCGCCGCCTTCTCATCCATCAGGCACGCCGCGACCCCCGGCCTGTGCTCGCACTTGTCTATCTTGCGCGTGCAGTAGTTGCACTGTATGTTGCATCTTGGGGCGACCGGCAGGTGGATCCTCGCTGCCTTGAAATGCGCCTTGATGCCGAAACATGGATGGACCGAGGTCAGATGGGCGTACTTAGAGCCGATGCCTGCCCACTTCGGGTTCTCGCATTCCACTTGAGTGCCCTCGCTTCCATTCGAACTCAATCGCTATATATTCTTTCACGCAGTCCACTTCGTGTATGCCTCGGCAAGCCTCTTCAGCGCCCCCGCAAAATCCCTGCTCAGGAGGTATTTCGACTCTGAAGGCCTATACTCTAGTATGCCCAGGGGGATCAGGTAATTCTTTATCACGGAATACGTCGCACTCCGCCTCCTCCTCATGAGCCTCTCATCAATATAGCCGGAGAGCTCGCTGGTGGTTACCCACCGCGCCTTGCCCCTGTTCTCTTGGTCGCTCTTGGTCTTTATCCATTCCAGCAGGACAGACGCGATCTCCTTGTAAGACTCCGCATTCGTAAACACAATCTCCATCATCTCCTTTATGCCCAGGTTGCTCGTGACGCTCTGAGCGTCAAAGATCATTCTGCCCGACCTCTTCATCTTCAGCATAATCTTCCTTGGCACACCGCTCACCCATGTATACTGTTCACTCTCAAGCAAATTATGCCTTCCCATTCTCCAGCCCGCGCCCCCTGTGTCGCCCCTTTAGTAATATTTTTCAAGAGGGTGAGCCCCTTATCTTCTGTGGAGTATCGGCCCTTGTCAAAGAAACAGTTCAGTCATCGCCGCAACTCGCTCGTAAGGATCGAAGTAGACAAGATCTTGTATTCCGCCTCCGAGTCGGTCGCCTCACAAATTCTATCCGCCGCTATGCCTGCGAATGGCAACAAGGGGTCCCTTGAGCTCTGGGAGATCGAAACCAGGTTGACCCCAATCTTCAACTCGGCAATAAACCGGATAAGCGAAATCAATCCGAGTGTCGGGGACCTGCTCTCATTCGAGCTGAAGAGGCGAAGCCGCACGCTGACGGACGATCTGATAAGCCTGCTCTTGGAGAGCCTAAGGGATGCATTCAGGGATGGCGTGGACGTCGATTACCCGACGCCGCGGACGATCCACCTCACCTTCAGGAACTGCTTAGAAAATGTCTCCTTCATAAGGAAGGATTACTCTGCGAAGGTCTATGAAGTTCTGAGGCATCTGGTCGGATGAAACTGCTGCCCTTTGACGCCCTGCTTCGATGCCCGATACTGAAAGCTTTTATCCGATCGCCACAAAAATTAGGTGACGCGCCTTCGATCGGGTTACGATCAACGCCCGCCCCTTCTGGTGATCGGGATGTTTGACCGCCTCTTCTCCCCCCATAACGTTGCGATTATAGGTGCCTCGAGGGATGCCTCTTCTTGGGGTCATGCCATTCTCAAGAACCTGATCGATGGGGGTTTCAGCGGCGGAATATTCCCCGTCAACCCCAAGGCAGATTCGATCTTAGGGATCGTGTGCCACAAAAGCGTAACCGACATACCCTGCGAGGTGGACCTGGCAATCATAGTCATCCCGGCTCCGCTTGTGCCGGGTGCCGTCAGGGAGTGCGGGGAGAAGCGCATACCATTCGCCGTAATAATCACATCCGGCTTCAGGGAGGCAGGGGAAGGCGGGAGGGCGCTCGAGAACGAGGTGAAACGGATAGCTGCGCAGTACGGCGTCCGTATAATCGGTCCAAACTGCATGGGCGTTTACAACGCCCACAAAAGCATGACCGCAACCTTCACCTCGTCGGTGCCCATGGCTGGCGGCATATCCTTCATATCGCAGAGCGGGGCGATAGGAATCGCAATGCTTGCTTGGGCCAAGATGAAGGGCATCGGCTTCAGCAAGTTCATAAGCATTGGCAACGAGTCGGACGTATCTCTGCCGGAGATCCTCGGTTATCTGGCTTCGGACGCCTCTACCAAAGTGATTGCGCTATACATCGAATCGGTCAGAGACGGCGAGTCGTTTGTCAGATCCCTGCGCTCAGCAGCCGGGAAGAAGCCAATAATTGCCATGAAGGTGGGCGTGACCTCCTCGGGGGCAAAGACCGCGATGTCGCACACCGGCGCCCTCGCGGTCGAGGATGGCGTCATCGACGGCATCTTCAAGCAGTTCGGCGTTGTTCGCAGCAGGGGGACAGACGAGCTCTTCATGCTGGCCACCTCTTTCGCCGCCCTTCCCCTCCCAAAGAGCCGCTCATGCCTGATCATATCTGTTGGGGGCGGCTGGGCGGTCGAGTGCGCTGACCTTGCGGAGATCTCCGGACTGGTTCTGGCGCCCCTGCCCGATGAATTGCTCTCCATCGGAGACGCCATGTTGCCGCCCTACTGGTCAAGGAGGAATCCTGTAGACATGGTGGCCTCCCCGAATCCAGAATCGTACTATCGCCTGCTCGAGGCCGTACTGAAGCGGGGCACGTATGGCATGGTGTTTCTCATAGGATACGGCGTCGTAGGCACGATTGCCGTCCCTTCGATCACTTCAAAGGATGTCGAATACGCCGATGCCATCGCATCGCTAATCCGGAGTCACTCGACCCCCGTCTTTATTGTGGACCTACTGGGGCCGCCGCAGAACGAGAGCACAAGGCGTTTCGTGCGCTTGGGCCTGCCCGTCTTCGAAACGGTCCCTTCTGCAGTAGCCGTTGCGGCTCAAATGGCAAGATGGGGCGAGCGACGCCCGAATGCGAGCGCCAGCCATGCATCCCATTCCTGACGCACGGATCAAAAGCCCGTCCGCCGACGCACACACGGTGCGCTTCTCTGTTCGAGATCCATCGCCCCTCGACTATCCGCTCAAGGGCATCATCTGAGGTTCAGCCGGTTCTCCTCTTTCACCACATTCAGCGCAATGCTTGTAACAGTCCTCTTGATCGCCTCCATCTTGAGCGTCTCCTTGATGAAGGCATTCAGATCGTCCCGGGACCTGAATTTGCCTATTGCTATTATGTCGAACTCTCCAGTCGTGTCATAGACTGCCACAACCGATTTTGATCTTGCTATGGCCTTCTCAACTTCGATTATGTCCCCCCCCTCGACCTGGATCAGCAAAATCGCTGTAAGTTCAAACCCGAGCTTCTCCGCATCGAGGACTGCCGCAAAGCTCTTGATGACGCCTATCTCCTTCAGCTTCTTGACCCTGTTGTGGACCGTCCCGACCGACAGGCCCAGCTTCTTTGCGATATCCCTATAGCTCGTCGTAAAATCTTCCTGAAGTTCTTTCAGGATTATTATGTCTGTATCGTCTATATCCAATTTTTATCCCTCTAAAGAGGTGCTTCGGTCTCTTTCAGCCTGTTCAGGACAACGTATGTCTTGGTTTTGTGGGTGAAGTCCATTCCCCTAGTGAACTCTATCGTCTTCTCGAGTTCCTTGACACTATCGCATGAGACCTTCATTATTATGTCAAAATCGCCTGTTATCGTGTAGAGCTCAGAGATCTCCTTTCTATTGAGCAGCTCCGAACCGGCCACCGGGCCTATCTCACCGCCGACATCAACGCCAACGAATGCCGTGATCGGCTTCCCTATCTTGTCAGGATTTAATTTGACGGTGAACTTCTCGATTACCTTCTCGTCGATGAGCTTCTTAATCCTTCTTCTTATGGCCGTCTCTGAAATCCCGGCAGATTTGGCAAGATCTGTGTAAGACATCCTCGAGTCTTCTTGAAGCAGCCCAAGCAGCTTCATGTCTACGCTGTCCATTTATAGCCACAGTCTTTGAATAATATAACGCTAGCATTTAAGTTTTTAGAACAAAGTGATACCCTAGACATAGAACGATGCTCTCTCAAACTAATGATGGGGCACCTTAAAGCCTTTCCCTGAACGCGAACCATCGCCCCCCCTTCTTGCCTGCCGCGCCCTCCCCCTCAAGATAATGCAGATATGCCAGCGTCTGCTTTATTGGGAATATCATCTTTATGACGTTCTGATCTTGGGCCACTGTGAAATACATCCTCTCGACTATCTGCCTCAGGGTGGCCCCGTTGCGGCAGGCGCCCAGCACGTCATCGAGCCTATCAACGAAATGCGCCTCCAGCGCCTCGATGTCCTGCCTGTTCAAAGGCATCCTGTCATGCCCGGGGTAGACGTTCTTGAAGACCTTTAGCTTCTGCAGAGAGAGGAACTCCTGTTTCAGGTCCTCGACATTCACAGTATTCTCTATCGCCGCATCCCCGCTGAAGGCCTCTTCCCTTATTGTGTATGCCACGCTCCCCGGCGTGTGACCAGGCACGCCCATGGACTTGAGCGTCCCTCCCTTGAGCTCTATCTTTAGATCCTCAAACTCGGTGTAGCTGACCGGTTTTAGCATGGCCTTTGATGCCAGGAGCAGCTTTGATCGAACATCCTCCAGCCCATCTGTTTCGAATCCGCCCTCGATGGCATCGACCATCACCTTGTCATACCATCCCACCAGGTCCCGCTCATAATCGTCAAGCATGTGCGCATCCTCCTTATGGACCATTATCTCCGCCCCCGTTATCTGCTGCAGGTATCCCCCAAGCCCAAAATGGTCTATGTGGCCATGGGTGAGCAGTATCGTCTCCGGCGGCCAGGCATCAATCGATTCGAGGGCCTTCTTCAGCGCCGCCCTGTTCTCCGGGCTGTCCCAACCTGTGTCTATCAGCAGCGTCTGGTCGTCCTTTATGACGTAGCAGTTGGCAGGCTTGCCCAGTCCGAACGCGGCAGGAAACGGGATCGTTATCGGGATTATCTTCATCTCTGGTCTTATACATGAGGGTCCTAACCTGATAATATACCCTCCTTTTTGCGACTGATCCGCATCGCAAAGCCTATATATTACGCACTCAAATATAACGCAATAAAATATATTGGGGGAGAACCATTGGGCCATAGTGATTCATACGATCTTGGCGAGGTGGACGGGCGCGTCCTTCAGATGATGGCGTCCAGCGCTGATACGAACTTCAGCTTCCAGGGCATCAAGAGGAGCCTGCAGGTGCATCAGGAGAAGCTATCGAGGAGCCTGAACCGGCTCTCCTCGCAGGGCCTGGTTGGCAAATTCGAGAGCGGCTACGCCATCACCAAGAAGGGCCTTAAGCTGATGGGCGTCTCCGAGTCCGCCCCCACAAAAACCGTTGTTGGGTCATCCTATCTGCCGGGCGGTCTCGATGCGCCCGCCGTGGCAACCATGCTCAAGGGCAAGTGGTTCAGCGGAATGCGGTGGCTTGGCAGTTCGCCTATTGGTGAACACATTGACCTGAAATGGGTCACTGATGACGGTGAGATCCAGGTTCAGGTCAGGTTTGACAATGGCAAGTTCGAGGTCTCACTCATCTCCTTCCCCCCAAACGAGGAAGGCAGGGCCAGGGATGTCGCTACGAAGCTATTTGTTAAGATAGTGAACACACTCTACCAGAAGAAGCTGGGCAGCTTCAACTGACCCTCCTCTTCTGTGACTCGGTTTTTTTAAGCCTCGTCAATAATATGTCTATTAGATGTTATTCCAAGTGTGGTGGATTGAATGACAACCATTGTCGCGCTTAAATGCGCCGACGGCGTCGTCCTTGCATCCGATAGGCGGGCAACCAAGGGCGGCATGATCGGCTCCAAAGGCGTAAAGAAGATCTATCCCATTGATGCCAAGAAGGCCGTGGCGATTGCCGGGCAGCTCTCCGATGCAAACTACCTCATCAACCTGGTGAAGGCCGAGGCCAAACTGATCGAGTTCGACAGGGGATTCCCGCTCACAGTCAAGGAGGTCGCCAAGATGCTCTCCAACATGCTCTACTCCGGGATGAGGAGCTATGCCCCATACATCACTGAGATGTTGGTGGCCGGCGTCGACGAGACCGGCTCGCAGGTATTCGAGGCGGATATAAGCGGCGCCGTAACTGAGGAGAACTACACATCGTCCGGCTCGGGCTCGCCGATGGCATACGGCGTCCTGGAAGCCACATACCGCACAGGGCTATCGACAAATGAAGGCGCCGAGATCGCCGCGAAGGCGGTCAAGTCTGCAATGGAACGTGACCCCGGCTCGGGGAACGGCGTCCAAGTCCTCAAAATCACGAAGAATGGCTCTGAACTGAAGGACATTGGAGGTGTTCCGCAATGATGTCGCCTAGGGACGGAGAGTACGGGCGCGGCTACGTAATGTACACGCCTGACGGTCGGCTGCTCCAGGTAGAGTATGCCTCTGAGGCTGTGAAGTACGGCTCGCCTGTGGTCGCAATACGCGGGAAGGACTTCGCCGTGATGGTTGCCCGGACCAAGGAGACCGACCCGCTCCTCGATTCGGTGGAGAAGATACACATGATCGACGAGAACATCGGGGCGGCTGGCGCAGGCTTTACTGGAGACATACACCTCCTCATAGATCAGGCCAGGGTCGAGACGCAGAGGCACCGGCTTGTCTTCGAGGACCCGATGGACGTCAAGAGCGTCGTGAACCATCTTGGCAAATTCATGTATGAGTTCACTAGGTATGGCGGCGTGAGGCCGCTTGGCGCAGCGCTGATCATGGTGGGCTCCGATCTTGTGGGCAAGCACCTCTACACGCTCGACCCCCGCGGTCTCATCCTGAGCGGAAAAGCGATGGCCATAGGCAGGAACAGCGAAGACGCGACCGAGGTGCTGAGGGTCGAATACAAGCCGGACTTGACGATAAAGGGCGCAATAGACCTGGCCATGAAGGCGCTCTCCAAGGCGGAGGAGAGCAACAGCCCGGTCGAAGTGGGCATCGCATACGGCACCACCTTCAGGAAGATGAGCCTTGAGGAGGCAAACAAATTCGCGGACGACCCTCGATAACCCCCTCTACTCTTCCCTTTTTCTTCTATTAAAAAAGTGAGGAAGAGGTCTGACCGCCTTCAGACGTCACACTTCTCTTCATGCTCCGGCTCTATCTTGACCCAGTCCGGCGGCGTTATGTTGTTCTTCTTCATGTAGTCCAGGATTGCTGCCTTCAAGCCATCCGCCGCCAAGTTGGAGCAGTGCATCTTGATCGGGGGCAACCCGTCGAGGGCATCGGCGACGTCCTGCCTCGTTATCCTCAACGCCTCATCGATCGTCTTCCCGATCGCGATCTCCGTTATCATGCTGCTGGTCGCGATGGCTGCGCCGCACCCAAATGTCTTGAACTTCACATCAACCAGCTTGTTGTCTTTGACCTTTATGAATATCCACATCAGGTCCCCGCAGACTGGGTTCCCTACCTTGCCAATTCCGTCTGCGTCCTTGATCTCTCCAACGTTTCTGGGGTGCCTGAAATGATCCATGACCTTCTGGCTATACATGTCATCTCACCTCTGGTGGTGCTATTGGAGACATCTCCCTCAGCCCTTTAACTATATTGGGCAGCGCATCCGTGAGCCTTATGCCGTCTTCTTTGGTCGTCCTGCGGCCAAGGCTAATCAGCAAAGATCCCTGCGCCTCCGCGTGATCGATTCCCATCGCTATGAGCACATGCGACGGCTCGAGCGTCTTCGAGCTGCACGCGGATCCGCTAGAGACCTCTATCCCCTCCATGTCAAGAGACAGCACCAGCGATTCCCCCTCTATGAAGCTGAACCGCAGGTTGACGTTGCCCGGCAGCCTCCTTGTCGGATGGCCGTTGAGGAATGAGTGCGGAATACTCTGCAGTACCCTGCTTATTATGCCGTCCCGAATCTCTGAGAGCCTCCTCCCTTCCGCCTCCATCTCTGCCTTGGCAAGCTCTGCCGCCATGCCCATGCCTACGATGCCGGCAACGTTCTCGGTCCCCGACCTCAGGCCGCCCTCCTGCCCTCCTCCTATGATCAAGGGCTCCATCCTGGTCCCCCTCTTCACATATAGCGCTCCGACGCCGTAAGGCCCTCCCATGTCCCCGGATGGTACCGTCATGAGGTCTATCCCCTCCCTTGCCGCGTCTATCGGAATCTTTCCCGCGGCCGCGGTGGCATCGGTGTGGAAGTATGCCCTCTTGGAATGGGCAATCTCAGCAATCTCCTTGATTGGCTGGATCGTTCCGACCTCGTTATTCGCATACATCACCGTCACGAGCACGGTCTTCTCAGTGACCGCCCTCCTAACCGCATCGACATCCACGATCCCTTGGCTGTCCACCGGGACATATGTTACCTCGAATCCGTTCTTTGAAAGGTACTTTAGCACATTCCTGACCGAGATGTGCTCTATCGCAGACGCGACTATGTGGTTCCCCCTTTCTCTGTTCCGGGTCGCCACGCCTCTGATCGCAGTGTTCGTCCCCTCGGTGGATCCCGACGTGAATATTATCTCCGCAGGGTGCTCTGCACCAATAAGCGACGCCACCTTCGCGCGCGCCCCTTCGAGCGCAGCCTTCATCTCCGAGCCCTTGGCGTGAGGCGAAGATGGATTACCGTACCGCTCCCTGAAGAACGGTAGCATCGCCTCAAGGACCCTTGGATCCATCGGCGAATAGGAAGCATTATCCAGATAGCTCACTCTTTCTTGGGACATGATTTTCACTCCTTCAGAAGTACATTACCCCGTCAGAATCGACCACCAAGTCGTTGAGCGTTGCAGCTCCCGCAACCTTGACACGACCTTCCAGGTCCCCCTTCGGCATGTTCATAAGCTCACAGCTCTGCGCGCAAGCATACAGTTCAACGCCTGCCTCGACTGCTTGATCCATTACATCCTTAAGCGATGGAAAGCTGCCGATCTTGATCTTAGCCGCCTCCCCCTTCTTGATGACTGTTATCCCTCTGATCAGGAAATACACCGCCGCATCCATGTCCATCGCCTTTGCAGTCATGGCCAATATGAATGGGGCATAAAGCCTCTCAGGCGCCTCTATCCCTGATGTCTGGACATAAAGCATCTTCTTCCTGTTCGACATCATCTCATCCTCCTTATCCTTATCGTCAGCTCGCCCCCATCTCTTTGGGCGCTTATAACCTCGTGACCCGCCCTCTTCGCCCACCTCCTCAAATCCTCATCGGCCGCGGGATCATCTGCAATGATGACAAGCTCTTCGCCAATGCCCACGTTGGAAATCTCTTCCCTCGCCCTGAAGACTGGGACTGGGCAATATAGCCCGCGAAGATCAAGCTCCATTCTGACCACTATTTGAGTTATTATGGCACAATTAGTTATACTATAAATGCTCCCCTAACTCTTATTTTTATTCAACATCCTGTCTGGAAGAGGCGCACCCCTGTGATCGATGTCCATGCCCACCTCGCTTCGGATGCTTATGCCGATATCGATGGCGTATTGGCCCGAGCCCGCGCCGCCGGCGTGAGAAAGATCATAATGTCCATAACTGACCCAAGGGAGTACCCTTTGGCGAGATCGATCGTTGATCGGCACCCCGGATATGTCTTCCTTACTATCGGCATAGACCCTTGCTGCATGGATCAGGGGCTGTTCGACAGGTTTGTCTTACTGGCATCATCGGTTCCGGCTGTTGGGATCGGCGAGGTCGGGCTCGACCATTTTTACATCAGGGACGATGCCCAGATGGCGTTGCAGGAAGAACGGTTCAGGGCTACCATATCGATAGCCAGGGGGCGGGGATTGCCTGTAGTCGTCCACTCGCGAAGTGCCGGCAAGAGGGCTTTGGCGATACTGCAATCCGAGGGGGCGGATAGGGTCTTGATGCACGCCTTCGACGGGAAGGCCGGCGACGCTCTTGACGCCTCTAAGAGGGGATACTACTTCTCAATCCCGACCTCGGTCGTCCACTCCGATCAGAAGAAGAAGCTGGTTCGACTGCTGCCGCTCGAATCCCTCATGCTCGAGACCGACTCGCCCGTTTTGGCTCCTGTAAGGGGCGAGACCAATGAGCCCGCCAATCTCGTCATGTCTGCAGATGCTATCTCCGCGATCAAGAGGATCCCTATTGAGGACGTGATCGCTGCAACAAGTTACAACGCAGCGTCACTCTTCCGGTTATGAGCGCATTGCGTCTGCGGATGGATGCGATCGAAAAATAAGTAAAAAAGAAAAGAAAAAGGCAGGCGCCCGCCGGTCATACGTTCAGGACGTCTGCAACGTCCGTCAAGCCCATCCTGACCAGCTTTTCCCTTGTTGGGATGCCTGTCTTCGGATCCCATCCCTTGAGGCCGTAGAATTCATCTAGCATCTTGTCGAGGGTCTTGGCGTCGGTGTACATCCCCTTGGATGGCCCTTCTGGGATCGGCTCCTCGAGGGTCCTCTTGGGAAGCGTGTCGTCTTTCCTGGTCATTCCTGCCCTGACGTTGAACGCCCTCTCGAGGTCCAGTATCCTCTCTGCGACATCCACGAGCTCGGCGAACGAGTACTCGAATCCCGTGACCGGGTTTATCATATCCGCGTACTTTGGCGTCAGCGTGAAGCCGAGCAGCCTCTCAAGGAAGTGGCACTGCACCAGGCTGTCGCCTATGGTGGTCATCTGCTGCGTCCCTATCACCCATGCAGGCTTCCCTTCCACCGCTTTACGATCCGATGCGCCTGCATACTCCCCCGTGGGGCGCGCATCATGGTGGCTCCCTCCCCTTGTGGCAGTCGCATAGCCTAGCGCCATGCCTCTCAGCGCCCTGGCCGAGTGTCCTGGGAATTCAAGGCCCTTGGCCTGCATCGCATAGCGCTCCGAATCGCCGCCCACGATACGTGCTGCGCGGCGGGACCCTTCGGCCATCAGGTTGCCCAATCCCTGCCTCTTGGCGGTCTTCTCTATGTATGCTATCATCGCGTCGTCGTTGCCGAACTTGAAGTCGACGCCATCAGTCTTTTCCTTGGTGAGCAACCCATTATCGTACGCCTCCATTACCCAAGACGCAGTGACGCCGTAAGTTATTGTATCCATGCCCCATTCGTCGCAGCTTATGTCTCCCTGTATGACTGCTCCCAGGTCCGCTATGCCGCACATCGAACCGAGCGAGTATAGCGTCTCGAACTCCGGTCCCTCGGACGTGGCGCCCTTCCACTTACCATCCTTCGCGCGGAAGACCTTGCTGCATGCGATCGGGCAGGCCGGGCAGCCCGTATCCTTCAGCCAGTAGTCCCTCTTCAGCCGCTCGCCAGAGATCAGCTCCCACTTCTCGAACCATTCTGTTCTATGGTTATACGACCCCATTGCGCCCAGCATCTTGCCGATGCTAGCAACCAGCGCTGGAGTGCCGTAAGTCGGCATACCCGTCGAAAGTGCTGGTACCTTCTTCACCTCAACGGCATACCAGTCCATCCACTTCTGGAACCTATCACGATCCGCTACATCGTTAGTTCCTGTGCCCCTGACCGCTATCGCCTTGAGGTTC
>CAZEMX010000004.1:0-50054 GCA_964513415.1 uncultured Nitrososphaerota archaeon
CCCGATTGTCGAGGACTCCGAGCCTCCCTGCGCCACGGATATGTCGTTTGACTTGGTCAACCAGATCGAGAGGGGTTGTTCACCGCTTGCAACTTCGATTCCAAGCTGCGCCTGACCGACCCGCCCGGCAGAGTCCGTGACCCGCAACATGGCGGCGTAGGAACCGGGCTGCGAATAAGCATGGCTGCAGTTCTGCTGACCGGAGGTTCCGCCGTCACCAAATGACCAAGAATATGAGTAGGGGGGCGTTCCCCCGCTTGCGCGGCTAAAGAACGCGACTGTCAGAGGGGCGGTCCCTGATTGCGGCGATGCCCATGCGGAGACGCCGACTGCCTCCACGAAGACGGCCTTAAGGGTGTGGTTAGAGTTCATCACCACAGTGATCGGGTTCGCCGCGCCTCCCCAGCACCCGTCGAGAATCCAGCCGTCATGCACGTAGCCTGAGGAGGGGATCGCGCTTATGATCGCCTGCTCCCCCTGTTTCATGCCATAGGTGCCCGAGGGGGGAGAGGTGCTGCCGCTTCCCTGGGAAGAGATCTCGAGCCAGAGAGACGTGACGCAGACCGTGGTGGATTTCGTGTCTGAGACGCCTAGCGAATCAGTGGCGGTGCACAGGACGGTGTATGTGCCAGGAGACGCGAAGGTGAAGTCAGGATTCTGCTGGCTCGAGGTGCCAAGGCCGGCGAAGTCCCACGAGAAGGCATATGGTGCGACGCCATCCTTCACGGATGCCGAGAAGGCGACCTGCAGGGGAGCCACTCCTGAGGCAGGAGCATGGCTCACGGAAAGCTCGGTTCTGTAAAGCTTGACCTGCAGGTAGGAGAAGGTCAGCCGGGCCTTGATCAGCGAGCAGTCAGTGAATACTTCCGAGTTTGGATACCAATAATCGGCGGCAGCCCAGACGCAGGGGCCAAGGAACGTACAGGATGTGCCCCCAGCAGTCTGCCTTCCGGACGTGGTGAATGCGTATGCGATGCTCCCCATTGTCGCATCAGGGGCATGGGCGCTGACGATTGACTGCGACGCGCCCAGAAGTGCCCATTCGAGATAAGAGAAGGGCGATGCGCCAGCAACCGTGGCAGTGAACGAGCCCGAGGAGTTAACGTTTGGCCGCCCTCCGAGAGAGGTGGGCGTTGAGGCGGAAGCATAGACCTCTACGCCGTCTTGGAGTGCCACAGAGTACCTAGCTACAAGCGGGTCGCCGTTGTGGAAGCCCAAGACCTGATCGAACGATGTCCCTGCCGGCGAGAACGAGGCGCCGAATGAGAGCGCGCCAGCAGGCATGTTGACCGTCTCGGAGTAACCAAGCGTGCATGCCTGCGTGCTGAAGAAGAAGATCAGAGCGCATAGCAGAAGCGTGAGCGAGGCGCGCTGACCCAGCGTCAGACCGAGGGCATCACCCAGATGAGGCATCAGGCTTTCCCTGAGGCAAAGCAGGCATAAAAAAGGCTTTGGCTGATGAGGGGTTCATAGGCGCAGGCCGTAGAAGGTCTGCGCGATGCGGGCAGGAAAGAGGGCAGCGTATGAAAGCCCTGAGACGGAAACGTCGTGGGGACGGCTGGAGGAGGGCATGCATGCGCAGTTACCCACGAATGCCAGTTCTTCGCCATCGACTGAGATAGAGGAGAGCTCGAACCTGGCAGATGACTTGAGGTTTGCACATATGACGACGGCGTCCTCACTGAAGACCGAAGTTTCAGAGAAGGGGTAGACGCATCCTATACAAAGAGAGGGGAGGTCCGCGCTTATTCGGCCAGCCCGGGCGGCAAGCGTAAGCGCTGGGAAGAAGTCAGGAAACCCGATCACGACGCTGGCTTTGGCAGGGGTCCCCGGCAGGTCATTCAAGCCCTTATTCGTGCCGCAGAGGAAGTAGTCGCCTAGAAGCGCGGAGCCCCTATGCACAGGGGGCTGCGAGGGGGAGACAGAACAGATCAGCCAGCAACTCCTGCCCCCAGGGTCGTCCACCCTGATGCCGAGGGCCAAGGTATCCTTGGGCGCGCCCTCAGGTACGCTCTCTAGGAGTTTGCTGACGGTAGCACTGAATGTTGCGGCGCGTAAAGGTGATGAGAGCGGCTTGAGGGGAGAGCCCGTGTCCAGGCTGAAGTCCCAGCGCAAGGAGCCGGATGACGGCACGCGGACTATCGTCAGGTCCATAAGGTCCAGTGAAGCGGAAGTGCCCTGCTCGGCAGGAGTGTAGAGCATCGCGGGGAGGCGGGCCAGTGCAAAGACTGCGACGGATAATGCGGCTATGGAGAGCAGCATAATCGCTGCAGCGCGAGTATGCAAAGGGAATCCTCCGAGTACAGGCAGCGGATATATCCCTAGCGATCGACCTCGGGATCAGCGACGACCTATTTCGAAGACCTGCGGCGGGGGATGCCATGATAAGAGGGGTGGACGCGGATGACGGCAGCGGGACCTGGGGGCGGGTGCAAGAGGCTGCAATACCTTTAAATATCGAACCGAGGAAGTGATTCTGTTGTACCTGGAGGGTATAAAATGAACAAAGGTGCTCGACTTTTCTGTTAAGGCGCAATGCCTTGTAAATGCCAGACCCTCCGTGACCATTGAAGACGCCCTTGTGAAGTTGGCCGAGAAGAGCATGACTGCTATGCAGAAGCGCGTTCTCCTGTACGTATATTCATGCCAGAGGAGCGGCTCGGCCGCGGGCAAGACGTATTCTTGGCACGTGAGGGAGATAGTAAAGGGGCTCGGCATGCCGGAATCGACCGCTAAATGGAGTCTGAACAACCTGCGGGATAGCCTCCTGCTCGAGTGCGGCTCTGTGCAGGAGAGGGGAACTCCGCTTAGGATGACCGGGCCGGGCAGAGTGGTTGCCGAGAGGATTAATGCCAGAGGAACAATCGCGGAGATCGGGGAGCTCACCTGATTGCCGGCAGGCGTACAGGGGGCAACCGCCTCCATCCCCGCCACGGCCAGAGATGGCAGTTGGGTGCAGAGCGCAGTCAGATGGCAACGGTATCAGATCAGCTGCATTGAAGGGACCACCGACCTGTGCGAGAAGTAATATATGCGGAAGGCGTTGTTTTGTTGTCTAGCCGGTGAGATGATGATAAAGATATCCAAGCAGGAGCTGCTTCAGCTGCCATCTCTGCTTTCGGCAATGGGCTACAGGGTCATAGCGCCGATCAGAGCCGGCGGGATCGTAAAGCTCGCCCCCCTCGGTCCCGACGACCAGCCCGAGGTGGAATACGTCAGAATCATCAATTCTCCGAAGAAGTTCCTTTTGCCTGATGGTGAGTCGCTCTTCAGGTATAGGAGCACGGCTACGATAACGTCGTACGGTCTCAAGATCAGGTTCCCGACTGCAGAGGGGCCTTGCCCCGTCACCATTCTTCCAGAATATCTTCCGATCAGAGAGAGGCTGGCGTTCTTCGGCATTCACCAGTGCATGGTAAGTTCGATAAGATATCTGGACAAGGTCATGCTGAGTGATCCGGCGGACCCATATTACAAGAACCGGCGGGAGGGCATGTTCATTGCTGAGATGGACTGCGATGAAGGGGACGAACATTGCATGTGCAGGACGCTCGGCACTTACAAGATACCGGCGGGCTATGCGGACATCCAGATGAGAAAGAGCAGCAACGGCTACCTCATCAGTGCTGCCTCTGAGGCGGGTAAAGAGCTGCTCTCACGGCTGAAGAAGGAGGATGGCCAGGGGGAGTACCCTAAGCCGGTTCCGAAGATGGTCAACAACTTTGAGCTCGTGGCAAGGGATGAAGAGGAGATAGACGCCAAGGGGGCTCCGAAGTCATTAGAGGCGTGCACGCTCTGCGCGGCGTGTACCGTAACCTGCCCCACTTGCTACTGCATGGACATCGAGGACAAGTTCAGCCTCGTCGATCCATCCAATGTGAGCAGGATGCGGACGATGATGTCGTGTCAACGCAAATGCTACAGCGCCATCGCTGGGGGAACAGCGTTCCTGCATGCAAAGGAGGAGAGGTTTAAGTGGCGGGTGAAGCACAAGTTCCCGTTCTCGATCAATGCATTCAAGCTGGTCGGGTGCACAGGATGCGGCAACTGCGTCGCCTATTGCCCGGCAGGCGTTGACTTCCGAGAGTTTGTTGGTAGGAGGGTCGCATGATGGCAAAGGCGGTGGCAGGGGATGTGAACCCATATATCCCTAAGCCAGTGACGATAATCGCGGTCAAGAACGAGAGCCTCGAGACCAAGACGCTCCGACTGAAGCTCTACAACTGGAGGCTCAGCTTCGTGCCGGGGCAGTTCGTCCAGCTTCTGCTCCCTGGTGTAGGGGAGGCACCGTTCTGCATTGCATCGTCCCAATTGGACCAGAAGCACATCGATCTCACAATAATAAGGAGGGGCATCCTCACGACATCCGTCCACTACCTCCGTCCGGGGGATGCGGTGGGAATCAGGGGACCGTTGGGCAAACCTTTCCCATTAGACGCGTTTGTGGGCAAGGACCTCCTTATTGTAGCCACCGGCATAGGCATTGCCGCCCTCAAGTCGCTGATAATATATGCGATCGAGAACCGCAAGAAGTTCAACGATGTGACGCTGCTCTATGGGGCCAGGTTCCTGGAGGACATAGTGTATCGCGATGAACTGAAGGAGTGGGAGAAGGAGATCAATGTGGTCATCACCCTGAGCAAGGCGCCTCCGGAGTGGCGCGGGCTGAGGGGCAGGGTCACCGACCACCTAGACTCGCTGAGGCTGGGCAAGGGAACGGTCGCGGCGGTCTGCGGCTCGCCCGCAGTCATGTCGAGCATTGCGGACGCGCTCGTAAAGCACGGTATATCCAGCAACGACATCTACGTCTCTCTCGAGAGGCACATGAAGTGCGGGATAGGGAAGTGCGCCAGGTGCCTAATCCCGGGCGGAAAACACGTCTGCATTGACGGTCCGGTCTTCAGGGTCGCGGACATCAGCATCGAGGCTATAGGGGAATGATCATATGAGGCTCGCATTCTACGCACTCACCTCCTGCGAAGGCTGCCTGACTACGCTGATAACAAATCTCGGACCCAACGTAGAGGTGCTCTGGAAGATGTTCGACATAGACTACTTTAAGCTGGTGAGGGAGCCGGTTGGCGGCACCAAAATACCTAAGGCGGACATAGCGTTTGTTGAGGGGGCGGTCGTCACGGACCGCGACAGGAGGACCCTGACCGAAATAAGGAAGAACTCCAGCTTCGTCGTGGCGCTTGGGACCTGCGCCTCGAGTGGAAATATCGCATACACCGCGTCCAGGGATGTCGATTTCGAGGCGAAGCATCTAAGGGACCTGGAGATATCCCCTGCCGAGCCGCTCTCATCGCTGGTGGCAGTAGACTTTGAGCTGAGCGGCTGCCCTGTTAGCGCAGAGGAGTTCACGGAGGCGCTTCTGAGGCTCATCAACAGCATAGAGCCCATACAGCCCGATTTTTCGGTCTGCTACGAGTGCAAGAGCAGGGGAAATCCGTGCCTACTCGATGCGAAGAAGGTCTGCCTTGGTCCGCTCGCTATGGGAGGCTGCGGCGCAGCATGCCCAACGGTCGGCTCGGCGTGCTACAGCTGTCGGGGCCCGGCCATGGAGGCAGACCTGAAGGCATACCTGCTAACCCTCGAGAAGAAGGGGATAGGGAAGGAGAAGGCGCTGATGATGCTGAGAATGTTCACCGGGAAGAAGGCAAAGGAGTTGTTGAAGGATGGGCGGTAGCAGCAAGGGAGACGTCATATTAGATACAAACGAGCTGAGGTTTATCGAGGGGCATGCGCGCCTCCAGGTCAGGATGGCAGGGGGCGACACAGTGGCGGAGTTCCAGAATTTGGAAGGGCCGCGGTTCCTCACGAAGTACCTTGTTGGAAAGCCCATCGAGATGGCTCCGATGGTAGCATCCAGGATATGCGGACTCTGCTACACGGCACACTCGATAAACGCGGCAGAGGCCATTGAGAGGGCGCTCGGCATCGAGGTCTCCAAGGAGGTCAGGGAGCTCCGCAACGTACTTTACCTTGCAAACAACCTGAGGAGCCACGTAATGCACCTGCTCTACCTTACCCTGCCATCGATAAAGGGCGTCATCAGCGTCCTCAGGCTCCGCGACAAGGACCTTTATGAGGCTGGAACGAGGCTCCTAACGAAGTCAACGGAGCTCATCGAGGTATGGGGCGGCAGGTCGGTCCATGTCCCGAATGTTGTAGTGGGCGGCTTCGGGGCAGTCATGAATGGCAGGCAGCTCGTAAGCTCGGTGCATGAACTCGAGGGGCTGATGAATGATGCAAGGAGGTTTGCGGATTATGCGATTGAGCTGGATCTGCCTGAGCTGGAGAGGTACAGGCCCTTAGGATCGCTTAGGAATCCGGGGCATTACCCTACGTATGCCGAGGACGCGTCGATGGTTTTGAACGATGGCTCGCTGCTCAGTAGCGACGAGTATTACGACAGCATCACCGAGGTGACGAAGTATTACTCCACTTCCAAACATGCATACTTCAGAAACTCGGAGCTGACGGTCGGCGCGCTGTCACGCGTCATCCTCAACAGGAGGCATCTAAAGGCCGAGGCGAAGGCGTTCGCCGAGCGGGTAGAGTGGCGCATGAACCCGTTCCTGATAATAAAGGCACAGGCGGTCGAGGTCGTCCACTATATGGAGGAGCTGATAGCGGCAGGGCAGAGGCTGGGGGACATAATCGTCGAGCCGAGCAAAGAGGGGGTAGCTGCTGGCGTAAACTGCAGCTCTTCCCAGGGCGAGATCCCTGATTGCCAGGGCACCGGAAGGGGATTCTTTGTAGCGGAGGCGCCACGCGGTGCGCTCTGCCATGCATGCGAGGTGGAGAAGGGCAAGATAAAGAGCTACAAGGTCTACACCCCGACGGCAGTCAACTCGAAGAGCATAGAGCTGGACGCAGCGGAGTTCGTCAAGAAGTTTAGGCAACTTGGAGTCGAGAAGATGAGATACATCCTTGAGGATATGACGCGCGCGTATGACCCGTGCCTCTCATGTGCGGTAAGCCTTGATATCTACTAAAAAAGGGGTGCAATGGATGACGATAGATTGTATATCCAGCGAGAGACTCAGGGAGAGAATCGATTCGGGAGGAGAGTTCGTTGCCGTCTTCAGCACAAAATGGTGCGGATTCTGCAGGGCGCTTATGAGCGAACTCGAAAGGTCTCAAGTGGATTTTGTTGCAGTTGAGGTTGACATATCGTCCGATGACGACCCGGCATGGGAACGGTTCGGGGTAAGCGCTGTCCCAACGGCGGTCCTCTTCAGCTCTGGACGCGAGGTCGCTAGGAAAAGCCCAGGATACGATGGGCTAAGGGTGAAGGACCTCAAGAGCTTATACGATAGAAGCCGCGCATAGCCCTCATGGTAAGCACGGCGGATATCGCAGCCAGAATGGCCAGTAATAGGTAGGGCGACGAGGGTGCGGAGATGAATCCGATGTATCCCATGAGCATCGGCCCTATGAGCTCGCCTATACCGATAGCGGACTCGAAGAGGCCTGCATAGAACCCCTTGGCAGGCTTGTTGAGCACGAATGCAAGGGAGTATGCATACAGTAGCCCGAGTGCGAGCCCGAGGAGTGCCACAGAGGCCGCAAAGCCCACGGCGGATGGCGCTAACCATGACAAGAACATGGATGCGGAGAGTGCCATCATCCCAAGCCCTATTGTCGACCTCCCCAGAATAGAGAGGATGCGCCTGTAGAATATGAAGACCAGCGTCCTGACAAGGGACGTGATGCCAACAAGGTAGCTGATCAATGAGGCGGTGAGCCCTGCTATCGCAGCGTATGAGGGGAAGAGGAATAGGAAGGAGAGCGTGGCAAAGCCCCACATTATCATCACACATATGATGAGAGGCATCCCGCCGATCCCTGTCGGGGCGGCGACCTCGGATGGCTGCTTGGGCACCTGAGGCATCCTGATGGCAGCAACCATCGATGCTCCGGCCGCCATAAAGAGCGCAACTCCATAGAAGGCGTTGTGGATATCGGTATAGGGTATAATCAGCCCAAGCACGATGGGGCCGGCCATGTATCCAAAACTCCACGATACGCTGTACATGCCGACCAATGCCGAGCGGCCGATGCCGTCGCTCTTGTCGCCCACAAATGCCTCGGCGGAGGGCCATACCGCAGAGAAGCAGACACCCTCAAGCACCCTCAGGATTGAGAGCTGGAGGATTGTTGTAGACTGGGCGTATATGACGCATGCTGCGGCGTAGAGCAGCAGCCCTCCGATAAGCGGCGGCTTCCGGCCTATGCGGTCGGAGATCTTGCCGAAGACGGCAGGCAGGAAGATATACGGCACGGCAGTGAATGCCCCCAGAAGTCCCAGCTCCAAGGCGTTCGCCGATGCAATCGCTCCCGCGTATATAGGAACGGCGGGCGTCATTATCCCAAAGCCGGTCGAGAAGATCGCAACGGTGACGAAGAAGAACGTCACCGAGTTCAATACAGGGCAAGTCCTAAGCAGGGGTTCCGACAAAACAAACACCAAGATGCGATCAGAGCGGGCCGCTCGACGTTGTAGAGGGCTTCCGCGCCGCATGGATTTATCTCTTTGCCAAAGGGGCAAGTCAGAGGAACGTGAAGGAGACTATGCATATGGCCAGGCAGATCGCGGCGTGGTGGGTCGCATATACGCTCATGTCGACGATCTTGGCGATGAGCAGGCCGACAACGAACGCGGTGAGGACGACCACGAACGATCCGGTAGATGCGATCATGGAGAGCGTTGCGGCGTTAGGGAGTATCGAGATCGGCAACAGTCCTCCCGGAAGGTTTCCCAGCGACGGGAAGAGCATGTTGCTCATGAACATGATGACGCCCGAGAGGAATGCAGGGGTCGCGTAGCCCAAGAAAGAGTAGACCCTAGTTGTGCTCTTCGTCTTCTGCTTCTCAATGACGACCCCGTTGACGAAGTGGGTGAGGCTCTCCAGCACCTGGGGTGTGCCGCCGCCAGTGTCGACTATCTCGCTCAGTATGAAGAAGGTGTACCTGCAGAGCCAGCTCCTGACCATCATCGTCTCCGAGACCCGCCTAAGGGGCATGTTCATCTCTAGGTGCTCGGCGACACGTTTGAGGAGCCTATCGAAAGTCCTGTTGTATTGCCTCTGCTTTGGGAGGTTTATGAGGGTCTGGTTGATGTCGTATCCTATCTTCATCATCTCAGTGATGTCCCTTAGAAAGAAGGGCAGCGCCTTCTCGACCCTGCCGATGTCGCTCTGCTCCCGAATGTACTCTGTCCCAACAATTATCGTGAAGACCAAGAGCATCGAGGTTAGCCAGTATGTCATAGACGGGATGAACAAGTATGTCGCGGCGCCGAATGCGGCGGAGGCGCCTAACGCGATGAGCACCGCCCGGTTCATGTTATAGAGGTCATAGAACCGCGGCTGCGATATGTGGACGCCCATGACCAGAACGACCCCCATCAGAGGCAGGATCATGTACCCATAGATCTGCATCATCGCAAGGCTCATATTGCTCGAGAATGCGATCGACATCGCAATGAGCAGCGATGGGAACATGAGAAAGACGGATATGGAGATCTCACCGAGCGTGCTTGCCGACTCGGCGTACCGCCTCCAGCGCCCTATTACGGATTCAAGGCCGTCAGCGACCTTCGAGTTGAGGTATACGACCATGTCTCCGCCGCTCCTGAGGACGGACGTGTAACCCAAGAAGATCGTCTTTATGTTCTCGTCAGGGTGGTCACGTGCTATATTCTCGATGGCGAGCAACGGGTTGTGGGAGAAGAAGAGGTAGTCCCTCTTCACGATGAGCGCCTCCCTCTTTATCTTCGGAAGGATCCGCCACTCTGCGAGCCTATCGAGAGCGGTGTAGAGCGAGAGGCCCGCCGCCTGGAGCGCCGCGGCGTACACCATGAAGAATGGGAACTCGTTGGCGGTATCGCTCTTCCTGTTCGATATCTTCACCTTCACCTCCATAAGAGGGATGAGCACAATGATCATCGGTGCGAAGACAAGGATCAGCGCAAGCGGATTCCGTAGGAGGGCGAGGAGCACCAAACCAGCGGGCATGACCGCTGCCAGAATGATCAGGAAGACGGTGCTGTAGAACTTGGAATAGACGGTCGGGTGCAGGTATATCATTGCCTTCGGAATCTCATCCTTTATGCTATTCGCCATGAAGTTCGAGATGTACTTGATGAGAGCGTGATCGCCCATGAATGAGGAGACTGTAGAGGCGTACTTACGCTCCCGCTTCTTGGCAATCTCCTCTTTGCGTTCTTCGTTGCTCTCGCCGGCGGCCTGCACTGGATAGTATCGCTTAGAGAGGGAGAAGTAGAGGCCCCCCTTCAGCACAATGATCGTGGTGAGGGAGATGGCGATCATCAGAACGACGATCGTTGCCACAATTATCGTCGTTGGGGTGTCAAGCAACAGCTCGGCGATCAATGTGCCGAATGATACGACTGTGGCGATGGCGCCGAGGATCGTCTGAACGGTAAGCCTTGGTTTGGCCATCTAAGGCACCTTTCTGGAATAATACCTCTTTATCTCGTTCGAGACGGCCTCGTACTCCAATATGCCGTTCCTTACCATGGCATCCACGAAGTCCCTTCTGCGACCAAGCTCGGCAGTCAGCTCATCCTGTGTGATTCCGAGCCTAGCCCTCAGCGTCTCCAGCTTCCTGCTCCTCCTGACGACCTCTGCCGGCTCCAGAGGGTAGTGCTTGTCGTCGTTAACGTTCCACTCAAATATCCTGTTGCTAGCGACAGACTGGGGACCGGTGACTTCGGTTATCTCGTTGGTCTCCACGACCCGCCGCATTGGCTTCCTGCCGGGTAGCTTCAGCATCCGGCTGATGATGACGCTGCTGATGAGGGGGAGGAAGGAGGGGGAGGCATTGATCGGGGCAGTCGTGAGGCGCATGACCATGGACTCCACGGAGTCGCCGTGGAATGTGCAGCCGCCCCCGTGGCCGGTCGCCAGCGCCTGTATGAAGACGTACGCCTCCTCGCCGCGTATCTCGCCCACGATTATGAACTGCGCACGCTCCCTGAGTGAGAGCTTGACAAGGTCGTACAGCCGGATCTCGGTCTTCGACTCCGCGATCGAGTAGGTGTGGCGGGCAACCAGCGGCTTCCACCCCATATGGGGCAGCCTGAGTTCGGGAGTGTCCTCGATAGTGACCACCTTCCAGTGGGGCGGCAGCAGCGACGCCAGCGCATTCAGGAGGGTGGTCTTGCCGCTGGCCATCTCGCCTACTACGAATGCCGAGCCGCGGTTCTCCAGTATGAGCCACCAGTATGCAGCCATGAGTGAGGATATGCTGCCGAACTTGACCAGGTGGCAGAGGGTTAGCGGATCTGCCCTGAACTTCCTTATGGTCAGGCTAGATCCGAATGGGGATACCTCATTTGCGAACGTCAGGGCGCACCGGTGGCGCTCAGGAAGGGACCCCTCTGAGATGGGGAAGGCGGTCGATATGTGCCGCTTCGACTTGTGAGCCAGCAGCATAATGCCCGATTCCAGCATCCGCTCGTCGTTGAAGGCGATGTTGGTGGTCAGCCAGTCGAAGTGTGAATAATCCCTGTGGAAGACCCAGACGGGGCGCCCTACGCCTGCCATCGACAGGTCCTCTATGCGCCCATCATTGATGAGGGGGTCGAATATGCCATAGCCCAAGACATCGCGCATCACGTAGTACCTTATCTTGTTGAGCTGCTCCGGGGCGAGGGTAAGCTTCAGCTCGGATACAGCGTGGTTCAGACGCTCATCGATGATCTTCATCGGATCCTTCTCTTCGCTAGGCGGGATAGTGTAGTAGATCGCGTTCATCAGTATGTTGTACAGTTCAAGGTCTGATTCGTCCATCGGGGGCTCGGTTATCCAGTAGTAGCCGTCGCCGCCATGCTCGCATATGCTGACCTTGGCGGCGCCCACAGAGTACTCTTCAAGGAGAGAGGCCTCCGGCGAGAGTGGCGGCACATTGGAGCCGGCGATGTGTAATGAGAACGTCTTCCCCAGGTATTTCTTGTCAATGCCCTTCCTGTCTGAGGTTTTGTTGCTGGTCTTGCTTTTGCCAAACCTAAACTTTAGCGCCATATAGCAATCATCTCAATGGTATGGGTTAGGAGGGTAAATCTCGAGCCCCTGAATCACAATTATGAATACGTTCCCGCGCGACGAGACGAAGGCGATCGTGCAGTTTGTCGTTGGAGTTACTATCATTCCAGGGATGCGGTAATTGACCTGAGCCATGCCGGGATTCAGAGTGATAGGCAACGCGGCCATGCTGGTAACGTCGATCGAGCCGGCCTCAGATTTGTTGTGGACGAGGATGTTGTTCAGCGTGATGGTCTCGCTGCCGATGTTGGTTATGTTAAGCTTGAGTTGCCCATCGATGTCCGATGCGTGGGTGAAGAGTATGGCCTCCTGCGATCGCGCCCGCTCGACTGTGCTAAGGTAATCTGCGCTTCGAATATACCCGCCATACTCTATCGAGACGACTGCGATGATCGAGGTCAGCGCAACTATTGCGAATACAAAGAGGATGGCGCCGAGCACGTTTGTTATGCCCCTCCTTTGGAGCCTCTTCTTGGATGGGGAGCGGAGATATGTCATGGCATCACAGCCTGAACTGCGTTGATACAACGTTGTTCCTCTCAGTTATGATGGAGATGACGTGGACGGTATTGACGGATACAGTCTGATTGAGCCTCAGCACTGCCATCTCGCCTGTACGCACCATTGAAGGGGTATATTCGAGAGTGGATGTGTCTATGACTACCTTGACGATGGTCGCATTCCTTGCGCCATAATTGTAGACTGAGATGTAGAGGCGGGCATCATCCAACTGAGTATCATTCTGGAAGATGTAGATGATCGAGAGCCGCTCATAGTTCTGCTCGGCGCCCATGCGGAATATGCCTGTCAGGAGGCCGGTCTCTCCCGCAAAGTAGGTGTTGAATGCCTGCACGTAGATTGCCATCGCTGCGAGGGTTATGGCGACCAGTGCAAGCGTCGCCACTACCTCGGACACTCCCCGCTGCCCCCGCCGCATCTACATCATCTCATCATGGTATAGAGCGCCACCATGAGAGCGTACGATGCGCTCTCGTAGTCGCTCACCTGAGAGCCGTCGCTGTGGCCTTGGGTATAGATTGGTGCGCCCCAATGGACGTAGTAGCCCGCGCCCAGATAGAAGCTCATCGCGCCGGTCTGGCTTACGCCGCTTGGATTGATATAGAATGTGAACTTCGTTTCGAGGGGATCTGAAGCGGGAAGAATTATGCCATAGTCGAACCAGAGGTTGTCAGGGAGTGCGTCGTTGCCTGTAACGCTGAGGAAATGATTCAGGCTCACTCCATCGTCCTCTGTGAGCAGGTTCTCATCAAGCGATTCGATCCCCCGGCCATGTGCCTTTATGCGGCTGACGTCGAAGAACCACTCAGCACCGTCGTTGCCTATGTCTACGCTGACGGTTCCATTGGTTACTGATGAGAACGGATATCCGCCGAGGTGTAGCCAAGTCCAGCTGTACGTACTGACCATCTCGCTGAGCAATCGTATGTAAGCCTCAGCCGAAGCCTTATCCTGAACTGCCCATGCCGGAGCAGGCACTGCGCCTCCAAAGGGATTCACGATTATGGCTCCAAGGGGCGGGTTCGCGAGTACCGATTCCCACTGTGCCATCGTCGTGATCAGGGTAACCGGGCAACCAAGATGGTCGGCGGTGTCGAGGACCCCCTGCATGGACTGGATTGGGTTTATTGACGTGTCAACTACGTACTCGTCCCCCTCGACCACTGTGCCCCCGATCACGTCCAAGAACATGCCCCAGTTTCCATTGGGACCGTCCCACGCCAGAGTTATGCTTCCTGTCAAGGTGAAGTCGCCGGACATGTCAGCCCCCCTTAACCAGAGAGCATCGTAGTTGGTCGTGTTGATTTCTACGTCCAAGGCCTCGCCATTGAACACGAGATCGTCTACGGCAATTGACATCGTGCCTTTGCCAGTGACCATCCCCCTGATGAACAGGTCGGTAGAGCCGGCATCCGGAGTGGTGGTTATGGTCTCGTTGCCAACGGTGTAGCAAAGCAGGTTCTGCGAAGAGTCGTATGTTAGGTTAAAACTGACAGGGACGCCGCTCTGCCATGGGTATGATGTGGAATTAATATTGTCGCCGCGTCTGTTGGACAAGTCTATCGAACTGTCCGATTTGGACTTCGTGGAGCCGGCAAACCAGAGCTCGTCGACTATCGCATTAAAGTTGGTATCACTCTCTATATGCACCGGCACGATTGAACTTGGCATCCCCTCAGTAAAGTTGCCGGTTATGCCATTGATGGCCAAGAGAAAGACCTTGCCTGATGAGACCTCGACCCCAGTGCACTCAACGGTGTATGCCATGTCGATGTCCCCCTCAATCTTAATGATATAAGTTTTGCCAACGAAGAAGTCGCTGCCGCATGAGCCAGATTCGGTGGCAGTGATCTCGCCCCTTGCAGGGAGCCGGACGTCACGCATCCGCCATGCTACGATGCCGTCCTCCCCAATGATGGATATCTGGAAGGTGAGGTCGGACTGTACGTTGCTGACCATACGTAGGCTGAAGTATGCATATCCATAGTGCTTTGAGAGCAGAATGTCAGTAACCACAACGTCCTGCGGGGCAGGATTGGCCACTACCTTTGTCATCTCGGCATAGTAGACTCCTGAGGCGGCAATGGACAGTGCTGCCATCAGCAGCACGGCGATAATGGGTATTATTCCCCTCTTTGAGGTCATCTTCCGTTGCAAAATATGGTCACCTCATTAAGCAAGCCGCGTTGTGCGTCATAGACACGGATCTTGTAGCTCATGCCAACCATGAATGACGAGCCGTCAGTCTTGCTCTCGAAGATGAAGGCGGCATGCTCGCCAGGCACAAGGAGCCTGGATTCGCCCTGACAGCGATATTCGTTGGATGCCTCATCAGTGATGACGCAGTACGCGTTAAGGTCGCCACTGCCTATGTTCTTCACGTTCGCAGTCATCAGCACATAATCTCCTTGTTTAAGCAGGCTGGCCTGCGATATCGATGCCGCGTAGGTTGGCTTGTTTAGGGTCGCAGATACGATAGGGTACATCACGGCCACCACTGCCAGCACGATGACACACAGCATCATCGTGGCGATGATTGGGGAGACGCCACGGCGTGACCTACTATAATGTACCCTCATTGCCCATAACCCCACAGAGATACTTCGCCAAATCACTTATAAGAATTGTTATTTCTGTTCTTCAGAAATACAGTTGTGCAAAAATACAGTTACGCAAAGGCATGGCAACACTTTACGCCGCCACCCCTGCACTCCGACTCGAATGTATCATAGAATGCATTAAAGTTGAATTTTGCTATGCGCTCCATTTCACCTTCTGTAAATACAGTAAGCATACGCCTGCGCAGCATCGGCCTGACATTCAGACCGTCGTAGAGGACCCTGCTCCCTGTCTCGCCTGCAAGCCTCACAATAAATTCGATATCCGCGGGCAGGTCGTTCGAACCGGGGATTATGGGGCCGTAGAAGATCCATGTTTTGACGCCCATTGAACTCAGCTCCTTCAGCGCCCTTGCACGATCTGTGATTGGTGACGCGCCAGGCTCAAACCTTGCCCTGAATGATTCGCTGCTCGAGGTGATAGTGATGCCGACCTCAACGTCTCCCCGGCGTATTATGTCGGCGTCCCTTGCCACCAGCGCGGATTTGGTCTGTACTGAGACGGGGAACGACATTGCTGAAAGGAGGGATATCGCCCGCCTGGTGATCCTGAGGGCGCCTTCCAACGGCTGGTACGGGTCGGTCGCAGTGCTGACGCCTACGACGCCGGGTGTCAGGTGCCTCAGCTCCTCCTTCAGCTTGCGAAGAACCTCTTCCTTTACTGCGGCAGACCTGCCCCAAGTTGACGATAGTGCAGAGTTGCGCATTATGTCCGGCACATAGCAGTAGAGGCAGCCGTGCGTGCAGCCGCGGTATGGATTGAAGGTGTATTCCAGCCCAGGGAGCCTGCTCTTGGAGACTGCGCACTTGCAAGGAACCGTCGAAACCGCCCACTTCATCATAGCTCCGACCTCCTGAAGTAATCGGTGATCCGCCTCTGCAGCACCGAGTCCCTCAGCAGCTCGCTCTTCTCCAGCCAGGTCTTTAGCGGGACCCTCAGGTCGCCCTTTAGGTGCTGGAGGCACGACCGTAGATCGTCGAACTCCGCAGGCTTCTTGCTCAACATGCTCCTGACATTCTCCCTGACGAACCAGACGCCAAGGGGCAGCGGAAACTCAGGCAGTATCTCTCTGATGACCAAGGCGGTAGCCTGCCGCCTAATCTTCTTCAGGTACTCAGCCACGCCCAGGCGTGTCGAGAAGTAGCATCCGCCTATGCCGGGATATGTCCTCCGCCCATACCACCCTTCGCTGTCGCCCATAACGGCGGCATTGCCCCCATCTTGGTTCCAGAAAGTGCCCGGGAACCAGGCCTCCATCCACTCGTATGACCATGACCGCGGCATCAGGATTGCGGCGAATGTGTTGTGCTGGTATTTGTGCATGAACACCTGATACCGGTCAATCGTCTCGTGCTCCTTGACCTCGCCGATTAGCCGCTGCGAGAGCGTGCTGTCGACGGCAGTGATGCTCCAACGGGTTGGGACCATCCTGCGGTTCTTCTGTATGCCGAATATGCCCATGCTGAAGGCCCTTTGGAGGCGGGAGACTTGAGTACCGGAGCCATACAGGCCGAAGATGGCGTCTCCTGCCTTCAGGTCACGGTCATAGTAGGCCTTCTCAATCCTGTGGTCGACCTTCACCGAGGCGATGTCGAACTTCCTGAATGGTGCGGAGGGACCGAAGGGCTGCGAGTGGTCATCAAGCGTTATCCGCTCGGCAGGCCGCTTTGTGAACTCGATCTCCGTCTCGGCCGCAGTTATGCCCATGGACAGCTCCTGAAGGGCGTCAACGATCCGGTTGCCCCTCCTGACAGCGTCGATGGGCATCTTTGTGCTCCCCCTCACCAATGAGTAGCGGTAGCCCAGTATGCGATCTACCGTTAGCCCCATCCATTCCTCGGGCATATCCATCACCTCGGTGGCTCCGGAGACCGGAGGGACCATAGGGCCGACGGAGACGAACGGGTAGCCGTACTTCCCTACGAAGACGGATGGGGGAGATGAGCCGATTATCTCGCGGCCGTAATCCATCTTGATGCTCTTCATGTAGGCGTTCGCCTTAAGCTGGATTGGGCAGACCGCCTTCCCGCAGAGGTTCCGCCCACCCCTGCAGAGGATGCAGAGGTTGGCATTCCGAGTGCTGACGCTGACCTTTGACTGGGGCGTTCCGCCCTGAAGCATCGAGGCATACCACTTGCTCATCGCCAGGCACTGCTAATACACGAGGCAAGGCTGAATAAAAGCAAAGCTGTCCCATGGTTTAGGGCAATACTGCGCCATGCCGCTCATCACAGACTAGGGGGATAGGCATCAGGAACGGATAAAGAGGCAGACAGCCATGTTGAGAGCAGGAGTTGACTGCGGTGATGGGAACGCCGGAGATGGCGGTTGAGCTGGTGGCATTCGACAGCATGGGGGCAAGGTCGATGTGCACGTATATTGAAACTAAGGACGTCAGGATCACCATAGATCCTGCGGTGGCCCTCGCGGAGAGGAGGTTCAACCTTGGGCCCCATGCCAAGGAGGTCGATAGGATGGGGCACCTGGCAGAGAGGATCAAGAGGAGGGCGATGGAGTCGGACGTCATAATCATCACGCATTACCATTATGACCACCATGATCCGGGGGAGGCCGTGCCGCTGGACATCTACAGCGGGAAGACGGTCCTGATCAAGGACCCTAAGAACAGGATAAATTCGAGCCAGGGGAACTACCGAGCGCCGCTCTTCTTGGCGATGATAAAGGGCAGGGCAAAGAAGATCGAGGTCGCAGATGGCAGGAGGTTCAGCTTCGGGGGCACCGAGGTCGAGTTCTCCGAGGCGGTCTGCCATGGACCGAACAGCGCGATGGGGTACGTCGTCCAGACGATGGTTAGGCTGGGGGACGAGAAGGTCGTGCACACGTCGGATGTACAAGGCCCCTCCAGGCAGGACCAGGCAGAGTTCATCCTGAGGAACCGCCCCAATACTGCGATCATCGATGGCCCGATGATATACATGCTTGGATATGCCTACTCTCAGAGGGACCTTGAGGCGTCCCTAAGCAACATTCGGGCAATCCTCGCCGGCGGCACCAAGAACGTCGTGCTGGACCACCACTTCGCGAGGGACATGGCGTTCGAGAAGTACCTGAACGAGCTCAGGGAAGATTACAGGGACGCCAAGATCGGGACTGCCGCTGAGCTGATGGGCATGGAGGACGACCTGCTGGAGGCCAGGAGGAGAGAGCTCCACAAAGGCTAGTGATGGACCCCCGAGCGCATCAATAATATACAGGAAGCGCAAGACGGTTCAGCAGGGTGGAGAGAGATGGCAATAGACCCGATCTGCAGGATGGAGGTCGACGAGAAGGCGGCGAAGTGGGTATCGGTTTACGAGGGCAAGAAGTATTACTTCTGCGCCCCCGGCTGCAAGAAGATGTTTGACAGGGACCCGAAGAAGTACACCAAGTGAACGCCCGGCCAGTATGCGCTCTGCGCCCGCTGGCCATAGCTGCCTATGAAAGCGCCCTCGACAGCATGCTTTGCGTACCCAGCTCAGCAAGGTAAGGGTTTATAGTCGGACCGCGCAGAGTTTCAGTCATGAAGAAGAAGGCCTCCGTGAAGATAGAAGGGATGCACTGCGCAACGTGTGCGTTGTCCATAGAGGAGACACTGAGGAGTCTGAAGGGCGTCGACAGGGCAGACGTAAGCCTGAGCGCCAGCAGTGCCATCCTAGAGTATGATCCATCGGTTTCGGGGTTCAGCACGATCTCGAATGCGGTCGCGGAGGCAGGGTATAAGGTCGTGAACGAGACCGCGGTGATCGCCGTAGAGGACATCAGGTGTGCCACATGCATCGGCGCCATCGAGGAGGGTTTGAGGGGGCTCGACGGCGTGGTCTCCGCCAGTGCCAATCTTGCAACGAAGCTGGTTACGGTTGAATATAACCCGGCTGCGGTCGCTCTGCAGGAGATAAAGCAGGCCATCAGGGATGCGGGGTTCACCCCCGTCCTCAAGGAGGAGCTTGCCGGCGCGGGCATGAGGAGCAGGTTCGACTTCCTCTTCAGCCTCGCGCTCTCGGTGCCGATACTGCTGATAAGCATGGTGTTCATGGGGATGATCCCATATCACCACCTTGTCCTCTTCGCGCTCACTACCCCTGTGCAGATAGTGGGGGGCAGGGGGTTTTACATAGGCGCCTACAAGTCCCTCAGGCGCCTGATGCCCGACATGAATGTGCTGGTGGCTCTTGGGACCACCGCCGCCTACGCCTACAGCGTCTACAACACCTTCTTCGCGAGCGGAGACCTCTACTACGAGGCGGCGGCGCTGCTCATCACGTTCGTGCTCCTCGGCAGGCACCTGGAGGATGCCGCCAAATCAAGGGCATCCTCCGCGATCAGGAGGCTCATCGAGCTGCAGCCAAGGTTTGCAGCCCTGCTCAGGGATGGCGAGGAGGTTAACGTTCCGATAGACGAGATAGAGGTTGGCGACAGGCTTCGGGTAAGGCCGGGGGAGAAGATGCCGGTCGACGGTGCAGTGGTCGCCGGCTCTACCTCGGTCGACGAGTCCATGGTCACGGGGGAGAGCATGCCGGTCGACAAGAAGGCAGGAGACGCGGTTATAGGCGGCACGATCAACCAGTCAGGGCTCATCGAGGTGGAGGCGGGCAGGGTCGGGAAGGACACTCTGCTGGCCCAGATCGTCAGGTTCGTCGAGGAGGCCCAGGCCAGGAAGGCGCCCATACAGAGGTTTGCTGACAGGGTCGCATCGAGGTTCGTGCCGGCTGTGCTGTCAATCGCCCTTGCCACGTTCCTGGCGTGGACCATGGCGGGGATGCCGTTCAGCTTTGCCATGATAATGGCAGTCTCGGTGCTGGTCATAGCCTGCCCCTGCGCGCTGGGCCTCGCTACGCCCACGGCAATCATGGTAGGGCTGGGGAAGGGGGCAGAGATGGGCATACTGATCAAGGGGGGCGAGGTGCTAGAGAGCGTAAGGCGGCTCACGACGGTGGTCTTCGATAAGACGGGGACGCTGACGGCCGGAAAGCCAAAGGTCGTCGAGGTGAGGGGGATCGGAGGCGCCGCGGACTCGGAGGTGATCCGGATCGCCGCGTCGCTCGAGAGGGGCTCCGAGCACCCGCTGGCGAAGGCCGTTGTCGAGGGGGCGGGGTCGGCGATGCTCCATAGTGTCGAGGGGTTCGAGGCCTATCCGGGCGAGGGGGTCGCTGGGACGGTAGCAGGCAGCCTTGCAGTCCTCGGCAACAGGAGGATGATGGAGAGGTTCGGGGTCGCGATTGGGGGTGCGAATGAAGAGCTCTCCAGGATGGAGGGTGAGGGGAAGACGTCGTCGGTGCTGGCGGTCGGAGGCAGGGTTGTCGGGATCATCGGGATCACCGATGTGCCGAAGGCAGACGCCGCCGAGGCGGTCGCGGACCTGAAGGCGCAGGGGCTCAGGACGGTGATGCTGACTGGGGACAACGAGAGGGTGGCAAAGGCGGTCGCCATGGAGATAGGCATCGACAGCTATTTGGCCGGCGTCCCACCCAACGAGAAGGCGGGCGCGATAGCGAAGCTCCAAGAGCAGGGGGAGGTGGTCGCAATGGTCGGGGACGGCATAAACGACGCGCCGGCGCTCACCCAGGCGGACGTCGGGATTGCGATAGGTAGCGGGACAGAGATAGCCAAGGAGGCGGGTGGGATCGTCCTGACTAGGGGGGATCTGAGCGGCGTCTCGTCTGCAATAAGGTTGAGCAAGAAGACGTTGGGCAAGATCAGGCAAAACATGTTCTGGGCGATGGTTTACAACTCCGCAGGCATTCCGATAGCGGCGGGCATACTTTACCCCGCCCTGGTGCTGAGGCCGGAGATAGCATCGCTCGCTATGGCGATGAGCTCGGTGTCTGTGGTTGCTAATTCGCTGCTCCTGAAGAGGTCCAATTTTGGTCGTACAAACTACAAAAAAGATCGATAGGCGGCACTCATTTTTGGTAAGGACGAGGGGAAAAAGGCACAATTTGTGCCAATCTTTTTATACTTTTTATAGGTAACAGTATCACAAGAGGCATACTCTATGAATAAATATGGAGTGGGAATACTAGCAGCAGTCATGATTGCGGCGCTCGTCATGCCAGCAGTGGCAGCAGGACAGGCAACGACAGACCAAATCATCAGTCCTACTTATAATAACGTAAGGGGCTACGTACATGATAGCAACAGTGGGGCACCGGCCGAGGGGGCGACGGTAGTCCTTGTATTCTTTGGGCAGTGGCAGCAAGTGGCAGTGTTGTCTGGCCAAATTGAAATCGCTACCACGATCACGGATGCTAATGGCTATTACGACTTTGGAAACGCTATCTGGGGGTATCGATACTCACCAGCTTTGCTCTTCGCATACGCTCTCGGGTGCGATCCGAGCGATCCGGAGATAATCCTCCTACTATCGTATGATTCGCCCGTCTACTACAACCTCTGGGTGTATAACTACTCAATTTCAGAGTGAAAGCAAGCAATGGCTAAAAGCCATTTTTTCTTTTTTTAGTAACATACTCCTTGATCTTCTCGAGCAGTATGGCAGGGCAGAGCTTTCTTACGCCGGCTATTGTGCCCACTTAGTATCCGATTTTTGTTGCATAGGCTAGATTGCGGCGCTCGTCATGCCGGCAGTGGCAGCAGGACAGGCAACGACAGACCAGGTATATTTTGGTCCACGATTTATGACCATAAGCGGCTATGTGCATGAGTATTGGACTGGAGAACCTATTGAGGGGGCCACAGTAGTACTGGTATTCTATGGGGACTGGTGGAGCGAGGTCTACATTGGCGATATTGAGATAGCCACAGCAATTACAGATGCAAATGGCTTCTACGACTTTGGATACAGCATCTATGCATATCCGTTCTCGCCAGCATTGATCTTCTCTTATGCGCCATACTGTGAACCAAGCAGCCCGCAGATAATCTTCATTACGTCGAATTATTACTTCAACATCAACTTGGAAGGCTTGGTAGCTTAGAGGGTGACCATAGCCTCTTTCCATTTTTTTCTTTTAATTTATTTGAGGTCAGCTTGAGCCGCTGATTGAGGCTACTCTTTTATCTTCTCGAGCAGTATGGCCGGGCAGAGCTTTCTTACGCCGGCTATTGCGCCCATCGTTGAGAGTATCTGCGCGAGCTCGCGCCCATCCTTCGCCCAGACCTCGGCCATGAGCATGTGGTCGCCGGTCGACGTCGCCACGTACTTGGTCTCGCGCATGTCTGCGAGCTTCTGTGCCACATCGAGCAGGAGGCCAGGATCGACATCAAGGCCCACTATCGCAACGGTGTTGTAGCCTACCTTGAGGTGGTCCAGCACGCATGAGAACTTCTTGATCACGCCCTTCTCCTTCATGGCAATAATGCGTTTTCTGATCGTCGACTCGTTCTGGTTAAGCGCCCTTGCGATCTCGGAGTAGGAGAGTCCGGCGTCCTTTGAGAGTTCATTGATGATCCGGGAATCGAGCTCGTCTATCATACTTATGACCAGCCTATTGGGATCATATGAAATATTTAAGTTTTATCAGAAAAATGAATTGAAAGAAGAAGGAACCAATACACGGACAATAGATTACGTCCCACAAGAGGCACGAACCACTATAAAATGCGTAGGAAATCGGAATCTTGCTCCGCAGACAGCGAGCCATGCAGAGCGGGGGGAGGAGGGAGGGGCGATCAAATGCTTAAAAGGGGATCGGGACACAAGACACTTGAGGACCCATGACATTCAAGATCCGAGAGGTTTACCATTTCGAGAAGCCGGGAGAGGTGAACACCGACCTCGTGGCGGAGGCGGTGACCAGGCACATAGAGAGGAGCAGCATAAGGGACGTCGTTGTCGCCAGCTCCTCCGGGGCCACGGCGCTCGAGTTCGCGAGGGTGCTGAAGGACCAGGCCCGCATAATCTGCGTCTCAGAGGGGGCATTCCGGAAGGAGATGGGATCGGAGTGGCCATGCATGGATGAAAGGATAAAGGCCGAGCTTGAAGAGCTGGGCGTGATAGTGCTCGACAAGGCGCCGTACGTCCTCCATGGCGGCGTCTACGATGATTCGCAGCACCCGGCGCGGACGGCTGAGCAGGCATTCAGGGACACACTGTACGCCTTCGGGCAGGGGATGAAGGTCGCGGTCGAGGTAGTCCTCTCGGCGGTCAACTGCGGCGTGCTGGAGCCGTACAAGGATGTCATAGGGGTGGGCGGCAGCGGCAGGGGAGCGGACACGGCAGCGGTCGTCAGGTCGACCTTCCCGGGGATGGTCTTCTCAAAGGACAAGGAGAAGAGGCTCGAGATAAGAGAGATCCTGGCCATGCCGCTAGCCAAGAAGTGGTGGGACTGAGCGGCCCCCATCGAGGGTTAGCCTTTTTTCTTGACGAGCACGTCCATTTTTGACCTATTAGAGCATGCGGGGCATTTCAGGTAAAGCCAACCGCCGCCAGTCCTGGTAATTCCATGGGGGCTAACCAAATCGGTCAACAAGGATATTTCGAATTCGCTGCCGCATTTTGGGCAACGGTAAGCAGTGGATTTCTTGTGCCACAAGACAAGGATGAACACGCCCCCTGCTACCAGCGCTAGCCATAGATACCAGTACGTGATTAACAGAATGAAAGCTGTGACTGAGATGACTGCAACGTAGACGCCTATGAGGATCAAGGATTTTGTCCAGTCGCTCCGTTTAGGTTTGCGATAAGCGGCCATTCTGCACACTATTCCTCAGAGCAGAGCCCCTTCTGATGACTTCGCATACACTATCAGGATTGTTAGACGAGAAGACAAATGTTCTTCCAGTCTTGGGGGCGACCTCCACGGCATCGCCAAATGAAGTGGTATAAGCAATTGAGCCGTCAGAGCCGTACCTTACACCAATGCCATAGTACCTGCCAAAGGATGCCTTGGTTCCCTTGCATGAAACAATATCTTTAAGCAAAAAAGACTTCTTATTGAAGAAGCCATACGAAACGTATAGCCGCTCACCGCTTATTTTGATGCTGATCCCTCGGTAATTCCAAAATACAAAGAAGATAAACGCCATAATCGCCCAGCCAAACAAAACGCCAAAGAGATTTTCAACCGAAAGCCCAGCAAACAGAAGTACTGCCATAGTCACAAAGACAAAAATCGCCGTAACCATCACTACTAAACCCTTAACAAGCGCACCCATCGGCACATATTCGCTGTATTCTAAGCGTTCCATGCCCGAATAGCAGGCAAGAAAGGATTTATTTCTTCCGTCTTTTGACAGGAAGAGACGCCAACGGTTTTTGGCTCGCTTTTCTGTTCGCGCTTGGAATGTATCAATAGTAGAATGAACGCATCGAAAGATGAAACCAGCGGGATTTTGACAGTTTCAGGCAGTCTCCGAGACGTGCCTCACAAGGAAACTCAAGGGGCGGTCGGGCGGTTGTCTGCACCGGCAATGAGGCGAAGCTATGCAGTTTGAAGGGTCCTTCAGAAAAGCCCTTTTTTTCCTCGTTTTCAGAATAAACGCCCAATGAGTAATGGCTTCTCCCGCTCGGGCCGAAGAACGGCGGCTTTCCGTCCGGCGCATCGGTTGGGTTTGCCTGGCTAGCCGTGCCTCTGCTTGAACCTCTGCCACCGGTAGTAGGCCGCCAGCGACGATACTGCCCGCTCAGGTATCGGGTAAGATGGGATGCCGTGCTCGTCCAGCTTCTTCATCGCATCGTCGCATTGTGATCCCCCTACGAAGCTTGAGACGACGGTCTTGCCGCAGTGCCCGGCCTCGCAGGCGTCGATGACGGACTTCGCGATCGAGACGGGGTCTGTGATGGCAGTCTGGCAGTAGAGCACGATGACCGAGCCGATGCGGGGATCCTTAAGGGATATCTCGACTGACTTGTAGTAGCTCTCCTCGTAGGCCTGCCCGGTCAGGTCGACGGGGTTCTTGAAGTTGCCGAATACGGGCATGAACTTCTTGAACTCGGACTGCAGGTCCTCAGGCAGGGGCCAGACGTTCACACCGGATTCCTCGCATGCATCAGTCGTCATGACGCCGACGCCGCCTCCGTTCGTCAGTATGAGGCAGTTCTCGCTGGGGGGCGGCGGCTGGGCAGTCATCAGCTTGACCCAGTCGAAGGCTTGGGCAAAGTCGGTGGCGCGCAGGGCGCCGCCCTGCCTGAATGCGGCGTCGTATATGCGGTCGGATCCTGCAAGGGAGCCGGTGTGCGACGCGGCTGCCGAGGCGCCCTTCTCGGTCCTGCCGGACTTGAGCGCCACCACCGGCTTGGAGAGGGCGGTCCTCCGGATGGAGTCGATGAGGCGCCTCCCGTCGTTCGCGCCCTCGATGTACATAAGGACGGCCCTGGTGTTCGGGTCGTCCCTGAAGTAATCCAGCATGTCGGACTCCTCGATGTCTGCCTTGTTCCCCATGCTCACCACCGCGGAGACGCCAATCCGGTACAGGTTCGTCCAGCCCATCATGGCTATTCCAAGCGCCCCGCTCTGGGTTATGAACGCGATGCTCCCGGGGAAGACCCTCGAGAGGCCGAAGGTGGCGTTCATCCTGGACGGCGAGTAGTACAGGCCGAAGATGTTGGGCCCCAGCATCCGGATGCCGTGCCGCCTGGCTATCGAGAGCAGCTTCGACTCGAGGGCAGTGTTGCCCATCTCCCTGAAGCCCGAGCTTATGACCAGCGCAGTCTTTATGCCCTTCCTGCCGCACTCCTCCATGATGTCAGCAACGTAAAACGCCGGCACGGCGATTACCGCGAGGTCGACATTCCCGGGCACCTCCGCAACCGAGGCGTAGGACTTCATGCCCATGATGTCGGCCCCCTCGGTGTTGACCAGGTAGAGCTTGCCCTCATATCCGCCCGAGAGTATGTTGCTGACCAGCTCATAGCCTATCTTCTTGGGGTTCCTTGATGCACCAATCACTGCGATGCTCTGCGGATTGAACATCTGATCCAAGTCGCCCAAGGGAATCACCTTATTGTGCTTCAGGAGTATTAGGGAATGCCCACACTTTATATCTCTATGCTAAGACGTTATCAGCTACCCGCAAGCCCTTGCTATAGGGCAAAGCCTCGCCCCTCTTGGAGGACTGACTATGGCGCAACTCTTCAAGGTTCCTGACGGCACGCCGCTGGTCGGCGCGGTGGCGTTCGGACTGATTGACAGGGGGACCAACGTGATCCAGGTAAGGCCATCATCATCTTGCCCCCTGAGCTGCGTCTTCTGCTCCACGGATGCAGGGCCGTGCAGCCACAGGCGCAGGGCCGAGTATACGGTCGGGCTGGACCACCTCATGGAATGGTTCAGGGCAATGGCTGCAATCAAGGGAGAGGGCATAGAGGCGCACATAGACACTGTGGGCGACCCGTTCACTTACCCAAATCTGGCGGACCTTGTGCAGGGGCTGGCGGATACAGAGGGAGTCAGCACCATCTCGCTCCAGACTCATGGCGTGCTCATGGACGAGGCGAACGCTTCCGAACTGGCGGATGCCGGCCTCGACCGGATCAACCTGTCCATAGACTCGACCGACCCGGAGCAGGCGAGGATCCTCTCAGGCACGCCCGGCTACGACCTCCTGAAGGTCATAAGGACCGCCAAATATGTCTGCTCCGAGACGGGCATGGACCTGCTGGTGGCGCCGGTCTGGGTCCACCCTCTTAACGACGGGGAGCTGGGGAAGCTCGTGCGCCTCGCAAAGGACATTGGCGCAGGCAGGAGGTGGCCGATGATGGGCATACAGAAGTGCGAGTTCCACCCCCACGGCAGGAGGGTGAAGGGCATGAAACAGGTCTCATGGTACGAGTTCTACCGCAGGATGAAGGAGGTCGGTGATGCGGAGAGGGTGAGCCTCGTGCTCAAGCCCTCGGACTTTGGGATAAGGCCGGCGAATGCCCTTGCGGTCCCCTACAGGCAGGGGGAGAAGGTGAGGGTGAGGATAATCGGACCAGGATGGCTGAGGGGCGAATCCCTTGCGGTCACGAGGGACGGCCAGAGGGCAGTCACGGTGGTCGGCGGGGAGCTTGACCAGGGTACGGACGTAAGGGTCAGGCTGCTCAGGACGAAGGACAACATACTGATAGGCAGGCCTGCGTGAGGTGGTAGTTGGTCATGGGATCGAAGACTGGCGCGACTGCGGGGCTGCTGATCGCTGTTTTTGTGTGGGGGGTCTCATTCCCAGTATTGAAGGTTGCAGTCGGGGAGGTCGATCCGCTCCTCTTTATAAATATGAGGTTCCTGCTTGCCGCGCTGGTCGTCCTCGCATACCTGCTGGCGGCACGGCGCCCGATACGCAGGCTGGTCTCGGGCAAGATACTTTGGATTCTGGGCATAACCAACGGCTTGGGGTTCGTCATGGAGATCTTCGGCCTCAACTTCACAACGGCGACGAATGCATCCCTCCTTGTCAACGTCAACGTGGTCTTCATGGCGATATTCAGCGCCTTGCTGCTGGGCGAGAGGATCAGACCCAGGGCGAAGGTCGGAATTGTCATTGGGCTTGTTGGAGTCTTCCTGATCACCACCGGCGGCGATATTACGACCATCTTTGGCGGGACGGTGATGGGCGACATGATCATCTTCGCGGGGGGCGTGGTATGGGCATATTCCATGATCTACAACAAGAAGGCCGCCACGCAGCTGCGCATGACGGCGATGGAGGTGACCGAATCGATGACGCTGACATCGGCATTGACGGTCCTGCCTTTCCTTGCGTTCTCCAGCTTCAGCTTCTCGCCAACCCCGATCGCCCTTGCGTCCGTGGCATACACCGCGGTCTTCTGCACAATTGTGGCATTCTTCCTCTTCTATAGGTCTCTAAGGGTCCTCACCGTGGTGAACACGGGGGTCATAATGCTCCTTGAGATAGTTGTAGCGATATTGGTCTCCTCTGCGTTTCTGGGGGAGGCGCTGCCGCCCGTCGGGATGGCCGGCGGCGCCCTCATTGGGCTTGCAATATTCTTAGTCGCCTGAATGGCGGCGCCGGCGTCCAGCACCTGGGGATGGCGGGCTAGCAGCCAAGCCGGCTGATGGATCATCCCTCGACCATCACGGAGAACTTCATGTGCTTCATGTGAAGGTCCGCCTTCAGCCCATCGATCAGCCTCTTCAGCCGGGCGGCATCCCCCTTTATTACCATCACCTCGAGGCAGCTGTCATTGCTGAGGTGAGAGTGGAGGTAAGAGGTTATGATGTCACCGAATTCGTGCTGGAGGCTGATGTGCCCGTCGTTCTTCTCTTCCTTGTCGTAGAGCACGGTTATGGTCGCAATGACGCCCCCCTTCATCTCGCTGAGGTCCCTGTACTCGGAGATGTACTTCCTGACGGCCTGCCGGATCACCTCGGACCTGCTCGCAGACCACTCCTCGCCAAGCACGGCATCCAGATCGGCGAGCAGCTCGTCGGGGATCGAGAGGCTTACTACGACCACGTTCATCGACTCCAAATTCGCATTATACTAATCTCGGCATCCTGCAATATAACTGATTCATCTTCGGCCAATCAGCGCAGATATGATGAACATTCCGAGCAGGGCGAATACGATGACGCCGCTTGTGGCCACGTCGTATGCCGCCGAGAGGAAGAGGCCCGCGACAACCCCGGCTATGCCGAGGATTACCGTTGCGACCATCGTCTTCTTGAATGACAGGCGCAGCTGGAGGGCGGAGAGCGCAGGGATCACGATTAGGGCGATGACTAGTATGATGCCGATTATCTTTATCGAGACGACTATGGTGACCGCGACCATGATGTTGAACGCCGACGAGATGATCTCGACTGGTATGCCGGTGAGCCTTGACGACTCCTCGTCGAAGGAGATGCAGAGGAGCTCCTTGTAGAAGATCGAGAGGAAGAGCAGGGCGGAGATGCTCAGGACCGATACGATGAGGAGGTCGGCGTAGCTGATGGTCAGGATGGAGCCGAAGAGGTAGCTGAACAGCTCAACGCTGAAGCCGCCTGCCAGGCTGATTATTATCAGACCGGTCGAGAAGCCCAGCGCCAGCATCACGGCGATGGCAGAGTCGGATTGGGCGAGGCCCTTCTTCCGCATGTAGGAGATGCCGAGCACCGCTATCGCGGAGATCAGCAGTGCCGGAAGGATCGGGTTGATCGAGAAGAAGACCCCGATGGCAATGCCACCGAATGCGGTGTGCGCAATCCCATCAACTATCATGGACTCCTTCCTCAGGATCAGGAAGAGGCCTATCCATGCGCACGCAAGGGTCGCAAGAATCCCGCCTGTAAGGGCGTACTGGAAGAACTGGTAGCCGAGCAGCTTCAGGAGAACAGGCAGGAAATCAATCATTCTTGAATTCCCCCTTGCACTCATGTCTGTGGTAGACGAAGTGGAAGTGCTCCCCATAAGCCTCCCTGAGGACGCTGTTCGGATCGGTGTCGGGGCTTATGTCGGAGACGTTCACGCCCCTGTTTACGCATATGACCTTGGACATCCGGCAGAAGACGGCAGCAAGGTCGTGGGAGACCATCAGTATCGTTATGCCTCGCGCGGTGTTCAGGTCGCTCATCTTCTGGTAGAACCGCTCCTGCGTGGCAGCATCTATGCCAGCGATCGGCTCGTCCAGAAATATGATCTCAGGGTTCCTGACGAGCGCCTTGGCAACGAAGGCGCGCTGCTTCTGCCCGCCGGAGAGCTGGCCCACACGCATCTCTCCGATATCCAGGAGCCCCATGAAGTCCAGGGCATCATCCACTGCGTGCCAGTCCTCCCGATTCAATGGTCTTCCGAGGTTGCCTCTCTTGACCCGCCCAAGCGAGACGAGCTCGCGCACTGTGATGGGGAAGTTCGAGTCGAAGTTTATTGCGTCCTGGGAGACGTAGGCGACGCGCTCCCAGCTCGAGAATGAGGATGCATCCTGACCGAAGATGCGTATGCTGCCGCTCTGGGCGGGGATGATCCCCAAGATCGCCAAGAACAGGGTCGTCTTCCCACCGCCGTTTGGGCCCACTATACCTACATAGTCCCGGCGCATTATCTTGAAAGAGGCGTCCTTTACGACCAAGGAGCCGGACCTTGCGATGTTTAGGCGCTCCACTTCGAGGACGCATTCGGTTGTCAAGACAGCACACCAGCGGCGTTAAGATGCCTTTGTCTAGGGTACACCAAGACCCAGCTTGAGATTTAAAAGATTTGCCTCCATCTGGTCGAAGTAATCCATCTCGCCTATGGGCCCAAGCATCAGGTAGAGGTTTGAGATTGTAACGGCCTGGCTTGTCCTCAGCTCCAACTCGGCCTTCAGGGTAGAGGCGTAGCTGTTGGTGTAAACAGGGTCAAGGAATATGACATATGTATCATGCTCAATCATCAGGTCTACGATTCCTGCCAAGGCAGATGCGCTCGGCTGTTCGTCGGCGGAGATTCCTATGACCGAGACCTGCTCGAAGCCATATCTGTCAGCGAGGTATCCAAATGCGCCATGGGTCACGAAGATGACGCTCTTCGTCTTCGCGGACAGGTTGAGGGTGTACGCCTGATCAAGGCTGTCGAATTTGGCGCTCAGGGATGCCCAGCGCTGCGCATAGTATCCGCTGTGCAAAGGGTCGACCTGGACGAGGGCGTCGTATATCTTCTGCGCCTGCAGCTTTGCCAACGCAGGGCTTATCCACGTGTGTGGGTCGTACTCGCCGTGCTCCTCAGCCTCAGATCCGGCTATGAGCGAGAGGTTTGCAGTCGTCTCAACAACCACCTTTCCATTGGTGTTGATCGCAGCCAGCAAGTCCTCCTCAAACCAGTGATCGAGGCCTGCACCGTTATAGATCAGGATGTCCGCGTCGCTGGCCGCCAATATACTGGAGGTGGAGGGCTGCCAAGAGTGGACCTCTGTGTTGTAAGGTATGAGTGAAGCAACTGAAGCGTATTCGCCGCCTATCTCAGAGGCGAAGTAAGCAAGGGGGTAGAACGAAGCCAGCACATGTATTTTGCCATCTTCCGAGCCTGGCCTCTGCGACATCGTATAAACTGCCCCAGCAACGACGGCTATAACAACAATGACTGATAAAGCCAACACGCGTTCGCGCTTCAAATGCATCGCCATGCGGTATTCGCCCGCAGTCATTTATTAATTTTTTGTTATTTTTTAATAAAAATGGTGCCATAAAGCAGGGCATTTTATTAATCATCAGATACGACCAAGCACAACCATAGCAGGGGCGGCAGAAGGCAGGTACTTCAGCGGCGGGGAGAGGTTGAAAGCTTTTAAGCGATCATCACCATTAGGTCCCATTGTGTCGGTGAAGAAGGCTCATGCCAAGCAAACTGCATCATGAGGCGTTCATCTTCGACCTTGACGGCTGCATCTACCGCGGCAACAGCGTTATTGAGGGGGCGCCAGAGGTCGTTGAGGCACTGAGAAGGAAGGGGAGGAAGGTGCTCTTCCTGACAAACAATTCGACGAAGACCCCAAGGCAGTTCGTCGAAAAGCTTGCCTGCATGGGGATAGCAGCAGATGATGCAGATATAATGACCTCATCGATAGCCACTGCGAATTACTTGAGCGGTAGGAGGGGAGGCGCGGGAAGGGGAAAGGGAGGAGGCAGCTGCTACATCATTGGCGAGGGGGGGCTATGCGCCGCTCTGAGATCTGAGGGCTTTGAGCTCCTAGACGAGGGCAGGGCGGCGGAGGCGGATTACGTGGTGTGCGGCCTGGACATGAAGGCGACCTATGAGAAGCTTGCGGCGGCCTGCGTCGCCATCCAGAATGGCGCAAAGTTCATCGCCACCAACGCCGACCCGAAACTGCCGGTCGAAGGGGGATATCTGCCCGGGGCAGGCAGCATAGTCCGATTGATAGAGGAGGCCACAGGGGCCAGGCCGCTCATCATCGGTAAGCCATCGCCCAGGATAGTGCGCATGGCGCTGGCGAGGCTGGGCACGGCGGCAAGGGAGACAGCAATGGTAGGCGATACGCTCAACATGGACATCAAGGCAGGCAGGGCAGCCGGACTCTTCACGATCCTTGTCCTGACCGGCGCGGCAGACAGGAGGGCGGTCAGTTCGAGCAGGGTCAAGCCGGATATCGTTCTTGATAGCGTCGCAGGGCTGTCAACGCTGATCTGATCGTGCAGAATAGGGCAGGACAAGAAAGGGCAGGACCGGACAGGATACCCTAATTTTTTAAATGAACGGCTCAAAAAAAATAAAATAGGGTGCAGCAGAGTGTGTATTCTGGTGGCGGCAATTGTCGTTTGTTGAGGACCCCTTGACGGGGAAAGAGGTAGAGGTCATCGGGCGTTCTGACCTTAAGACGGGAATAGTGAAGAGGGGAAAGGTCAGGGATGTCTATGACGTTGGAAATGAGCTCCTGATATTCCACACTGACAGGGTCTCTGCCTTCGATGTGATACTTCCCACGCTGATCCCCAACAAGGGCACGTCACTCCTAAAGCTCTCGGCATACTGGATGCAGAAGAGCAGGAAGGTCTTCCCCAACCACCTCTTGGAGGTTATCGACGACAGGACGATAAGGGTAACCAAGGCGAAGAGGGTGGACGTGGAATGGGTTGTCCGCAAGTACCTATATGGCTCGCTCTGGAGGGCCTACAGCAAGGGCAGGCGGGAGATGTACGGCATTAGGTTCCCGGACGGCCTGCAAATGGCGGATGAGCTCCCATCCCCGGTAATAACGCCGACCACAAAGGCAGATGTCGGCCACGACGAGGAGATCTCGAAGGAGCAGGCACTTGAGAGGGGGATCGTCGACAGGCAGACTTGGAACGATCTGGAGGAGGGGACCCTGCGGCTCTTCGAATTCTACGAGACCGAGGCCAAGAATAGGGGAATAATAATACCCGACTTCAAGATAGAGTTCGGGTTTGCTAACCGCGAACTTATCCAGATAGATGAGCCGCCGACGCACGACTCAGCCAGGATGTGGGCGATCAAGTACTACAGGAGCGGTGAGGCACAGGAGATGCACTGCCTAGACAAGGAGTTCCTGAGGGAATGCCTCAGGAGGATGGGGTTCACCGGGGAGGGCAAGGCTCCGGAGCTGCCAAGGGAGGTCGTCAGGGAAGTCGTGAAGAGGTGCGTTGGCGCCAAGAGGGTCATTGCGGACGGGGCCAGCGTTGATGAACTTGGGCTCGCAAGCGTGGATGAAATTTTTAAATGAACGTATAAAAAAAGTTTAAAAGCTTTGCAGTAAATACCAATGTTCATAGTAAAGGGAGCGGGGGTTATCTTTTGCTCAAGGAGAAGTGCGGGGTATTTGGGGCCAAGTGCGCCGGCGGCAAGGGCGCATTCGTGCCGCTCTACTGGGGGCTCGTCGCCCAGAACCACAGGGGGCACGAATCTTATGGATTCCTTACGTATTCGGACGGCTTCAAGAGGTATGTCGACCTGGGACTCGTCCCGCGCATTGAGAAGGAGGAGCTGATCAGGTGGAACACCCTGCTTCCGGGTAGCGTCGGCATATCACATGTGAGATACGGCACATCGGGGCACCGCGACGTCTACTCTCACCTCAAGGATGCGCAGCCGATGGTTGTGACCAACGGAAAGGAGAAGCTGGGCATCGCTTTCAATGGCAACCTGGTGAATATAGGCTGGCTGAGGGAGATCGTCTCTAAGACACACATAAAGCTCAAGACATGCTCAGACACGGAGCTGCTGGCGAGATATCTGGCGGGCAACATGGGAAGCAGCACCGCTGAGGGCATCGTCAGGTGCATGAACGACATAGAGGGAGCATACTCCGTCGTAGGGCTGAGGTCGGATGGGGAGCTCTTCGCGTTCAGGGATCCTCTAGGTATAAGGCCCCTCTGTCTAGGGGCGAGCAGGGACGGGACAGTAACCGCAGTCTCATCGGAGACGGTCGGCCTGGACATCAACAGCCTTGACGTGATAGGCGACGTGGAGCCGGGCGAGGCGGTGATATTCTCGAAGGAGAGCGTTGAGCGGCAGCGTCTCGTCAAGTGCAACAAGAGGGCGTTCTGCGGCTTCGAGTTCTCGTACTTTGCCAGGCCGGATTCGATAATCAACGGGAGGACGGTCTACAGCGTCAGGGAGGAGTTCGGCAGGAACCTTGGGAGGAAGTACCAAGAGATCGTGAGAGATGCCGACGTGATAATATCGATCCCCGAGACAGCGGATGATGCGGCATATGGCCTGCACGAAGAGACAGGGCTGAGGTGGGAGAGGGGCCTCAGGAGGCACAGGTATGTTACGCAGCGCGCATTCATACTCGAGTCGGACGACAGATCATCAACTATAGACAGGAAGATCAACGTCGTGAACGGGAGCCTGCGCGGCAAGCGCGTCATAGTGGTCGAGGACAGCATCGTCAGGGGCGACACTACCAAGACAATAATCAAGAAGCTGAGGGAGCGCGGAGCGGAGAAGGTATACATGTTCGTCACCTTCCCCCGGATTACGCATCCGTGCTTCTACGGAATTGACATGGCAACGTTCACGGAGCTCATCGGATTCTCGTATGACGAGGCAGGGATAGCCAAGCAGATAGGGGCGGACGCGGTCTGCTTCCAGAGCATCGACGACTACGTCAGGGCCACTGGGATGCAGGGGAAGGACCTATGCATGGCGTGCGCCTGCGGCAAATATCCGACAGAGCTCGCGCAGAAGATTGCTGACAGGTCGAGGAACGTGGTCAGCACCGACAGAAACAGGATATATGAAAAGGCAAATTTGAATCAGGAGGCATGAGGATGGCAGGAATTCTTGGCATATACCTATTTGACAGCAGATGGAACTCATACAACTTCGGCGTCTTCGGACTGATGGCGCTTCAGCACAGGGGGCAGGAGACTGCCGGCTTGGAGCTCTTCGGCGACTCGCGCGTGAAGCTTGCGGGAAAAGGGCTCGTGGAGCAGGTCGTTGCGTCCAGCACCGCGAAGGGGCACGTGTGCATAGGCGCGGTATCCCCATACCCACAGGAGGAGGCGGAGGTGCAGCCGATGGACCTGGCGGGCGGGGTCGTCGCAAGCATCGACGGCAAGATAACGGCGGTCGACGGATACAAGTGGGACGCCTCGCTTAGCTACGAGGGGAACCTGAGGGGGGCGTATGCGTCGCTCTACGGTAAGAAGGCAGACATAGACTCGATCAAGGGCTTCTTCGGGAAGTGCAGGGGCGGATTCTCGTTCATAGCGGTGAACGACGGGAAGGAGATGGTTGCGGGCAGGGGCGCGCTCGGGGTCAAGCCGCTCGTGCTTGGGAAGATGGGCTTCGATGGCGGGATAGTAGCCTCGGAGAGCTGCGTCATGGATATCATAGGGGAGAGGGTGCCGATCAGCCCGGCTGAGAACATCGAACCTGGTGAGGTGAGGGTATTCACGCCTATGTCGGCCTATAGCGAGCAGCAGATAACCCCCAAGAGCAGGGCCTACTGCGGCTTCGAGTACGTCTACCTCGCTAGGCCCGACTCTTACATCAACGATGTTCCTGTCTACAGGGTGAGGCGCAACATAGGCATGAAGCTGGCCCAGGAGAGCCCGGCTGATGCAGACGTGGTCATCGGGGTCCCAGAGACGGCGATGCCGTTCGCCATGGCTTACTCCAACGAGACAGGAATACCCGTGGAGAAGGGATTCGAGCTGACCGGGAGGAGGGTCAGGAGCGCCATGAAGCCCAACCAGGTGGAGAGGCTCAAGGGCGTCCAGCTCAAGCTCAACGTCATAAGCGAGGCGGTCAGGGGGAAGAGGGTCGTCCTTATTGACGACAGCGTCGTGAGGGGGAACACCCTTGCAAACATAGTGTACCTCATGAAGGAGAAGGGCGCGAAGGAGATACATGTGAGGATAGGGAGCCCGCATATAATCTCCCACTGCCCGTTCGGCGTGGAGGTCCCAGGGGAGGACGAGCTCATAGGCAAGCACCTCTCGGAGGACAAGATCGCAGAGGTTGTCGGGGCGGACTCGTTCAGGTACCTGAGCCTAGACGGATTCGTGGGGGCCACGGGGATGAGGGGGGAGGACCTGTGCACGGGCTGCTTCAGCTGCAGGTATCCGGAGGTGTGATGGGATGAAGATATTGCTTGTTGGTGGGGCCGGAAGGGAGCACGCAATAGCGCTGGCATTGAGGAGGAGTTCCAGGGAGCCGAGGATCAGTTGCTTCGCTGACCTAGTGAACCCCGGGATAAACAAGGTCGTCAAGGAGACGGGGGGCGAGTTCTTCCTCGGGAGCATCAACGATCATGGGGCAATAATAAGGGCCGCCCAGAAGACGGGGGCGGACTTCGTCTTCATAGGGCCCGAGGAGCCGAACTTCCACGGCGTGCCGGACCGCATCGAGGAGAGCGGGATCAAGTGCATCGGCGCCGGCAGGAAGGTCGCCGAGCTCGAGATGTCGAAGGCGAGCATGCGGGACCTCCAGTGGAAGTACAAGATCCCAGGGCGCCTGTGGTACAAGAAGTTCAAGACATTCGAGGAGGCGCTCCCATACATCCAGGAGTATGCGGAGAGCGTGGCGCTGAAGCCTGCGAGGCAGTCGGGCGGAAAAGGGGTCAAGGTCATCGAGGACTTCCAGGTCTACCTGCAGGAGGACAAGCGGAAGGTGAAGAAGGAGCACGCCGAGATGATCGTGAAGGAGCACATGAAGGATTACGACGACATAGACTACAAGCTCCTGATCGAGGAGAGGGTGTGGGGCCCAGAGTATACTGTGCAGTGCTTCACCGACGGCAGGACGGTCGTTCCGATGCCCGCCGTGCAGGACAACAAGCACGCGTTCGATGGCGACCTCGGACTCGAGACGGGCGGCATGGGGTCGATATCCTGCGGGATGAACCTGAAGTGGGGCGTGGACGACGACAGGGCAATCATCACGGAGGAGGAGTGCAGGCGCTCGGCAGACATAGTCAAGCTGATGATCGACGCAATTCAGAAGGACACGGGGCAGAGGTACCACGGCATAGCGGCAGGGCAGATGATGCTCACATCAGTGTGGGGGCCCACGATCATAGAGATGTACTCCAGGCTGGGCGACCCGGAGGCTGGCAACGTGATGACCGCGCTGAAGACCGACCTAGTCGAGATCTGCGAGGGCATAATCGAGGAGCGCCTGAACACGGTCAAGGTAGAGTTCGAGGACATGGCGGTAGCGGTCAAAGCGGTATGCCCCGAAGGATACCCGGACAAGAGGGACCTCGCAAAGGGCCACCCGGTCGCGCTGGACGGCGCAGGGGAAGGTGTGCTTTGGGCATCGGCCGAGGAGGCGGGCGGGGTCGTCCGCACCGGCGGCTCAAGGGTCGTGGAGTGCGTTGGCACCGGCGACTCCCTGCCTGAGGCGAGCGCAAGGGCGGAGGAGCTGACCAAGAGTGTCAGGCTCACGGATGGCTGGAGGACGTTCCACAGGAAGGACATAGGATCCGAGAAGTCCCTGCTCAGGAGGGTACAGCTGGGCAGCATGGCCAGGGACATATACAAGTACAGGGAGAGGAAGGGCCTCCTCGGCAAGAGGATGATGTGGGTGCCGGGCAAGGGGCTCGTGGAGGTTGGATGAGATGCCGGGCAACAGGATGAGCAAAGAGGAGAGGTTTGAACTCATAAACAACATACCCTCGCTCATGAGGGAGTGGGAGGGCAGGCTTGCGCCGCTAGAGGCGCTGAACCCAAGGAGGCCGGCGACGTTCATATCGGTCGGGGGCGGCGAGCTGGGTGACCTGGCGGTCACGGCGGTCAAGAGGAACTACGGCGGCATTGGCGGCGGCATCAAAGCGGTCGCCTTCGACAAGTACCAGGGGTTCCCTGCTCAGGATGCAGCCGAGGTCTCCGAGTGCTTCAACATGATGAACGGCGACCTGCTTGAGGAGCGGATCAGGAGGCACGTCCCTGATCCGTCGGAGCCGCATGCAATCTACCTCGAGGTCGAGCGGATAGACACATACAGGGCCTACAGGATGGGCATCGAGAAGGGCTACAGGATAATGTCCACCCCCTTCGGACCTCTGGTATGCATGGACAGGCATGCCACCAAGATCATGTTCGACAAGCTGGACCTGGAGATGACGAGATGGAGGTATGCAGCCTCCAGCAGTGAGGTCGACGATGCGGCAAGGGAATTTGGGCTCCCGGTGATCGTGAAGCCGGTTATGACCTCGAGCGGCCACGGCACATCGATAGTGAAGACCAAGGAGGAGCTGGCCAAGTGCTACGAGCACGCCGTTGAGCATGCAAGGGGGATCGGCAACGAGGTCATTGTCGAGGAGTACATCCCTGAGCTGAAGACCACGGGGACGGAGATAACACAGATAGTAGTGAGGCACTTCAATGCTGATGGCAAGATCGTCAATTCGACGCTCCCCCCGATCGAGCACAAGCGCCCGGGCGCGACGTACCACGAGAGCTGGCTGCCATCCACCATATCGAAGGGGGCAGAGGCGAAGTGCAGGGAGGGCGCCGTTAAGATAGCGGACTTCATGGGCGGACTCGGGATATATGCGGTCGAGCAGTTCGTGATAGGCGACAGCGTCTACAACAACGAGGTTGCAAACAGGCCGCACGACACGGGGCTGGTGACGAGGTGGATGCTCAACATGGACGAGGGTGCGCTGCAGCTCACATCTACGATAGGGCTCCAGATCAGCCAGTCATCGATAAAGATAGCGCGCGGGGGGGTCTTCGGCGTCGCGCATGTCGTGCTAGCGCCCGACAGCATAACCGATGAGGTCGAGGTCGCCGGATGGGATGCGAGCAGGCTTAACGCCATGATGCCGGAGGGCGCAACGGGCGATGCATGGTACTTCGGCAAGCCGACGGCGTATGCCGGCAGGAGGATGGGCATGGCGATCGCCTTTGACAAGGACCTAGCGGAGGCCCGGACACAGGCGGGGGCGATAGCCCATCTTGCGGAAGGATGCATAAGCTACGGGAGGCGCGTCTGATGCCGAAGGCGGCAGTAATCGTCGGGAGCAAGTCGGACGAGAAGCTCGGCAGCGATGCCGTGGCGCTCCTCAAGTCGTACGGAATAGACTGCGATTACAGGGTGATCTCTGCCCATAGGGACCCCGAGGGGCTGGACCGGTTCATTGCAGAATCCGACGCCGAGGTCTTCATAGCAGTGGCTGGGCTTTCGGCTGCCCTGCCGGGGGTGATAGCTTCCAAGACGGTTAGGCCCGTCATCGGCGTGCCCAAGGATGCGAAGCTGATGGGGATCGACTCGTTGCTATCGATGGTCCAGATGCCGCCCGGCGTGCCCGTGGCGACGGTTGGAGTCGACAACTGGAAGAATGCGGCCATACTGGCGGTCGAGATTCTTGCGATGAAGTATCCGCAGCTTGTTGCGAAGCTCGAAGAGGAGAGGAGGTCAAGCAGGTGAAGAGGGTCAGAGTTGAGATAAGGCTGAAGCCAGGGCATTTCGACCCGGAGGGCGACGTTACTGCAAAGTCGCTCAGGGACCTAGGTTTCGCGGTCTCAAAGGTCGGCGTAAGCAAAGCGTATACCATAGACCTTGAGGCGGAGAGCGATTCGGCGGCAGTCGAGGCGGCAAATGCGATGTGCAGGAAACTGCTCGCTAACCCGACTAAGGATAACTTCAGCGTGGAGGTACTCAAGGTTGAGGAAGGCACTCATAAAGAAGGCTAGCGACAGCCCAGAGGTCTATACGATAAACCTGAGGGATGCCAACGACGAAGAATTGGTAGAGATCAGCGGCGAGATGGGCCTGGCGCTGAGCCTCGCCGAGATGAGGGCACTCAAGAAGATCTTCACCAAAGCGCCAACGGACGTCGAGCTGCAGACCTTCGGGCAGACGTGGTCGGAGCACTGCATCCACAAGACGTTCAGGGGCGACGTGGTCACCGAGAGGGGAGTAGTGAGAAACCTGCTCAAGAGCTACATAGCCAAGGCGACCAACGAGCTCAACAAGCCGTGGTGCTTCTCGGTCTTCGAGGACAATGCAGGGCTGGTCGAGTTCGACAAGTGCACGGTGGTGGCAGCCAAGGTGGAGACGCACAACCACCCGTCTGCTGTCGAGCCTTTCGGCGGAGCGGCGACGGGCGTGGGAGGCGTCATAAGGGACATACTCGGCGTCTGGGGCGAGCCGATCGCGGTCTCGGATGTCCTCTGCTTCGGCCCGCTGGACGCGAAACAGGAGGAGCTCCCGCCGGGGGTGAAGCACCCCAAGTACATCTACAAGGGCGTCGTCGCTGGCGTCGGGAGCTATGGCAACAACATGGGTCTGCCGACGGTCTCAGGGGCAGTGATCTTCGACAGGCAGTACACAGGAAACGTTATCGTTTACTGCGGCGCGTTCGGCGTCCTCCCTAAGGAGAAGTATATCAAGGACACAAGGGAGGGCGACCTTGCAGTGCTGGCAGGGGGCAAGACAGGCAGGGACGGGATACACGGGGTCACCTTCGCGTCGGCAGACCTCTCGGAGGAGGCCGAAAGCCTCAGGTCCGCCGTCCAGATACCCAACCCGCTCGTCGAGGAGAGGCTGAGGAGGGCGACGCTGAGGATAAGGGACGGGAGGCTCGCGACGGGCGTAACCGACCTTGGCGGAGGCGGAGTTTCCTGCGCCACCGGCGAGATGGCTTACAGGTCTGGGCTCGGGCTCACCGTCGATATCGGCAAGATGCACCTCAAGGAGCCCGACCTTGCGCCATGGGAGATATGGGTCTCGGAGTCCCAAGAGAGGATGCTCTACTCCATTCCTGAGGAGAAGTTCGGTAGCGTGTCGGAGATCCTTGAGGAGGAGGAGATAGAGTACTGCGTGCTTGGGAGGTTCGACAAGAGCGGCAGGCTGAGGGTTGTCATGGGGGAGGAGGTCGTCTGCGACCTCGATCTCGAGACGCTATACTCGCCCCCCAAGGTCATAAGGAAGGCCAAGGAGGAGGTTTACCATCCAAAGAATGTCGAGCTCGAGGAGCCGAAGGACCTCGAGGGGGAGATACTCTCGCTGCTCTCGGAACCAAACCTGAGGAGCAGGGAGGGCGTGATAAGGACATATGATCACGAGGTCAGGGCAGCCACCGCCATAAAGCCGCTCCAAGGACCGGAGGGCGGCCCGAATGATGCGGCGGTCCTGAAGCCGCTCAGCGACTCATGGATGGGGCTGGTCATATCATGCGGCCTGAACCCGTTCCTGCCGGACGCGTATTGGATGGCGGCGGCATCGATAGAGGAGGCGGTCAGGAACAACGTCGCCGTCGGCGGCAGGAGGGTGGCGATCCTAGACAACTTCGTCTGGGGCAATCCTGAAAAGGAGGACAGGATGGGGAGCCTTCTGAGGGCGTGCGAGGCGTGCTATGACTTCTCGAAGGCGCTCGATGTGCCATTCATATCGGGAAAGGACAGCCTTTACAACGAATCGCCGCTTGGACCAGTAAGGCCAACGCTGCTGATAACAGGGATAGGGATAATCCCCGACGTGAGGAGGGCCGTTACCACGGAGCTGAAGGGGGAAGGAAATCCGATCTACGTCATCGGGATGACCAAGGACGAACTAGGAGGGTCGGCTTACTACAGGTCGAAGGGGCTGGACGGGGGGGAAGTCCCGAAGGCGAACGGCCCCATGGCAAAGGCAGTCATGAGCGCACTGACGACAAGCATGGACATGGGGATCGTAAGGGCCTGCCATGACGTTTCCGAGGGCGGGATCGGCTTGGCGGCAGCAGAGATGGCTATAGCATCCCCTAGGCGGGGCATCAAGATGGACCTGAAGAGGGTCCCGTCTCAGACGAAGAGGAGCGACAGCATCATCTTCTCCGAGTCGACGGGAAGGTTCCTCGTCGAGGCGGATGCCGGGAGGGCCGAGGAGTTTGAGAGGATATTCTATGGCCTGCCGGGAGCCAGGATAGGGGAGGTCGTCGATGGTTCGAGGCTGGCATTCATGGATATGGGCGGCAGGGAGTACAGCATAGATTCGAAGAGGCTCAGGCTTGCGTGGAGGGGATACTGATGAAATTGAAACAGGCAAAGGCTTGCGTGCTGAGGGTTGGCGGAACCAACTGTGACCTCGAGATCAGGGCAGCCCTCACGGAGCTCGGCCTCAACACAGACGTGCTCCATATGAACCAGGCGATAAAGAGGGGGCTCTCGGAGTACCAAATGCTCGTCTTCCCGGGCGGATTCTCATACGGCGACTATGTGAGGGCTGGCGCAATATGGGGGAAGGAGGTCGTGACGAGGCTTGGCAAGGACCTCGAGAGGTTCATAGACGAAGAGAAGCTCGTAATGGGCATATGCAACGGCTTCCAGGTGCTGGTCGAGACGGGGGCACTCCCAGGCGACGGCGCGTCTGCGAGCGGCATCCCGACCGCCGTACTTGCCAACAACAACTCCGCGAAGTACGAGTGCCGGTGGGTCCGCCTTAAGGTCGAGTCGAAGAGGACACCCTTCACGTCTGCGCTGAACAAGGACCAGGTCATCGCGGTGCCGGTGGGGCATGGCGAGGGGAGGCTCGTGCTCCAGTCGGAGGGCATGCTGGAAGACCTCATCAGCGAGAGGCAGGTCGTATTCAGGTACGCGCTTGAGGACGGGAGCCCCGCCTGCGGCAAGTATCCGGAGAACCCTAACGGGGCAATCTTCGATATCGCGGGCATCTGCAACAAGAAGGGCAACGTGATGGGCATGATGCCGCACCCGGAGAGGGCATTCTACGGCTGGCAACTGCCGAGCTGGGGAGAGGGGCCGCCCGAGTTCGGGGATGGAAGGGCCATATTTGAGGGCGCAATAGCATACATAAAGAAGATGTGAGCGCGGGGCTTCTGCGCCCGACCACATTTTACCGTATGGCGGGCAAGAGATAAGCGGGGCAGCATCAGAGGCCATATACCCGCTCATACTTCGAGTTCAGGTAGCTAGCGAAGTGCCTCGGCTCCAATCCCTCCCCCGTTATTATCCGGAGCAGGTCTAGCGGGTTGTGGAGGTTTCCGTGCGAGTGCACGTTGCGGTTCAGCCACTCCCTCACGCCCAAGAAGCGCCCGTTCTGCACATGGCTGCGCCATTCAGGCATCTCCCTCTCCAGCTTTGCATGCAGTTGCCCGCAGATGATGTTCCCGATCGCGTATGAGGGGAAGTAACCGAAGTACCCCTGCGACCAGTGGACATCCTGCAGAACGCCCTCCGCGTCGTCCTTGATATCGACCCCAAGGTACTTCGAGTACTTCTCATTCCAGACCTGTGGCAGCTCATCCACGCGCAGCCTCTCGGCAAATAGGTCGCGCTCGATCTCGAACCTTATGATTATGTGCATCGCGTACGTTGCCTCGTCTGCCTCGACCCGGATCTTCGAGGGCTTTACGACGTTGACGCCCTGCACCGCATCCCTGTAATCTAGCGCCGCGAGCTCCGGGGCAAGCAACTTCAGCTCCGGCAGGTAATAGGACCAGAACTCGGGCGATCGACCTATCACGTTCTCAACAAACCGCGACTGGGACTCGTGGAGGCAGAAGGAGCAGGCCGCGCCGACCGGCTGGAACATCCACTCGCGTGGCAGGCTCTGCTCATACATGGCATGCCCACCCTCATGGAGTATGGAAAAGAGCGACGAGACGAAGTTGTTCTCCATGTAGTGGGTCGTGATCCTCACGTCGTCATAGAACCCTATCGTGAAGGGATGCTCGGTCTCGTCAATCCGCCCCCGTGCCTTATCGGATTCTATCTCGTACCCTATGAACTTAGCCAAGGAATTTGATATGCGCGACTGGCTCGCGGTCGGGACCGATACGCCTAGGGCGGCTAGATTGACCTTCGAGGATTCGGCGGACCACTTTGAGATTATTGGTGTGAGCAGGGCCTTGAGCTGATCGAAGGCATTCGAGATGGTATCCTGAGGGATCTTTGGGTCAAACGAATCCAAGGCGGCGTCGTATGGCGTCTTCACTCCCTTGGGTTCCATGAGGAGGAGGGCTGCGCGCCTCTTGAGGTCAAACATCCGGCTCAGGTCCGGCTTGAATATGGAGAAGTCCTTCGCATGCTTTGCCTTGCGCCAGACGCTGAAGCACGCGACGCTGTGCTTGGAGGTCTCTGCCACGAGATCTTCTGGAAGCGCCACATTCTCTGAATATGCCCGCTTTATCAGGTAGACATTCCTGCGCTGCACCTCGGAGAGGGATGGATAATCGGCGTGGCTGAGAACCGCTTCGAGCAGCTGCCCCAGCTCAGGATCTATAGCCATCTTATGATCCATGCGGCTCAGCAATGCCAGCTGCTCGCCCCTGAGGGCGGAGCCTCCGGGGGGCATCTTGGTCTCCATGTCCCACTGCAGCATGGCCTCAGAGCTCAATAATACGGCGTAATCCCTGTACCTAGCGTTTAGGAGGTTGTAGCGCTCAATGAGTGCATTTGTGACCATTCAAGATCGCCACGATATGGATATTGTCAAGTCGGCAGTATATTAAAGAAGCGCAATTTTACCGCCGGGTCCTAGCAAGTAAGAAAATTATATTACAAACTAATTATCGAGGGTAACAACAATAAAGGTGCCATTGTTGTGTCGTCAAAGGTTTTTAATCCCGGACCGTTGGGCCTAGCAGCATTCGCCATGACAACCACTGTGCTATCGTTATACAACCTAGGTGCGCTTGCAGGGCTCGGAAAGAGCATGGTCATACCCCTGGCATTCGCTTACGGCGGGCTCATCCAGATCCTCGTAGGAATGTGGGAGGCCAAGGCAGGCAATACGTTTGGCTTCACCGCGTTCACATCGTACGGGGCATTCTGGTGGTATTATGCACTGGTCGGCACATTAGCCGCAATGGGCATAGTGACCGTCGACGCGGTGACTGCCGGCGTAGCGCTCATGCTTTGGGGGTTCCTCACATTCTACCTCTGGATTGCGTCGCTGAAGGCTAACAAAGCAACGAACCTAGTCTTCCTATTCCTCTTCATAACATTCTTCATACTAGGCATTGGAGACATCTCGGGCGTTGTTGCTGTAACGAGTGTGGGAGGGTTGATGGGCATAGTGACCGCCGCCACCGCTTGGTATGTGTCGGCGGCTGTCGTAATCAACGACGGCCTTGGGAAGCAGGCCCTGCCACTCGGCAAACCGTTCAAGTAGAGAATGAAGGGGGATCGCCCCCGTCCACTTTTTTTATTCGACTCCCGATGGCTGGGAGTGATAGGCATCTATAAATTGAAGGTCCATTTTAGCCATGCATTGCCGGAGAGTTGCTTTAGATGGAGCCCCTCCAGATAGCATCGTTGATCATATTGGTTGGAACGGTGGGCGCCATCATATGGGGGAAGGTCGACAGGGCAGCGGTTGCGATATTCGGAGCCGTCCTGATGATCCTTGTCGGGGCAATTACGGAGTATGATGCGTTCAGCCTCGTCGACTGGAATGTCATAATCCTCATAATAAGCATGTGGATACTGGCAGGGTACTTCGGCAAGACGGGCATCCCGGAGGTCTTGGCGCACAAGGCAGTGGGATGGTCGAGAGGGTCAGTCAGCACTTTCATGATACTGCTTGGGGGCATGGCAGGCCTGGTGTCCCTCTTCGTTGATAACATACTGGTCATATTGATATTCGCTCCAGTGGCCCTGCACATCACGCGGCTGATGAAGACTGACCCCATACCGTTCGTCATATTTATTGGCCTCTGCGCCAACTTCACGGGGTCAGCCCTTCTGATAGGCGATCTTCCGCCGCAGATGTTGCACAGCGTCTCCGGAATTGAGTTCCTAGGGTTCATATGGAGCGATGGGAGACCGTCATCGTTCATCATACTCATGGTCACTTTTGCAGTCCTGCTGGCGCTCTTCAAGGTGAGGTTTGACAGGACTTTCAAGAAAGATGCTAAGGCGAGGGATGCCTTCGCGCTCATAGGTCCGGAGGGCGGCGCCTATTTGAAGGACAGGAAGGCCGCAGCGATAGTGGTGGCGTTCTTCGTCGGAACCATCATCGCGCTATCATTGAGGCAGTATATAGGGCTCCAGCTGGGGGCGATCGCCCTTATCGGAGCCGCTTCGCTCGTGCTAGTGATGGAAGCCCTCGGTGACAGGGTAAAGCGACCATCCTTCGAAGAGACGCTCACGTCTCTCGATTGGAGGTCCGTGCTCTTCTACATAGCGCTCTTCGTGCTCATCGGGAGCATAGAGAGGCAAGGCCTTATCGAGATGGCGGCCGATGCGCTCGCCCCCGCGCTCGTGTCCAGCGAAGCGATAGGCGTCTCGGTAGTATACTGGGCAACAGTCCCGGTTGTAGGGGTCCTGGAGCACGATGCCTACATACTCGCATTCCTCTACCTGATAAGGGATTTGGCGGCACAGGGAGCGATAAACCCATGGCCGTACTGGTGGTCTATACTCTGGGCAGGAACGCTGGGCAGTAATCTGACCGTGGCAGGGGCGCCGGCCTTGCTGGCGGCACTGAACCTATGCGAGAAGGAGGGGTGCAAGGTCCACCTGAGGCGCTTCCTGGGCTTGAGCCTGCCCTTCGTCCTCATATCGGTCGCAGTATGCTATCTCCTCATGACGATATTCTGGGTCCTGATCTGATCCTTAAGACATCACCTATCTTCCTCCTTGGAATGTGGTTATAATTCGATTCAGGGCTGCCTCAAGATGAGGGTTCGCAAGGAGGCAGTTATGGTGAAATATATTGGTGGTCCAATATAGGGAATCAATATATATTAGATTCAAATAGTATATATAGTAGAAAATACAGTATATACGAAGGCAGGGGGATGCCTACGGGCACTAGGAAAGTCCAGAAGGTAGGGAAGTCCACATTCACGGTATCGCTTCCGCAGGAATGGGTAAAGAAGAACAGGGTGCAGGCCCAGACAGAGGTCGACATACAGACCCTTTCAGACGGCAACCTGAAGATAGCGACGATGGACAACGCCAAGGGCGTCTCCCAGAACAGGGAGATAACAATAGTTACGAAGGAGTCTGACGCCGGCTATCTTGTTCGCGAGGCACTTGCCGCATATATAGCCAATTATGACATAATCAAGCTCGATCTGACAGGACTCACGCTGGATCCCACGGCACGAAATAAGATCAGGCGCATGATCAAGTACAAGATGGCAGGAGGGGAGATCATTGAGGAGTCGGTCAATTACATCACGATCCAAATCCTCCTCAGGCCCTACGAGTTCCCGTTGGACAAGCTGCTCATGCGAATGGCGACGATGGTCAAGGATATGCTCGCTGACATATCTAAGGCAATAGACCGGAAGGACAAAGACATCCTCAGGGATGTAATGGAAAGGGACGAGGACGTCGACAAGCTTTACTTCATGGGCAGCAGATGGCTGACGAACATAATGTCCGACATGAGCTCTCTCAAGGATTACGGCGTCAGGGACCTGAAGGACTGCCTCGAGTACAAGCTGGCATTCAGGCATATAGAGAGGGTTGCGGACCACGTCTACAGGATAGCAAGCAAGTTCATGGAGGTCATCGACGGCATCGATTCGGATCTCGCGACTACGATCGTCAGCAATATCGAGATCGCAGGAAACGTCTTCATAAGATCGGTCAATTGCCTGCAGAATGGGAGCCTCACCGAGGCGAACAAGGCGATTCATGATGCAAGGAAGGCAAGCGTCGGCGCGGAGGAGCTGATGAGGCGCGTCATCGACCAAGACCTCCATACTAAGGTCATCGGCGCCATGATAATCGTCATAGATTCGACCCGCAGGATTGCAGAGTACGGGATAGGAATTGCGGAGCTTGCGTTCAACATCCACGTCTCGGCAGAGATGTGACGGCGGCCGGCAGGCAAGTTGTTCGGTGGCGCCCTTTCAAAGCATGCTAGGCAGGACATGCTCGATCCGGCGCATGGCTTCCTCGAGCTTCTCCGAGGCGACGGTGTATGCTATCCGAACGTGCCCCTTGCCTGCTTCCCCGAATGACGAGCCCGGAACGACAGCCACGTGCGCCTTCTCGAGAATCTGCTCGCAGAACCGCAGATCGTCCATGCCGCCAATTCCCGGGAAGATGTAGAAGGCGCCCCCTGGTTTTGAAACGCTGAACTCACGAATGTCCCTAAGGAGGGAGTGGATCCGATCCCGGCGCTTCTGGTACTCAAGGCGCATAGACTCGGCGGCCTTCCTGCTCCGGGGATCGCCCAGAGCCCTTGCGGCGGCATACTGCGCAAATGCAACAGGGCACGCGTCTAGATACATCTGCAACTTGATCATCTTCTCGATGGCGGTGGGGTCAGCAACGACATAGCCGAGCCGCCAGCCGGTCATTGCATATGCCTTGGAGAAGCTGTTGATTGTGATAGTACTATCTGCCATCCCCTCAAGTGAGGCGATGCTCACGTGGGCGTTTCCGTCATAGACAAGCGCCTCGTAGACCTCATCAGAGATCACCCTCAAGCGGTGCTCCACGGCAACTGTGGCGATCTCCTCAAGTTGCTTCCTAGATAAGACCGCCCCGGTCGGGTTGTTTGGAGAGTTGAGGAGTATGCAGCGAGTCTTCTTGGTCACTGCGCGGCTGAGCGACTCGGAGCTGATCGAGAAGCCGCAGCTCTCGTCTGTAGCCACCTCGACGGCGCTTCCACCGGCTATCGTGACGGCGGCCTTGTGGGTCACGAAGCAAGGCGACGGAATGAGGACCTCCTCGCCTGCTCTCAGGAACGCTGCCAGCGCGAGGGTTATTGCCTGGTTCGCGCCGACGGTGACCATGATGTTGCGGTCAGGATCGGCATCGATCGAGTTCTCCGACCGCAGCTTGCCTGCCAGCGCGTCCCTCAGCATCTGCAGACCGGAGTTGGGGGTGTAGTGCGTATAGCCGAGGTCGAGCGCCTCCTTCGCATATTCCCGGATGTGCAGAGGCGTGTCGAAGTCCGGCTCACCGATCCCCAGCGAGATAGCGTCAGGGTAGCGGCTGGCAAGCTCGAAGAGGCGGCGTATGCCCGATGGAGGCACATGGTCGAGGCGTTCTGAAAGCGACATTCGTTGACACCAAGCAAGATTGAGATTTGGCGTAGGGATCCTTAAAAGGATGACCTTGCCGCCTGACCGCCTGACCGCCCCCTTCTGTCAGAGGTATTCGAATTCACCATAGCCTGTCTTCAGCTTGACCGCGTTGCCGCCTTGGCGCCTTTCGCACCTGCCTATCACCTGGGCGCCGACGCCGAACTTGTCTGCGGCGTTCAAGACTGCCTCGACGTCCCCCTTTCCCACCACGACCTCTAATCCGACGCCCATGTTGAAGTTGCGGCACATCTGCCGCGGGGACTCGCCGCTCTCGGCCATGATCAGCTTGAAGATCGGATCAGGCTCGGGGAGGCTGTCCTTGACGTAGAGGGTTCCCTTGCCGAGCTTGATGCACTTCGTGAGACCTCCGCCGGTGTTGTGCACCATCGCCTTCACGTCGGCTTGCCTGAGTATCTCAAGGGCGATGGGGAGGAATATGCGCGTCGGCGATGTGATCGCCTCGCCTACAGTCATGCCCAAATCGTCGACGTAATCATCAACACGGAAGCGCCCGTAATACCCCTTGATGCCGGGATCGCTTATCTCAGGGTACTTCTTGAGGTGCTCATTAGAGAGGAGTGCGTGCCTCGCCAGGCTTATCCCGTTGCACATCATGCCGCTGTTAGGGCGTTCTTCGTAGGAGCACTTCCCGCCGCTCCTGATGCCTACGATTGCGTCGCCGGGGGAGATCCGGTCGCCGGTTACTGCCTGCTCCAGCGCTACCCTTGCAAAGACCGTGCCGGATACGTCCAGCGTCCTTATCACATCCGGGAGGTCCGCGGTCTCGCCTCCACCGAAGAGCATCTGCGATCCGTGCCTCTTAAGCATTGACAGTGATTTCGCAAAGCCCTTGGCCAAGGAGTTGAGCAGTGGCACCTTGTCTACCTTAAGAGCGTTGAGCGCAACATAGTCAGAGAATACCTCCGGGATGCCGCCCACGCAGATGACATCGTCGACATTCATCGCGATGACGTCGGCGGCGAGGGGCTCAAAACACGCAGGGTCTCCGACCTCCTTGTAGAGGAGGTAGGACACTATTGGCTTGCTACCTGCCCCGTCCT
>CAZEMX010000005.1:0-48256 GCA_964513415.1 uncultured Nitrososphaerota archaeon
CCCTGGCGGGGTGCTTGAGCGCGTCCTGGCGGATACGCAATGGCATGCCGAGCAGATAGCGCGCTTCGCATTCAAGGCGGAAGGCTGGCGTCCAGGTTGGGTTTCCATCTTGTTCGCGGGCCAAGGCGCAGTGGTTCATGACTTCACCAGATCATCGACCAGCGCGTCGAACTTCTCGCCCTTGAGATTCCGGTTCCATAGATCCATGAACTGGCGCGGATTGACTCGGCGCAGTGCCTCGTACCGGCGATGGGCGACACGCAGTTTCTTGATTTCGGCCATGGCATCACGAATGGCCTTGGTAATCTCTCCTGGAGAAATGCCGGCCTCTTCCATGGTCCGCTCGTCATCTCCCGTTCTCCAAGCGTTGTAGCGGATCAGGACATCGAGATGATCTTCGTGGCGACTCATGCCTTGTCCCACCCATCCGGCGCCGGCCCGGTGAATTCCGGATAACGAAAGTCGCGTGGCGCGCACACCGGGCCTTCCTTTCCGCACCATCCACACACCCCGTTCCAGATGCCGATGGCCTGGGAGTGACGCGGGCGGCCATGCTCTTTGCCGCAGTCCAGGCATATCTCGTGCGGGTAATAGCGGTGTTCCGTCATGCCTTCACCCCAATCGGCAACGCCGCGCGCCGATACACCACGCGCCCGTCGCGGACCACGGTGTCCGGCCCACCGCTGGCGCGGGACAAAAACATGAGGTTGGCCGTCTCGCGGCCGAAGCGTTCAATCTTGCGCAGGCGCCAGGCCCGGTAGTTCTCGGATTTGGTCTTGCGCCTTGGCATGACAGCCTGCCGCCCCGGGCCAAGTCGATAAATCTTGCTGTGCATGCCGCCGAACCCCTCGGCGCGACGGTAGGCGCACAGATGCACCACCCCGGCCTGCACCATCTGGCGCAACTGCCCGCGCACGGCGGGATCGCTCAGGTGGCACTCGGCGGCCAGGGTCTTGATGTCGCAGTCGCCACAGGTCAGGCGTTCCAGGATGCGCGCGGCCGATTCCGCTGTCTCCCAGCGGCCCATGTGGCGCTTTTCCCGGCCGTAGAGGGTCTGCTCCGCATCCACCCCGGGACCGATTCCCCACAGTTTGGAAGCGGTGCGGTCGAGCGGATGCACCCGCTCGAACCGGGCGACATGCACCACGCCGGCGGCATGGGCCTGGTGCATGATCTTGCGCACATTGTTCCGATGCGTGCCGAACTCCCGCGCCATCGTGTTGCAATCCGCCGGCCCCTTGCAGGCGAGACGATGCAGAAATTCCGCCCCGGACGGGGACGTGAGCCAATTCAGGTCGGGCATGGATCGACTTTCGTTCGTTGTTTCCGCTTCGGCGTGCCGATGTGGAACTTGTGGCAATAGGTGCAGTGGTAGATGGCCTTGATCGAGGATTGCCGTCCAGCCGGGCCGGGCATCGCCGGCTGCTGAACAGCGGAATAAAAAAGCCCCGCCCGAAGGCGAGGCGAAAAGCGCGCATCGCGCGCGCTCAGGGAGGTTGGGGTGCCGAAGCCGGGAATCGAACCCGGAACCTCCGCGCATGGAGACGCGGGCTCTGACCCGAGGGCGGATTCCCGCCTTGGAGCTACTTCGGCAATTGGGTGCCCGCGCCGCCCATCCGGGGAAGCGCCCAGCCTGGAGGAGACTGTCGGGCGGGCGGGCATTGATCAGGCCACTTCTTTGGCTTGGTATTGCGGAATCAGGCGGAGTCGGCCCAGGCGCAACGCGGCGCCCAGCACGCGGTCTTCCTGATCCGGCTTCAGCACGTCCGGCAACTGGCTGATGCGCCCTTCTGTCACACCCAGGGCATCCGCGAGATCGCGCTGGCGGGTGCCGAATATTTTGATGGCTTCGTTTTTTGTCATGGTCAAAGCATAGCATACTCAAGTGTTGTAAAGCATAGCATAATCAACGGGGAAAAATTTTCTTCCGCTACTTAAACATTCTTTGCTATAGCATGCTATAGTCACAGCGACTACTGCAACCGGAGGAAAGCATGAACCCCCTCACCACGCACTACATCCGTAAAGCAGCACTTGAGGTCGCGGCGCACAACCCGGCCGTCGATGTCTACATACCGGAAGCCCCGGACTTCGGCGAAGTGGTGGCCGAGAAGGCGCGCCAGATGTTGATCGAGTGCGCCGACCTGGCCACCGCCGAGCGCCTGGTCAGCGACCACGAAATGATCCTGGAGCAGCAAGGCCAGATCGTCGCCCGGGTCGCGGAAACCCTGCACGCCATCGCCACACGCTCCTGGGACCAGGAAGCGCGCAAGAACGAGATGGCCGCTCTGGGCGCCGACATTCTGCGCGTCGTGTTCGACCGCATGGAAGCGGTGGCGATCCGGGAATTGGAGCGCGAGGAATGAAAGAGCGCCCGATTTTGTTTTCGTCGCCGATGGTGCGGGCGATCTTAGCCGGCACGAAGACGCAGACGAGGCGGGTGGTGAAGCCGCAGCCGGTCGAGCTACCGGACTTCAACCGTGGCGGCTTGTCCTATAACGTGCGCGGCAGCGTCTACCGGGCATGGAATCCAGCAGTGATGGACCCCCATTGCCCCTACGGCCAGCCCGGCGACAGGTTATGGGTCCGCGAGACGTGGGCGCCTCAATCTGATTGCGAAGGTTCAGCATACCGATGGACTGCCGGACTTGAAGGAAGCGGATGCGGGCCACGCCCGATAACGCATTACAGGGCAGACGCTGGGGAACATTGGATCGAACGCTGGCGCCCATCAATTCACATGCCCCGCTGGGCAAGCCGAATCCTGCTGGAAATCGTCGCCATCCGCGTGGAGCGGTTGCAGGACATCAGCGGGGCGGACTGCATCGCCGAGGGCATAGCGTCCGCCCCAGGAGGATGGTGGTCTGGCGCAACTGGTCAATCATCCCCGACGCCGGTCGGCGCCTATGCATTGTTGTGGGAATCCATCCACGGCCCCGGCTTATGGGCCGCCAACCCATGGGTCTGGGTCATCGAGTTCCGGAGGCTGCCATGAGCACGCTCCTGTCCCGCCGCGACTCGCGGAAAAACCACCTCATGCGCGCCGTCGTCAACTTCGGCCAAGTCCTGGCGCGCGGCTCCAAAAGCAACGCCGCCCAATACCTCAAAGAGCACGGCGTACCGCTGCACGTCGCGGAACGCGTGCTGCTGCAAAAGGAGCAATCGCATGTTTGAAAACCTCTCTGGGGTGCAACTCATCGCGCTCTGTTTTGCCGTCGCCGCGCCGCTGAGTGTGGTTTTCATCGCCCTGGTCGGGCGGCTCAACGGGCAGGAATGCCAGGAAGGCGCAGCCGATCCCGAGCCGCTGGGCGACATGGTGGACGTGCGCCGAATCATTGATCGTTACTCGGAGGATTGAGCATGAACAGCAACTACTCCCTGCGCTTCCCGCGCACCGGCCGCGAGGCATTTGGCCACGAGTGCCACTTCCAGCGCCGCGACCCGGACCGCATGGTCGGTTGGGCCTGCGCACTCATGGCCGCGTTTGTCGCTGGGCTGCTGGTGGGGGGCGTGATATGAACGCCCCCGAACTCATCCAGCCCGACCGCACCAGCTTCATCGGTGGATCCGATGCCGCCTGCATCCTGGGCGTCAGCAAGTGGAAAACCCCGCTCCAGTTGTACATGGAGAAGATCGGCGCCCACGTCGAGGAGATCACCCCGGCGAAACAGCGCATCTTCGACCGCGGCCACCGCTGGGAGCCCGTGGTGGTGGACATGCTGGTGGACGAACTGGTCGGACGCGGCCATGACGTGACGGTCACAGCGCGCAACCAGCGCTACCAGGACAAGACCCACCCCTTCCTGGCGTGCGAGCTGGATCTGGAACTGCGCGTCGATGGCGAAGATGTGAACGGCGAGATCAAGACCGTCCACCCCTTCGCCGCCGGCGAGTGGGGCGCGCCGGAATCCGACGAGGTGCCCATCTACTACGCCGCGCAAGTCATGCACGGACTCATGCTGGTGCCGCGCCGCCGCACCCTGGTGGCCGCCCTGATCGGCGTTGACGATCTGCGCGTGCATTGGGTGGAGCGCGACGAGGAAACCATCGCCGCCATCCGCGCCAAGGAACTGGAGTTCTGGGAGCGCGTGCAGCAGCGCGTTCCGCCCGAGCCAACCACGCCGGAGGACATGAAGCTGCTCTACCGCCGCGACGGCGGCCAGGTCATGGAAGCCGACGAGGATCTGCTGCGCATGACGCAGCAGGCCAAGGACTGGAAGGCCCAAGCCAAGGAACTGGACGCGAAGCTTGAACTGCTCACCACCGGCATCAAGGCCCGCATGGGCACGAACGCCACCTTGCTCGGGCCGGACGGGAAACCGTTGTGCACGTGGAAGAACAACAAGGACTCCACGGTCACCGACTGGAAGGCTGTTGCCACCGAGGCCATGGTCGAGTCGATCTTGATCCAGAAGCACACCACCACCAAGCCGGGCGCCCGCCCGTTCATCCTCAAATAAAGGAATCGCCATGCCGGAAGGACGCGACATCTACATCCGCCTTGAGAGAGGCGGGAAAACCATCATCAACCATCACCGTGTTTGGGACGCCGACCGCTTTTTCTCGGCCCAGATCGACCAGTACGCCGGGCCGAAGACGAAGCCCGAGGACGTGCACACGGTTTCCATTGCAACCGAGGCCGACTACAAGGCCGCCAACAAGAGAAGGAATTAACCCATGAGCGCAACCGCCCTCAAAGCCGTGGCCACCGGCCAGGAACAGGCCGTAAAACTGGCCGACATGAAACCCAAAGAGCAGATCGCCTACCTGCTCAACCAGAAGAAGGGCGAGATCGCCAAGATGCTGCCCAAGCATCTCAACGTCGAGCGCCTGATGAAGGTGGCCCAGATCGCCGCCACCACCACTCCGGCTCTGGCCAAGTGCGACGTGGCTTCCCTGGTCGGCGCCATCGGCCAGTGCGCCCAGATGGGCCTGGAGCCGAACACCGTGCTCGGCCACGCCTATCTGGTGCCGTTCAACACCAAGCGCAAGGACGCCAACGGCGGCGAACGCTGGGTCAACAGTGTTCAGGTCATTATCGGCTACAAGGGACTCATCGATCTCGCGCGCCGCTCCGGCCAGATCGTCAGCATTGCCGCCCACGAGGTCTGCGCCAATGACCATTTCGAACTGGTCTATGGCCTGGAGGAGAAGCTGGAGCACAAGCCGTCACTGGACGACCGTGGCGCGGTGATCGGCTTCTATTCCGTGGCCAAACTGGTCGGCGGCGGCTATGCCTTCGAATTCATGCCCACGCGCGAGGTCATGGCCATCCGTGACGCCAGCCAGGGCTGGCAACAGGCCGTGAAGTACAACAAGCAGGCCGCCCACCCCTGGGGCGCCCACTTCACGGAGATGGGGCGCAAGACTGTGATCCGCCGCCTCGCCAAGTACCTGCCCCTGTCCATTGAGTTCCAGACCGCCGCCGCCCTGGACAGCATGGCCGAATCCGGCAAGGACCAGAACCTGGACACCCTGGACGGAGAGTTCTCCATCGTGCCGCAGGATGACGACATGAGCGGCATGGGCAGCGGCGGCGATGAATCCGGACAGGCCATCGAGCACCAACCCAGCAACCCAATCCCGCAACCCACCGGCGAGCCCACCATGGCCGACGCCCTCGCCAGCGTGCGCGAAGGCGACCTGGACATGGCGCGCGACATCGCCCGGAACCTGCTCCCGGACGAAGCCCAGGAAGTCGAGGCCGCCATCGCCAAGGCGACGGCACCGAAGCAAACCCGCCAGCGCGGGACGATGAACGTCGAATAAACAGAGAACGGGGCGACTGAGGATGTCGCCCCATAAAGGACAAATTCATGAACACAGCATTGTTCTACGACACAGAAACCAGTGGCCTTCCGCTGTTCAAGGAGCCGTCTGAGCACCCGGGCCAGCCGCATATTGTGCAACTTGCCGCAATCCTAGTGGACATGGACACAAGAAAGACAATCGCCTCTATGGATGTGATCATCCGCCCGAACGGCTGGGTCATCCCAGACAATGTGGCGGCTATCCACGGCATCACCACGGAACACGCCATGGATGTCGGAATTGTCGAGGAACTAGCCGTCGAAATGTTCTTGCAGTTTTGGCAAGGACGCCGGCGGATCGGCCATAACGAGAACTTTGACGCCAGAATCTTGCGCATCGCCCTGAAACGCTTCTTTACCGAGGAAGTGGCGGATCGCTGGAAAGAAGGTAGCTCCGGATGCACAGCAATCCGCGCGACGCCAATCTGCGCCCTGCCGCCCACCGAGAAGATGAAGGCCGCGAAACGCTTCCACCACAAGACCCCGAACCTGGGCGAAGCCTACCGGCACTTCCACGGCAAGGATTTTGACAATGCCCACAGCGCCATGGCCGATGTCATGGCCTGTCGCGATGTCTGGTTCGCCATCGATGACATGGAGAAAGCGGCATGAAACTCACCCACCTGAAAATCACCCACTACCTGGGCGCCCGCTCCATCGACGCCGCCCTGGCGCATCCCATCACCCTGTTCGCCGGCCGCAACGGCGCCGGCAAGTCCTCCATCGTGGAAGCGGTGCGCCACGCCATCACCGGGGACAGCACTCGGGTGGCGCTCAAGAAGGACTACGGCCAGCTCATCACCGAGGGCCAGGAAGTCGGCTCGGTGGAAGTGCAGGACACCCTGGACGGTTCCTTTTCCGTGGTGCTGCCGTCCGGCAAAGGGGTGCATCACGCCAACCCGGCCTTGCCCTACGTGCTCGACCACCACGCCTTCTCCCGGATGGCGCCCAACGACCGCCGCGCCTTCCTGTTCAACCTGATGAAGATCAAGACGGACGGGGCCGAAGTGCTGGATCGTTTGATAAAGCGCGGCTGCGACGTTGATAAAGCCAAGGCCATCGCCCCCCACCTGTCCGCCGGATTCGATGCCGCCGCCAAGGAAGCCCAGGCCCAGGCCCGGGAACAGAAGGCCTTGTGGCGCAACATCACCGGCGAGGCCTACGGTGACAAGAAGGCGCCGGGCTGGAAGGCGCAAGCGCCGGAGATTTCCCACCTCGATCTGGTTGCGCAACAGTCCGTCATCGACGGCATTACCAAGATGATCGACGCCGCCAACCAGGATCTGGGAGCCCTGAATGCCAAGGTCAGCGCGGCGAACAACGTCCGCGCCAAGCTCGCCAAGGCCCAGGAAGACGCGGGAAAGTACGCGCGCATCGCCGACAAACTGCAACGCGACGAGAAGGAACTGACCGAGTGGAAGGCCAAGGTCGAGGACACCCGGGCCAAGGCCGCCGGCGGCCTCATCGAGGCCCATCACGCATGCCCGCACTGCGAAGGGCTGATACAGATCAGGAACGCCATGATAGTGAAGTACGTCATGCCGGAATCGGTGCCGGACGCGGAAGCAGCGGCGCGCCTGCCCGAGTATGAGAAAGCCATGCGCACCCTGGAAAACGCCGTCGCCAATGACGAGCGGGATCTGTTCATCGCGGATAACGCCGCCAAGTCCATCGAGGAACTGGAGAAGCAGATCGGCGAGGCCCCGGCGGAAATGGCACTCATGGCCGCCGTCGCAAAGGTGGACGAGCTCAAGGCGGAACGCAAGCGCGCCAGCGAAGAAATGGAAACCAGCCGGCGCTTGCACCGGCAACATGAGGAAGCCGCGAACAAGACCGCATCCGCCCAGATCCACCATGACAACGTGCAAGCCTGGGGCAAGATCGCCGACGCCATGGCGCCGGACGGCATCCCGGGAGAACTGTTGACCGAGGCGCTGGAGCCGATCAACGCGCGCATGTCCATGGCGTCAGTATTTGGTCAGCGCACCGTAGTCATCACCACCGACATGGAAATCTTACTCATGGACATCCGGCATGGTGGACGACCGTATTCGCTCCTGTCCGAGTCAGAACAGTGGCGCGCGGATGCCGTCATCGCCGAAGCCATCTCGCACCTGTCCGGCCTGCGCCTGCTGGCGCTGGATCGAGCCGACTTGCTGGACATGGCTGGGCGCACGGATCTGCTTTATTGGCTGGACGACCTGGCCGAAGCGGGCGAGATCGACACGGCCCTGGTCTTCGCCACGCTCAAGGCCGTGCCCACCGGATTGCCGGACAACATCCGTGGGATATGGGTCGAATCCGGTGTCGCGGATGATGTTGCGGCAGAGACGCAAATGCTGGAAGCGGCCTGACATGAAAATCACCCTCGACACCTGGGCCAAACAACGGTTCGACCCTCCGCCCCACGTCAACACCCTACGCGCCTGGGCGAGGGATGGGAAGATCATCCCGGCCCCGGTGAAGATCGGGCGTGCCTATTTCGTGGAGGCTAAGGCGATGCACGTTGAGGAGGTGATTCGTGGCGGGGTGATGGGGTAAGGATGCGCCTGTTGGGCGCGGAAAGGATTGAGTCAGATGTTGCCTAACGACATTTCCCGCTGCGGCGGTGTTGGGAGCTACGAGGAAGGCTGGCGCGAAGGCTGCGAGGACTGCGCACGGCGCACCGATATTTCGGATGATGAAACGGTGTACCAATGGATTCTGCCACCTGAAATCATTGCTTTCTGGTGCCAGTTCCACATTGCGAACAGCTAAGCGGCGCTCTGCGTCCGCTTGAGCGCACGGTTAGGCGTGGTGAACGAAGGCACAAAGGAGGATATATGTGCAACTGCAAGACGGAAATTGAAGCGCAACTGGTAGAGCACTTTAAGGCGAAGCACCCAGAAGCGGATGGGCACCAGGCAACGCTTGAGGGCTACGGATTAACGGTGATCGGCAACACGATGACGCTGCAACCCTACATGCCAATCAAGTACGGGGCGGGCCACGCAAACAAGAAGACCGGCCTTGAGCGATGGAAGACCGAGAAAGGCTCAATGAGCTTTCGCTTCTGCCCATTCTGCGGCGAGAACTTGCACGCGAAGCGTGACGCCTAACAATAGAATATAGGGAGCGTGCAAGGTATGGCCTACAGAAAAACCACGCGCTACACCAAGCAACTTGCCACCATGCGCGAGGCCAAGGCCAGAAAGCGACTGGCAGATCCAGCGCCGGGTTCGGCGGATGGAGGACACAACAGCGCTTTTCGCACCAATACAAACAATAACTTAGTGATGTATTTTCAGGACGGAATTTCCTGAATGAATCGGCGCATCCGGTCCAACTCCGGAAGAGCCGGATCGCGTCATGCAGTAACCCGCAATAGAATCGCCCTCACACAACAATTGAATGGGGCGAGCAGATGACAGCAGAATTCATTGTGCTGGTGTTCTGGGGAGGGTTGATATTCGTTCTTGCCAAAGCCCCAAAGGAATTCGTCATGATCATGCTCACCCTATCATGGCTGGGCATGTTCCTCGTCATCCTTTGGGCTATCGGTCGGCTGGCTTTCAAGCTACTGTTTGGCTGACCCGATCTGCTGATTGAACTGCTCCATCAACTCTTTGGTTCTCTGTTCGATTTCCTTGGCTCTTTCGGAGTCGCCTTGCTCGATCGCCTTCCGCTTGGCGGAACGAAGCTGCTGGACATTGCTTTCGTATGCGCCGACCGCGCGGATCATCTCTGCCTCCGGGTTGTCTGCCAGATACTGCTGGGCGCCATCCGTGTCGCCATTCTCCATGCGGCCCATGTACTCCGCCTTGTGGCGTTTCATGTCGCGGATGTTGTCGTAGAACCGGGAATTCATGGCCGAACTTGACTGCGTGTTGCCATACAGGCGGCCGGCCAATGGGATCTTGTGCGGCGGCAACTCTTCACCGGTGAACAGGGATTCGACCGACTGATACAGCTTGTTGCCTTCCCGCCCCACGCCACCGGTGACCTGGCCCCATAGGTAATCGATCTGGTCCGGTGTCGGGCTGATCTTGCCGGCCGTGTATTCGCTGCCGCCGGTGGACAGGTTGATCGCGTAGGCGATGGCGGTGGATACCGCCGAAGCATTGTCCTTCGCCATGGCGAACCCCGGCTCCGGGTCCGTGTTGCTGAACTTCTCCTTGGCAATGGGCTTGCCGGTCCAATCCTTGTTTTCGATGATCGCCGCCATGGGATCGAACACGGTCGGCAATACCGTTTGCGTGGACCAGCCGGCGGAACCAATCGGGTTGAACGCCTCGAACGTGATGCCCATCAGGTCGATGACACCCTCTATGGCGGAGCCACGCCGCCCCATGAGGGTTTCGGTGGCGATGCGGCCGATATTGGGAATGACGTGGAAGCCGAGCGGCATCGGAATCGAGATGTACTTGCCATCCATCAGCGGAACCACGATGTTGCGCTCGCGGATGAACTCGGGCGGCTCGTCGTCGTCGTACCCCGCCATCGCCAGCGCGACCGCCTGCATCACGCCCAGCATCACGCCGCCGCCAATGATCTTCTTGCCGACACCGGAAACGCTGTACTTGCCGGTCACGTGATCGCGCCGGGTCAGCGTTTCTCCGATCCGCGCCGTACCTTGCGTGGCGGCATTGAAGAAGGCGTACAGCGCGCCGGCCTGGGCGCCCCATGCGCCCTTGCGGTTGAAGTTCACCGTCATGTTCTTGGCCAGGCTGGCGGCCTGCTGTTTGCTCATGCCGCTGTCCACGGCTTCCTTGTAGGCGGACAGGCGCACCGCGTTCTCCATCGCCAGGTTGAAGTCGGATAGCCAGTTGAACAACGGCGTGGCGGCTTTCTGTATGGTCACCAGCGGAACCTTGAGCGCGCCGTTCGCGGTGAAGAACTGTCCCCACTTGCTTTCGGTCCAGGATGTCGGGTCCATGACCTGCTGCATGGCGTTGGCGCGCTCGTTGCTGGTCCTGAACATGTCGCGGTATCCGGTCTGTCCGCCTTCTTTCGTGAACTCCTCCCAAAGCGTGGCCCAGGGTGAAGTTCCAACCTGGCCTTTGCGCTCCTTGCGGGCGTCAGAATAAATGCCCGCCACGGCGGAAGCGATCCGACGCGGGTTAGTCACCACTCGTTCCTTGCCCTTCAGCGCCGTGCTGCTCAGGTTGAGCGCGCCCGTGCCCATGTCCCGGATCAGGTTGACCACGCCGAACACCGGGTTGTACTGCGTGTTGATGGCCGAGAAGTAGCGCGTCACGGCAGCCGCCGATCCCAGCCAGCCTTCCAGCATGGGGATGTCGATGTTCTTCATCGACTTTGCCAGGCGCACGGCGCGCTCATCGTTTTCGTTGAGCACGATTGCGCGCTCTTGCACGTTGCCGTTGCTGTCCTTGATCTTGGCGATGATGACGTTATCGCGGGTCCGGTAGTTCGGCACTTCGCGGGTTTCCACCAGGCCGGTCTGTTCGTTCAGAACGCGCTCTTGCGGGATCTTGTCCAGCGTCCAGAAGTCCGGCGCCGTGTTCAGCTTCACCAGGCCAGCAAGCGACACCGCCACACGGTTCTTCTCGCCGCGCACAATGGCCCGTTCGCGCTGGGTGGCGATGTTGGCCAGCACGTCGGCCACGGCCCGGGTAGAGCCGGTGCGATGCTTCGCCTCGCGTCCCTTGATCGAGAAGCCCTGGCCGATGCCCATGCCGCCGTCGCGGTCCTCGCGCATCAACGGAACGTAGTGCTGGAACATGTCGGCCCAGCCTTGCACCGTATCGCGGTTCTCCAGGCCATAGGACACATACAGGTCGCGCGTCTTGGCGATCATGCGATCAACCTGCCGGGCGATGGCGTCCAACTGATTGCGCTGGTCCTGGCTCAAGCCGGCGAGGTAGTCATCGGCTTCCAGGTCGGTCATGCCGGAACCCTTCGGCTGCCCGGTCACGTCATCGACCATGACGCCAGGATCGCGCTGCTCGATCAGTGCATTGGCTTCCTTGGCGTGTCGCGCCCACAGGTACTTGTCCAGATCGGCAATCGACACTTTGCGCAGGGCCATTTCGCGCAGCATGGGCGCCAGTTCCCGGTCGGCGAAGTCCTGCACGCGCTTGGCGGTGCGGCCATGGAACAGCTCTTCCTGCATGTAGGTGTTCCACTTGTCTGCGATCTGCCGGCCGGCATCGGTAATGCCCTGGATCGCCCGCTTCAGATCGATGTGCTTGTCCTGGAGCTTGAAGATGATGTCGTCCATCTTCGACGGCTCGGGCGTGTTAAAGACGGATTGATTGCCGGACGCGCCGCCTTGCAGGTTGGCGGATTGCTGGGACGGCGGCGGAGCGGGCGGCGATTGCTGCACGCCGGGAAGTTGGGATTGGCCGGCGCGGGAAAGCATCACATCCGCCGGATGCTTCTCGCGCCACAACTTGGCCAGGTTCTCAAACACCTTGTAGTCCTTGGCGGCCAGGTCTTCGATGCCCTGGAAGCCACGCATGCGCGCCTCGGTATTCAGCCACTTTTCTTGAGCCGGTAGGTCGTCGGCGAGTTTGCGGGCATCCGCCTCGCGCATCGCGTCCATCTTCTCGCCATTGCGTTCGAGCAGGGCGATCTTGTCCAGGGTTGGCTGGTTCCAGATCACGAAGTTGTAGGTGCCGCCTTCCTTGGCATCGGCCACGGCACGGATCAACTCCGGCGAGGCATCGTAACCGGACAGGTCATTGCTCAATGCCGCGCTCACGGCCTGGGCCGGGTAATCGAATCCGAGCCAGTCGTCGTTCTTCAGGGCGCGCAGCAGAGCATCGTTCTTCGGGGATAACTTGCCGGTGCCGATCAGTTCGGCGACTTCGCTGGCATCGGCGTCTTCCGGGAGTTCGGCAAGGAATTCGCGCTTGATGTCTTTCAGCGGGCGGTTCCGGCTTTGGCCGTCCAGGTAGCGGTTGCCGACGATGCCGATGCTGGCTAGGTATTCGCTGGCGGCTTTCTTGCCTCCGAGTTTGTTTTTTAGCGTTTCATATAAGAATGCTCCAGTCGGGCTACCAGGAGTGTCGCCCCATTCATCGGTAACCCACCTATCACGCACTTTACGACCAATATCGTCACCACCGCTATTTAGCAAACTCTTCACCTCCGGCGTCTGCTCACTAAGTGGTTTGTCCCAATCCAGCAGGTGCTGGAGAACTTCGTCTGGGATGTCGAGTTGGTAGAGGGAGCTTTCGTTTACTGGCTTCAATTCCTTCGCTTGCGCGATGGCATCGGAAATATCTTTGTCGGAGTATTCAGGCCACATCTGCTTCATGAATGCCGCTTTCTTGGCGTCATCCGCATACCTGTGCCGGATTGAAACAGCCGCCGCGAGTAGGCCGGTTGGTGGCATTGGACCATACTGCTCCATCAGGTAATACTTCGCCACGCCTTGCGATTGCGCGCTGTACCATCCCCACCCATAAGCCTGCGCCCCTTCCCCAGTACCTATCTTATCCAGCCTCGGGCGACCATGCGGGAATCCGTGTTCAGGCACCCAGATGTGCGGCGTTCCGTGCCAGACCCGTTGCAGCGCAGTGCCGCTTGCCACCTTCCCGACCCGCTTACCACCTTTCACCCAGCCGCGCGCCGCGTTCACCACATCGGCCACCAGAAGATCGGCCTGTCGCTGCCCGTCCAGGCCGGCCTTGAGCAGGCTGTCGATGCGGTCGGCCAGGGCGGTGAAGCCATGGCCACGGAACCAGTCGCGCACCACCTGCGCCAGCCGGCGCCAGCCGGTCAGCTTCACCAGCTCGGCGGGCTCCATGTCGGCCAGGATTTCTTCCACGGCCGCCACGTTGGACGCCAGGCCCAGCTTCTCGCGCAGAGCCGTGGCCTGTTTGCGGATGTTGGCGTTGGTCGCCCAGATCGACTGGAGCACCGGGTCCAGATCCATGCCGAACACGGCGCGCAGGCCGTAGTGGGTGATCTCGTGCACGGCAAGAACGTGCTCGGCGCGCGCCTCGTCGGCCAGGCCGGAGGCGAACAGGTAGATTTCGCCCTCGTGGGCCGCGCCTTCCACATCATCCAGCGCGCCGGCCTGTTCGATGAACTCGCGCAGGCGGGCTTGGGACGGGTTGTTCAGGTCCAGGGCCATGGGCGAAGTCAGCACATGCACGGTCGGCAGGTTGTTCATGGACTTGCGCACCCGGTCCACCATGGCATTCAGGTCGCGCAGGGCGATGCCTTTCCCTTCGCCACGGGCAAACAGCGGCATGCCTTCGCGTTCCAGTTTTTCGCGCAATTCGTTGGGGATGGGGAAGCCTGGTTGTTTCCCGCCTTCGGTCTCCACTGCGCTGACTTTCCCACCGCCGATCTTCTTCAGCACGTCGTTCGCCACCTGCGGCACGATCTGGTCATAGAACGCCCGCATCCCTTCGCCTCCCACGCGCAGGCCTTCACCCTCGAAGCGGGTCTTACCGGCGATGGCTTCCTTGGCGATGTCCTTGCCGACCACGTTGGACAGTTCCGGCTCGGCCACGGTGCGGTCGATGGCGCGGGCGCCGTCCTTCATGGCGGTGACGCGGTATTGCTGCACGCCGGATTCGATGCCGTAGGGCTCGATGTCGAGGCGGTCAACCTGCTTGGAGAGGTCGTACAGGTTGGCGTTCTGCTCGCCCGTGCCGAAGACGATGCCGTCGGCGCCTACGTCTACCGCGTGGCGGATGGCGCGCTTGATGCCGAGGGCGACCCAGGCTTTGGTATCGGTGACGAAGGGCGCGGTTGGGACGCGCTGGCTTTGAGCCGTCTCCCCAACGTGCTGCGCTTGCAAACGTGCCTGAGCAACTTCAAGTGCCTTGGCTTCGTCGGCATCAGGTAGTGCATAGTCCTGGACATTGGTAATGAAGTCGCCGTTCTGGTCGCGCACCTCCCAGTACCCATCTTGCCGCGTTGCTGTTGTCGCCTTGCGAGGCGATTCGTCAACTTTGAACCCTTCCTTCTTCCCGGCCTGCCCCCAGTCAGACTGCACCTCACCCACCCGCACATACCGCTTGCCATCCGCGCCCATGACTTCATCCAGGCGGACGTGGACAAGGACGTTGGGGGTGTCTGGCCAATGGGTAGAACGGAATTGTCCCTCCCCTTCTTGCCGAAGTGCGCGAATTTCTCGCCCGCCGCCAAGCAAGGCGTCCATGCGTTCGGCTTTATCGCGTGAATCCCACACAGGACCGTCGTACCTAGTGCCATCCGGGCTCATTACTGCGTACTTGAACTTGTCTTTGCCCAATCCAGGCAACGTCACCAATATCTCCCGGTACGTTCCGGGGATGCCGCCTTTGTAGGAGGAGTCCCAGTAGCCGGAGAACTTTGTGTCTCCTCCACCAAAGTTTCCTGCCACATCATGGATTTCATTTCCGGTCATCTCACCGTCTTCCATGACCATCCGGAAGCCGCGATCCTTGGCCTTTTCGTCGTGGTCATTGTCTTCCGCGAAATCCTGCATCGCGGCGAACATCTTCTCTGCCTCATCCTGCGTGGCGCCCTGGCGGCGCATTGCTGCCATATAGCGCACGCGGACCGTTCCCATAGGCATGGTTTCTGCCTTCACCACATCCTCAACCACCACCCCGTTCCCGCTCAGGTAATCCGCAATCTCCGCCTTCGTCACCTTGTCCTTGCCGCGCAGGGCCAGGTAATCCAGCACGCCGGAGAATTGCAGTTCGTCGTCCTTCACGCCCAGGCTGGCCTTGTTGCCTTGGAGCCACAGGCGCCACTGCTCGCCCGGCATGGTGTCGCGCTTGGCGGATTGGATGGCTCGGTTGAGGGGCGAGTACCAGGGAACGGCGCGGGACAGGCGCGGCGCTTCGGTGGGCTTGTCGCTTGAGTTGGCGGCGGCTTTTACTGCCTCGGCCATTTTCCTTTCTGCGCGTTCCAGTTTGGCTTTCAGGTCGGCAATAACGTCGTGTGGAGATTGGATTCCTTTGAATCCGCGTTCTGCCATTCGTTTTTCTTTCCACGAAAGCTCAAGCGTCTTTTTTTCTCCGGCAACATAGAACGCATCGTCCGAACGTCTGCGCACCATCGCATCGCCCATTCGCGCCCATATCCCTTCAACAGTGATTGGCGGGTATGGCATGGCGTCTACTTCCGCCTTGGCCTTGTCGTATGCGTCGGCGACAGGTTCCAACTCGGCGATTGCCATCTTGATCTTGGCGACTCGCTTTGCCGTGTTGGCAACACCCTTCACCGATAGGCTTCCGGATTCCGCAAATCCAAGCAACTGCAATGCAGTTTCAAGACTTACGGTTTGCTCATTTCCGGCCTGCGCCACAGTGAATTTGTGGACAATATCGCGGCCTGTTTCGACATTGGTTTCGGCATTGTCCCAGTCCGATTCGCGTCCTTCTCGGTCTTCTCCAAGACGGTCAACGTATGCGTAAGGCTTCCAGGCCCATTCATAGCCTGTCAGCTTCGCGCCAGTCGGGCCGGTTATACCATCGAACGCGATGCGTGTTTTCGGCTTTGAGCGCGTAGCTTGTGATGGTGTAGATGTATTGGCGGCAGGTTGGCCCACTGGGGTTTCCCTGCTGGTCGCCGGTTTCACTGCCTGGCTGAATAAATCGACCTGCCCCCCCACCGGTGCACTCGCCGCGGCGAACATATCCATCTGCCCGCCGGCATCGCCAGATTGATGGGCGTCGATGGCCTGTTGCGCCGCCTTACGGTAGACCTCATCCGGGATCTTGTTCCACAGGGTCTTGAACTCGGGGATGGCCTTGAGCGCGTTCTTCACGTAGCGCATCAGATCGCGCACATCGAACCCCACCTTGGTCAGGCCGGCGCCGAACAGTTTCACCAGGGTCGGCATCAGGTTGGGCGTGTCCTCCGGCAGCATGCGGTTGACGCCAGCCAGGTTGCGGGCGATCACCCCCAGGTCGGCCAGGGCCGCATTCCAGTTTGCGTCGGCCTGCTCGCGCGCATCCATGCCCACCGTCGCGCGGTAAGCGGCCTGCATCAAGTCCGCCTTGCTGGGCGCCTGCGTTTCTCCCAGCAGGGACGATTGCCCGGGGTTGCCGGCGGCGTTCAGTCCGTCGAAATAGGACTGCATGAAGTCGGCGATCTTGCGCGGGCGCCGCGTGTTGTCCGCCAGGAAGCGGATCAACGCGCGAGTTTCCGGCGTGTGCTTCTCGCCGAACATGCCTTTCTGGGCCAGGGCATCATCCACCGAAGTGCCGGATTCCTTGAGCCTGGAAAGTTCTTCCACGGCGGCCATCAAATCCGGCGTGATGTCGGCATTGAACAGGGCGCCGTCCTGGATGGCGGCGCGCGCCTTCGCCACTTTGGGCGCGGCCTGGGTCAGCGCCTTGCCGATATTGCGCAGGTTGTCGTCCAGACTCTCGACCATGCGTTGCAGCACGCCGGAATCCCCGTAGGCCTTAGCCAGCACGGCATTGCGAATCCGCGCATAGCCGGATTGCGACAGGGCACCGCTGGCATCCATGAGGCCGGCGCGTTCTGTCGGCGCCAGGTTGCCCATGAATCGGCGCACGAAATCCCGCGACGTGCCGGTGGTGAAGTCGCCATTCTCGTCCGGGGTCAGGTCGTCCAGGTTGTCGATGCGCGCGGCGTCGGAACGGGCCTGCTCGCTGGGAGACATCTGCGCCACGGTGGTGGCATTGGCCTGGCGCGCAAACTCGGCACGGTCCACGGGCGTGGTGCGCACCCGCACCAGCACCGGCTTCCTCATGGTATCCACCCATTCCGGTGAAACCCCGAAGCGGTCCGCGTTGGTTTTCAGGAATGTCTTGTAGTCCTCGGCCTTCTGGCCGTTGGCCTGATAGACCCGCTTTAGTGCAATCGTACGTGCATTGCCGGACTCGATTAGTCCATCCAGGCCGACAATCGGGGCGCCGGTCGCAGCGTCCGGGGATTCCCCCAGGCGGGCCGGGTCCAGTTTCTGGACGATGCTGGAGATCTGCATCTCCGAGGCTGCGCGCTCGCGCTCGCGCGGCTGGAGTTCGGCGGGGTAGCGCGCATCCTTGCGCAAGTTGGTGTCATGTGACGACACCAGATCGTCCGCTTCCATGAGCGCGAACGTGCCGTCCAGTTTGGCCCCCGTCTCGGTGGAGAACGACACAGGCGCCCCTGGGGTGTGGACCGGCCAATCCTTGGCCAGGTCAGCGCGCTCCTGCGCGATCTCAAGTTGGCGCGTAACAATCTCCTGGCGCTCTCCGTCGAACATGGGGCCGTACCCATTATCCGGACTCAGTTCCATCTTGCGCGCCTTGAGATTAGCGGCCTCCTTGTCCAGTTCGGCCACCCGATCCAGCGCATTCGGCGCGCGCGGCTTGAGCAATTCCGCGCCCGGGTCGGCCTGGTTCAGCGGCGGCGGCGCGGCAAGGGGGGAAGCCCCGGCGGCGGTAGGGGGGAGGCTTGAGGGGGAAGTGCCGGCCGGCGGCGGGGTCGGCGTGGCGGGTTGGGTCGATCCGCCACCCATGGCACCTTTCCCGGCGGACCATGCGGCCGAAGGAACCTCAATGCCAGCGCCTCCGAGTTCTCCCAGCATTTCCTGTCCCACATCGGCCAGGTCTACCGAACCGTATCCAGCGTACTGCCCAGCCGCTTCTGACGCGCCACCACCGGCCACATCGAGGCCAACCGCTTTGGCCCCCGTTCCGATCTTCTGCGGCAGGGTGCGTGTCTTGAGGATTTCCTTGGTTCTCTGGGCGATCTGCGCCGCATTCGCCCCCGCGCCCAGTTCCGCACGCGCGGCTTTTTCTGCGGCCCGCGCCGGACCCGTAGCCAAGCGCCCGGCCCCCATGGTGAAAGCGGCATCCACGGCCGAGGTGGTCGTCGCCTTGGTTCGCACATCGGAAAGAGCCACATCCATGAACTTCTTGTCAGCCAACAAGGCGGCGATGTTGTTCTCGCTGGCATCCATCCCGCGCCGTTGCAATTCCTTGCCGATAGCGCCGACGAACTCAGAGCCGGCCTCCATGGGCCACTCACCGGCGAATCCGCCAGCGACACCACCAGCCACCGCACCGACACCAGCACCGACTGGGCCAAATGGTGACCCGGCCATGGCGCCTGCTTTCGCGCCCCCCATCATGCCAACGATGGAAGGCGCCATGTTGGCGATCTGGGATGCCGTCAGGTAGGCGGTTCCCTTGGGGTTGGCGATGGCCTGTTCGCCGACTGTCCAGATGGTTTTGCCGATAGCTGCCAACTTGTCCAGCGGATTGTCTGACCAGGCGCCGGCCTGCTCGTACTCATGCGCCGGCTTGGCGAAAGCCTGCTCGACTTCGGTCAATTCCTTGGGCTTGGGTTTTCTCTGGTCTTGCATAGACTGACTGATCAGCGCCGGGGCGTTCTGATCGAACGATCCGGTTGCAACGTCGCCAGACAGGCGCGCGGCAGTCAACGCGGAACGTGCACCGCCAACCGCCAGGTCGGCGGCGTTGGACAAGAATCCTTGTGGTTTTTCGTCCGGCTGCGCGCCGATCCCATGCTTCTTCAGGATGGCGTCAAATGAATCAACTTCGCCTTGGTCCTGAGATTTGATCCCGTGCTTGGCGAGAATGTCGTCGAACTGGCTCATGGTGGGCACCTGACCTGATAAGTTCAGGCAATGTGCCACGCATGGGGTTGTGCTACGCTTGTTGTGTCCGGGGTCGAACTGGCAGCGTCAAAGTGCGTGGGCGAGGAACGATAAGCCCGTTTCCACGCTGACCCCGGACTTCACTTCACGATGCCGGAACTCCGCGCCGCATCAGTCAATTCCTTCATGGCCTGCGCATTTCCTGCGGCCTTGGCCTTGTTGAAGGCGGCCAGGTAGGCGTCGTATCCACCGCCGCTTTGCTTCGCCTGGCCCTTGTACAGCAGCAGCCCCTTGTTGGTATCCGTAATGCCGTTTTGCACCATCCATTGCAGGAATTCATTTTCTTTTTCGATGTTCCGATTGACGATCTGGCGGCCAGTCATCAAATCGGTAATCGGCTTGCCTTTACTGTCCATCGCAAGCGTTCCGAACGCCTGCGCAACCTCGTTCATTTCCACTTTGTAAGCGGAACCAGACCCCGGCTTGGCGCCCTTGTTCTCGCGCATCCACTTGGTTTCCTCTTTGGTCTGCGCGGCGTTGGCGTAGCTCGCGGCGGCGGAGGCGTTGCTGGCGTTGATGCTGGCGGCGGATGTTTTATCGGCCCGCGCATCGTCGCGCTTTGCGTTCTCGGCATCGGCGTCCATCTTGGCTTTTTGCATGGCCAGTTCAGCCGTCTTGATTCCAGACTCCAGGGAAATAATGGCATCGAAGGCTGTCATGCCTTCGGCCATGAGAGTCCGCCTGCCGTCTTTTGTGACGCCGATCATCTTGAAGCTGGGGGTTTTCATGGATGATTCGGCGGGGACAAGTTCCAGGTCCATGAATTGGTGCTCGCCGCTTTCGTTCCATGCCTTGAGTGCGCCGGCCTTGTCGCCCGCGTTGGCGCGTTTCAACGCCTCCTGTGCGCCCTCGCGCTGGTGCTTCTTCATTAAATCGGCGAACTGAATGGCCTGCAATCCAGTTGGCACTTCGCCAAAATAAGCACCGATCTGACCCGCATTCTTGGCGAATGCGTAGGCATCCGCATTGGGATCTCCGGCATATTGGCGAATGTATCCTGACAGCAGTTCCGCCTTCTTATCGTTCAGCGCCGCCAGGGCATTGGCGCGATCCTGGCCCTGCAAGGCATAGGCCTGCATCTTGAACTGGTTCAGGGTCGCCGCATCCTGTTTCGCCGCTGCATCGAAGTCCACCGGCTTGGGCTTCATGACCTCGCTCATGCCGATCTTGGCGATCTCGGCGCGCGGGGTCTGGGCCGCGCGGTTCACACCCATGGTGGGCTCGTCCGGCGCGCTCGGGTCAGTCGGCACCATCACGGCCTCGCTACCCGGGCTTTGCGCCTGCATGAAGGGCTGGGCGCCCAACTTGGAATAGAAGGCCGCGTTGTTCTCGCGTGCCTGCTTGGCCACGGTGCGGTCTTCCTGGCGCGCTTCGAATTCTTGCCGGCGCATCTCCATGTCCTGGCGCAGGCGCTCTTCTTCCAGCTTCTTCTGCTCCATGGCCTGGCGCATGGACATGCCGCCCATGATGCCGCCAGCGACGGCGCCGAGATTGCTCAGTGTGCTCATGCGTAGCTCCTTTTCTTGACCGCGCCGCCACAGGCATAGCCCGGCTTCTGTGCAAAGCCGCCGGCCCCGTAGCGTTTCGCCAGGCCGGCCGCGTTGATCTTCTCCAGCATCGGCTTCACGCCAGGCATCTTCACGGACTTGGCGTTTACCACGAACTCGCCATCCGACAGCCAGGCCGGGATCTTGTCTTCCGTCTCGCCGCCAGGGCCGTCCACCTTGCCGCCCTGGATCATGTTCTCCCGCTCCACCTCGCCGCCATCGGCGAACAGGCCCAGCAGGCTACCCACGGCCGCCCCGGCGGCGAGCCACGGCATGGCCGTCGCCACACCAGCCAGCGCCTCGGTTCCGGCAGCCACTTCCGCACCAGTTCCCAGCGCGCTTGCTGTCGCCGCTTCGGCGCCGGCAAGCCCCGCGTTCTGGGCGGCCAGCATGGCACCCTGTTCCGCCGATGTACCCAGCGCAATCGTGCCGGCATCGCCCGCCCCAGCCGCCAGTCCGCCGGCCACGTCGTTCATGCCGGCGCCCTTGTATGCCTGGATCGCCCCGGTTAAGTCTTGGCCGGCAGCCGTCGCTTGGGTGCCAAGGCCTTGGGCCGCCAGTTCGGCATTGCCGGTCCAGTTGCCGACGTTCTCCATGATCTTTCCGCCTTGAGCCGACATCTGCTTGGCGAACCCGCCCGGCCCTTTGGTGATCAGTTGCGCGCCCGTCTTCATGCTGCTGATGGACGGTTGCTGTTGTTGCGGAGCGGGTGCGGTGGGCACCTGGACCGGCTGCGTGCCCACCTGGAACAGGCCGCCAGAGGCCATACGCGCACCGTAGCCCTTGATCGGCTTCTTGACCTCGCCGCCGTCGCGCATGGTCAAAGCCATGTAGCCCAGGCTGGCGACGTTGGACAGCCCCTGGCTTTCCTGCGCCGACTGGTTCTGCTTGGCCTGGCCGATGCTGGCGAAACCGCTTGCCGCGTTGCCGGCCTGTGCCGCCGCGTCGGAAGGCATGCCAACCATGGAACTGTAGAAGTCCTTGGCGGCGCCGAACTTCTTGTCTTCCACGTTGGTCAGCGCCTGGTTCACCGCGCCGGCCTTGAGCGCCGCGCCCTGGATCGCGTTCGTCCGCTCCATACCGGCCCACTTGCCCGAGGCCGGATTGAATCCGTAGCGCGCCATGTTGCGGCGCATGGTGTCGGAAGTCTGGTCGATGGACTGCTGGGCGGTCGTTGCCGCCTGCCCCGCCATGCGCTCGGCATAAGCAGGATCTTGGTACTGCATCGCCGCAGTCTGGTAGCGGTCCACCGCACCCGGCAGGGCTTCCTTGCCAATGTCCAGCATGAACTGGGCGGTATCGGACTGGACGCCGTAGAGCTTTTCCGCGTTCTTGTAGTAAGCGGCATCGCCCCCCCCCTTGAACAGCCGGCGATTGCGCATGCTCCCGGAGGGAGGGGTGAAGAAGATCGGGTCGTGTTGTTTCATGGCGCAATCCTTATGGCGTCAGACTTTCCCGGATGCTGCCACGCATGGACTACAGGCTGGCGCGCATCATCCGATAGGTGGTTTCCATTCCGTAGTGCTGGAACAGGCGTTCCTCGCTCGCTCCGCACAGGCTTTCCACGCAGGAAGCCCCGGTCTTTCTGGCCCAGTCGCGGAACGCATCCCAGAATTCCTGGCTGGTCTTGCCGGCCAAATAGGCGACATGGGCGGCACGGAAATTCGGGTACTGCTTGAACTCGATGCTCGCGGCGGAGACGACATCATCGCCTTCATGCCACACGAGCAACTGGGCGCCACCGTAGGCGATCTGCGCGCGTAGCTGCGACAGGTCGCACTCGCCCCAGTTCTTGGCGACGGCATCGGCAAGCAGGGGCGATACCTCGGGCCAGACGGTATCCAGGTAACGGGGGTCTATGTGGGTGAGCATTTTCACTCATACAGCACGTTGACTTCGCCAGCAGAGAAAATTCCATTGGCCATGATGCGCACTGTGGTCAACGTGTCAGACAGCGTTTTATATCCAGCCACGGCTTGCAAATACTGTGCAGATTCAGAGTCTGTAGCCAGTATCGACCCAGAAGCGCACCACGTATTGCCGTTTTCTTTTGTCAAGACAACCGCGCCTGATGTGGAGGTCACGCCTAATAGGAAATAGTTCGTGGCTGTGTAAGACGCATAGCCCGTCGTTTCCACGCCGCCAGCGTCTCCGAGGCGAATACCACAAACACCACTGTGCGACACACCATTGAGACTGATAGTGATCCGCTTCACCCACGATGGGATGCTGAAATCGACACTAGACCCGCTAGTGGTCGCCTGCGCCGTTCCCGATGTCAACACCGAAGTCGGCGCTGAACTTGTCCAGGCAGTGCCGTTGCTTGTGAGCACGTTTCCGGAAGTGCCCGGCGCCACATAGGCCATGATGTCCGTGCCGGGCGTCAGACTCATCGCGGCCTTGAGCGCGGACAGGCTGGTGACGCCCGTTCCGCCGCTGGAGGCGGACCATGGCAGGCTGATGCCAAGCGCGGCGGCCAGGGCGGCGTAGGTGGTCACCCCAGTTCCGCCCTGCTGTTCAGTCAGCGGCGTGGTCAGCCCGCGCAGCTCGGTGATGTCCAGGTTGACCCCGGAACGCGCCAAGTCGGTGGGCAGGGTCACCGCTTCGGACAGTGAGGCCGCGCAGGGACGGCAGGCCATGTAGTCTCCCGCCAACCAAGCCTTGGACGTCGTACCGTCCACGCCGCGCACCACCGTGAAGTCATCATCAACCGTGGCCGTGATCTTGACGATCTCGATGTCGCCACCGGAGTTGAACACGGTGCCGTAGACGTGATCTGTCCCAAGCGCCGAGCCGAGTTTTGCGCGGAACAGATCGCCGTACCCGGCGGGGAAGGCCAGGGTCGTGTCATCGCTATCGACGGAAGCGGCCAGCGGGGCGCGGAAGTTGTTGACGAATCGAACGGCCATATCAGACTCCTGACTTGTTCAGACGGGCAACGATCTCGTTGACCTTGTTGATGATGTCCGCCGTGGTGGCGGTGGTGGGCAGCCGCACCAGTTCGCCCGAACGCTGCCCGGTGAGGTCTTCCAGAATCTCTTTCATGGGGCGCAACACGCGCTCCGCGTCCAGGCCGATGGGGGAAGGGATGGCAGGCTTTTTCATGAGTTAGGGAACGGCGCGGTGGGTGGGGTGAAGTTGGTGGTGTAACGAGCCACGCCTTTGGTGAATCGTACATTCCTGATATACCCGTTCAGGCCGGGGCTACCGCCACCCGTAACGGTATAAGCTCGTCCGATTTCCCACTTACTGCCACCAAGCCCAAGTGGACTTTCAACGCTGTGCACCAAAACACCGTCAATGTACAAGCGTGCAGTAGTATCCCTGACAAAAGCTACGTGCATCCATTGGTCAGGCGAAACAGGGACAGGAGTAGTGGCATTGCCGTGAACACTACATGTTAACATACCAGTACCCAGGGGGCCGAGCCAGATATACGCCGAGGATGTATTGCTAAAAAGGTATCTACCGCCCGTGGTATCGGAGAGTTTTACATAAAACTCAGCGGTGTAATTTTGAGCTGAAAAAGCAAAATCGGAGTGATCCACCGACAGATAGTTTGACCCGTTAAACACGGCAGCACCGCTGCTGATAGAGACGCCTCCAGTATTTGCAACCGTGTGTCCTTTAGCATCCAGCATATCGAGGTCGAGGTTCATGAGCAGCACTACTTCCGCCCAATACGGGTCATGTTCCCCGCCCGCGTTAAACCCCGTCATCTGAGACATACTAAGCATTGGCGATCTCCTGGGCACTGGTTGCGAGCGTGATCCGACGCACGCCTTTGTTGCCGACGACCTCGACGGTCCAGCGGGTGGAGCGGAAGCCAGCGGGCAGGCGGTACAGTTTCTCCGTCAACACGTTGACCGAGCGGACCAGAACGCCATCGGCGTAGACGTAGAGCGTGGTGTACTCGCTGTCCAGGGTGGGCACGGGTTCCAGGCAAGAGCCGTTGACTTCGTAGAGATTGGGTTCAAACGAGTTCAAGTCGCCGAAGGAGCACTCGGTACCCCACAGGGCTTCGTTCTCGTCGATCAGTGCGCGCACCGCCTCGGCGAAGGTATTCTCCCGGTCATCGAGCAGCACCTGGGCGAAGCTGAAGTTCATCGGCTTGGGCGCGATGAAGGTCTTGGACTTCCACTCGAACGGCAGACGGTTCACGTCGTCGCCGTCCCACTGCATGATCTCGCTCGTCTCCGGGTCCACCACGTACATCTTGCCGGTATCGCGCCTGATGTGAACCGCCTGGGCGGCAACGCGAGTCTGGGTCAGCGGCGCGTCTTGAATCGTCCGGTCGAACATCAGGCCCGACATCAGATACTCGGCGGTGCTCACCGGGCAGGGCTGATCCCCGACTGCGTAGCCGATCTCCCAGTAACAGGGTTCGACGTACTGGCCCAACGTGTCGGCAGTAAAGGCCGAGCAGGTCAGGTCGCCGTTGGCGTAGCCAACGTCCCAGTAGCAGGCTTCGACGTAGGCGGCGGTCATTTACACGCTCAGTCGTCCGTGGCGGCGCTGGTGGTGTAGTAGAGCGTGACCCCGTGCAGTCGGGCGTCCACGGCCAGGGTGTCGTTGGTACCGTCATCGGCCTTGCGAAGCACTTGGAACACCACGTAGTCCTGGGCGGCGGGAGTGCCGGCGATGGTAACGGCTGCGGTAGCGTCCGACACATAAATGTCGTCCGTCGTGCCGCCGGTATCATTGGTGTAGATCGCCGTGCCAAAGGCCGTGTCGGCGGCGTCGTCGTTGGACAAGGCCACACCTTGGATGCCCCAGCTAACCTTGAAGTTCACCGTGGTCGCCGCGTGGCTCCAAGTGAAAACCGCCGTCACCGTGCCCAAGTCCCAAGACTTCGGCATCCGTACCGTGAACTGGGCGTATTCAATCGTGGACGCATCGAAGTCCAGCGTCTTGAGCATCACCTTGTTGGTGGTCGTCTCGACCGACCCGGAAGCCGCGCCGTTGGTGGTGCGGGCGGTCATGGTGCCGGCGGGAATCCAGATGGTATGCACGCCACGCGGGTCGATCAGGTCGAGGTTGGCCTGGACCGTGCCGCTGGTGGGCGCGCAGTGCTGGAAGTTCGCATCGACTTCGGCGTGGGTGAGCGGAGAGCCTTTGGTTGCGCGAAGAGTCAGAGCCATGATGTGTCCTTATGCAAACCAGAGCGTGTACCGCTCGTCATAGAAAACGCCCAGCATCCGTTCCGGGGAGTAGGTCTGCCACTCCTCCTGGGTGAACAACTGGTCGGTGATGGTCTTCACGTCGCCCCCGCTGGCGTAGGCCACGCCGTTGTAGGTGGCGTACATGACGCCGGCCCCATCGGTGGCGACGGAGCGTTTGGAGAGGCAGGGGGCGTACTTGTTGATGCGCTCCGAGGTCATGCTGTCCGGAGAGACACCCGTGATGAAATACGGCGACCCTTCCGTCAGGACGTAGCAGCCCTGGGCAACGGGGGCCAGGGCGATGATCTGCTCAGCCACGGTGAGGCTGTAGGCGGCGGGCCAGGCGTGGGGCTGGTACGCCTCGGAGAAATAGATCTCGTTGCCCACGAACCCGGCCAGGAACCCGTTGGGCATGGCGACCAGGCCCGTCAGGCCGGCAGGCGGCGTATCGAACGACAGGGTGGTCAGCGACTCGCCCAGGTCCGCGTTCAGCAGGTCGTCATCCACGCTCGTTTCAGCGATGGCCTGCTCCATCACGAACAGGTAGTCCGAGCCGTTGCTACGGTACAGGCGACGGTGCGTGATGTTGTAGCCGGTGGTCGGCGGCGTGTCGGTCCAGGTCAGCGTAACGGTATCGCCCGGTTGCCACGCGGCAACGGTGACCGGCGCGGAGGGGGCCGACTCTTCCTGGATGCCGCTAAAGGTGGAAACGTAGGTGAAGATGTAGACATGATCCTCGGCGGTGCCGGTGCCAAGGTCGTCGTTGGAGACGGTCGGCGCACCGGACGGGGCCGGGACATCCAGGTAATACCAAGTCTGGGGGTACGCACCCGTGCCCGCCTCGGCCATCGCGGAGTCGGTCTTCTTGGGAGCGCCGTCGCCCGTGTAGTAGTAGCGGCGTGCGGCGTATTGGTCCGATACCGGGCCGGGAACGATGTCCACGTCATACGACCAGGCAAACCACTGCGCGCTGCCGGGGTCGTAGAAGATCGTCATGGTGTCAGACTCGACCACCACCTCGGGCGTCAATGCCTTGGGCTTGCGCCAGCCGCGCAGGGCGCCGGAGTGCAGGCGCACATCCAGCGTGGAGGTCGCGCCGTGCTGCGGCAGTTTCTGCGGGTCCGTCCTGGGGGACAGCCCGCCGAAGTTGTCGATGACGATGGAAGTCATACAAACCGGCTACGCGGGTTTGGAATGTGGTGCGGAGAGCGCACATTCCCTTTTTGTTGCTGTGTGCGCGCGGCATCCACGGCGGACTGGAATGCCTGGCCATAGGCGGCGGCAAGATCCAGATTAGTCCAGGGTTTCTTCTGCATGCGCAACAGACGGAACAGCGCGCCGGCGGCGATGGCTTCATGGTGATCCGAAAACAGATCGTCCGGGATACCAGTGGCGTCCAGTGTCGGGCGCAAGGCCACCTTGGCTTCGATGGCGCCGACCACGGCCTCGATGGGCATCGGCACGATGATCAAGGTGTCGGTGCGCTCTTGCAGGTAGTGGTACGGGGTGCCCTCTTCCTCGGGCCAGTAATCGTACTTGTCGGCCAGGTAGTCGCCATTCTTCGGCGTCAACTTCTCGCCTTCGTACCAGACGTTGAAGACGTGGCATACCTCGGTTTCCACGTCGCCCGTGTCCCAGTCGTAGGCGCCCTGGGAGGCGACGGAATCAAGGGGCGGATGATCGGCTTGATACACCCGTGTCCGGTCCATGAATTCGATGGCCGCTTTCTTGATGCGGTCCTCGACCATGGCGGTTATCGCTCCGGGCACTTCCGGCATCACGTCATCGAGGAAGTTGGCCCAGGTCTTCATTGCATCACCTGCGCTTCGAACAACTGCATGAGGGCGATGGCGCGCTCGCCATTGGCGGTTTCGTCATCGACGGTATTCATGCGGCCGGCGATGTAGTCGGCCACGGGCTGGAAGAAATAGGACGGCAGCGGGAATGTCCCGGTCAGGGCAAGGTCGCTGTAATCCGTCGCATAGGCGCCGAACTTGAGGTCGGGCCGGAGTTGGTACGCGCGGCGAATAGCCGCATTGCCGAAACCAAGCAGGTCCGCGTCTAGGTAACGGTCCTTGGATGCGTCGTTGAGCGGAATCCGCGCACGATCACACAGTTCCTGCATCGTCGGCATCGGTCGCTTCCTTGGCCAACATGGCGGCTAGCTCGTCGCGCACCTTGGCGTCGCTGGTCTTGTGATGGAACTTTCGGCCACGGACGGCGGCCAGCGCGTTCAGGCCGGCACGGTCCAGATGTTGCAGATCGAAGGCCGCCACAGTTTCCCGTTCGGGTTCCTGTTCCATCACCGGCACCGCATCGACCGCGACAAAGCCGGGCATAGCCAGGATCGCCTGGGCATCATCCACATCCGCGACATCGCACACGAAGCCACGGGAATGACGGAAGAAGTGACGGACCCCGGAAGGTCCGTCAACCCCGATCTTGACTTGGCCCGGCATGGCGCCGGGCGGGTCATAGCGCAAGCGCATGTCAGGCCATCTTGTTGCGATAGAACAGGGTCACGCCCAGGGTGCAGGCTGCGGGCGTGGTCGGCGCGGTGGCCACTTTCATCAGGACGTGGCGGTCGTAGTCCACGGCGGTGACGTTGGCCATGTTGACGCCGGTCTTGGTGATCCGCGCGGTGGCAGCGGCCGTGGTGGCGGTGGAAACGCCCCAGGGTCCGCCACCGTCAGCGGCTAGGGTGGAGGCCAGGGTATCGGCCGCAGTGCCGGCAGACGCGGCACCGGCGGCGTCCTTGTCCTTCAGGTTGCCGACCGAGAACGACATGACCAGCGCGGCGGTGCTGGCATCCGGGTCGGTGATGTCGTATTCCATGTCAACCGGAACGCAGCCGGCGGGCAGGGTAATCACCTGATCCAGATAGTTCACCGTCAGGTCGGCGGTGCCCAGGGAAATGGTGGTGCGGAACGCGACGACTTCCGCGCCCTGCGGGGTGGGCATGGAGGCGTCCTTGCCCTTCATGCTGTGAGAATTGACGAATCCGGTCATGATCTTGCTCCTTGTCTGGTTTAACTTGAGGCGGCCGGCCCGTTACCTGGGCCGGCCATCCCGGTTAGGTGCCGGTGTGGGCGGTATCGATGGCCATCACGCCGAAGTCCTGGCTGGCGGTGGCCTCGGTGGAGAAGGACACCTTCTTGCACCCGAAGATGCTGGAGGTGGAGATCACAACCTTGTCGCCGTTGTCGCGGGTTTCCTCGTGCCAGTCGAAACGCAGGTTGGTGCCGGGCGAACCGAACGCCACCACGCCGGCCTGGGCGCCCATGAACAGCGCGCGGGAAGCGCCACCGGACGCCAGCGACAGGGTGCTGGAATCAGCGGTGCCCGCCGCGACGGTCGCCGGCATGGTGTCGCCGGAGGCGAAGGTGCGGATGTTCTTGTGGGAGTGCAGAACCACGCCGCGATACATGCCCAGGCTACCCTTGAACAGCGGCGAGTTGCGGCCCTCGGCGGCGGCGGCGGCCTTCTGGATGTCCAACCACTGGCCGGTTCCGGTCGCGGTGCGCAGGTCGTTTTCCTGGTAGGTGTGCATGACGCACACATACGTTTCCATGCCGTCGATCTTGCACGGCTGGAGCACGGGCACGCCGGTGGAACCGCCGCCCTGAACGGTGGCGCGGGTCCATGCCCGGTCGATGGCTCCCAGGTTCATGATGTCCGTGATCTCGATGCCGCTGGTGACGGTCGGCATGTCGGAAGCATCGTAGCCGTACAGGCGGTGCTCGTAGTCGGGCGACTTGATGCTGTTGTTGGCGCGGCCGGTGTAGCTGGAGGACAGGCCAACGGTGGAACTGTTGCTGCCGCGAGCGCCGGACAGGTAGATGAACAGCAGTTCATCGAACAGGCGAGCCCACCAGGAAGATTGCTGGCGGCGGGCCTTGTCGCGCAGGTTGTTCAGCGTGCGCTTGCGGGTCATGCGCCCGCCGGTGTTCACGCCGCACCGGGCCTGGTCGATGTAGACCGAATCGGTGTAGAAGCGCTGGCGCTCTTCCTTGCCTTCCAGTGTGTCCTCGCCCTCGACCGGGGCCATGGACAGTTCGGCCAACAGATCGTAGGCGATGTTTTCCCCAGCATCGCTTTCCAGTTCCGTCAGGATCTGGATGGGCACCTCGGCTTCGGCGCCACGGCCCATCATGCGGGAGTTGAAATAGGACTTGTGCGAGGTATCCATCGCCAGAAGGCCGGTGTACTTCTTGACTGCTTTGGGGTCATTTACCCCGATGATCGTGCGGGCCATGTCATGCTCCTGGTTGGTTGCTTCACCAGGCGCACTCCTGCGCACCCTTCTCTACTGCTTGTGCTGCTAGACCGCTATATGCCACGCATGGCGAGACTTACGCGGTGGTTTTTGTCGTCTCCTGCATCCTGCGTCGTTCCACGGTCATGTCGCGCGGGGACACCACCCGGAGGCGGGCGATCTTGCCGCTCTTCGCCTCCAGTTCCACGCTGATGCGCCCGTCGTCGATCAGCAATGCTTCGCCGACATGGATGTCCAGGTGTATCGAGGATTGCGTTTCAGCGAGCTTCATAAGCTCAAGACGCAACGAACCTTGCATACGCGGCGGGGTTTGTTCGCTCAAGATGTTTCAGCGCATCCTCGTATGCCAGTCCGTCAAGCGCATAAATATTGGAGAACTCGTCGGACACGTCGCCCGGGCCATCGCCACCCGGCACATCGGAAAGGGTCTTGGGCAACTGGCTCAGGTTCGGCGGATCGCGCCTTTCATTCCTCTGCGGATTTGGCTTCGGCGCGGTGACGATGCCGTTCATTGCCTTGACGCGCTTGTGGGCCTCGCTGATGAACCAGTTGTGATCCTTCTCGGCGTTCTCCGGTTTGTCGGCCAACATTTTGAGGAACTGGTCGAATTCCGCCATCTTTACCTCATCCTTGGCATAGTCGATGCCGTCGGCCTTGGCGGTGGTGGCATTGAACTGCTGCAAGGCGGAGCGCCACAGGGATTCGCCGGTCTGCTGGTTCACTTCCTGGGAGATCGCCGCCTTGACGCGCATGTCGGTCAGCGCCTCGCGCTCGATGTCCAGTTCACGTGCGGCGGCGCGGTAGGCGTCGAAGTCCAGTTCACCGGACTTGAACTGCTGGGCTATTTCGTCTTCCCGGTTCCGGATGGCGTCTACCTTGGTTTGGTAGTCCTCGGGAAGCTGGTAGTCGTAGACGATGCGCGTCGGCTCGGCCGGCTTGGCTTCTTGCGCCACGGGCGCCGCATCGGCGGGAGGATCTGTGGCGGCGGGGGCAGACTGGGCGGCAGCCGCATCGGCGAGCGCATCGTCGTCGCCATCGCCATCCTCGTCCGCCTTATCGTCATCGTCGCCGTCGTCATCCTCGTCAGCGCCGGACCCATCGGTTTCGGCAAGCGCCTTCAAGGCCTCGACCTCATCGGCGGGCGCATCATCGCCCAGGATGGCGGCGCGCTCCTCGTCGGTCAGGGTTTGCAGGATGGCGGGGTCGAACGCTTCTTTTGCAGCACTCATGCGCATGTCTCCTTCGGTGGATTACTCGGATTCGCTGGCTTCGGCGGCCACGCTGGACAGTTCCAGCAGTTTGTCCTTGGCCATCTTGGCAACCTGGGCCATCAGCTTCTTGTCTTTCTTGATCTGTTCGGCGCGCATCAAGGTGCGCATGGCATCCTCGACCATCCAGTCGTCTTCCTGCATGGTCATGCCAAGGGAGTGCTTCTTCTTCGCCATGTTGATTCCTTACGGGTAGAACCAGCGCCTGCGCGACTGGATGGGAAAGTGCCGCCGTGAGCAAGATAGTCAACAACGAGACTTGGAGACATTTGCTGGATCATGGGTAGAACACCCTTTTCCCTGACTTTGGAGGAACGGATTGCATGTGGCTCCACCCTTTCGTGGCCGAAGGATGTTCAAGCCAAATTCCGCATTGCTCCAGTTTGTCCAGGTGATCCATACACCACGCATCCAGATCACCGTCCGGGTCGAACAGGTCGATGGCCTGGCCGGTAATGTGCTTGGAACGGGGCGCGGCGTTTGGAATTCCGGCATTGACGGAAGGCGGACGCCAACCGCTTGACACCAGGGAGCGCGTAACGGGGTGCGCCTCAAAATCCACACCCACCATGAACGGCAACAGCAAGTTGATCCGCAACAGCAGATCATCCGCGTTGCGCTTGATCTCTTCCGTCCAGTCCATGCGGTACTGGCTGTCCCGGCCTTGCCAGTAGTCCAGGCCGGTGATGATGGGGGTGGTGTTCATGGCGGCGAAATTTGCCACGCATGGCGAACCCATCAAGTGGTCATGTGATGGCTTTCTGCGCCGTTGTGCTTCAGGGAATATTTCTTGTACAAGCTGTGCTTGGTCGGATCGTTGAGCATCGTGTCTTCGAGCAGACCATCACGACGAAGAATTCTGATGGCCCAGGCCGCTTCGCCGCGCGTGCACCCTGCTTGCGCCATCAACTCTCCGTTGGTCAATGGCTGGCTCGCTTCTTTCAGGGTGGTGAGCACGCGATCGGTTGCCGACCCACGGAAATACTGGCCACGCAATGGCGATTCGTTACGCTTGTCGTAGGACAGGCTTAGTTGAGGAGCTGGCTTTATTCCTAATTCCTGTTGCAGCCAGATCATGCCTTTCCCAGTTACCAGAGGAACCACGTAGGTCATCGGATAGCCCGTGTTGTTGCGCCACTGGCGGATAGATAGCTGGAAATAGCTGTAGTTGACGTACCTTTGATAAGGCGTTCTCCCATTCCTTTGGAAGACACCTAGCTCCTTGAGCTTCATGCGCAACGTCTTTTCGCCCATACCCAGCACCTTGGCTGCTTCATTGAGCGTGCACGTAGTTTCTGACTTGTCCACTACCTCGAAGAACTCGACCTTGGGCGCATCCTCCTCGATCTTCTTGAGCAGAGCCTGCTGCTTCTCGGCCGATGCCGCCAATTCGCGCAGGGCTTCCGGATAGGACTGAGGCAAGGCGAAGGCTGGCGCGGGAGTGGGCGTGTTCACTAGGGCGTCATAGGCGCGTATCACCTGGAGGTTGAACTTCGGGCTGATCCACATGGCGTAGGCGTAGACCAACTCCTTGCAGACAAAGGTGCCAATTTGTTGTTTGGTTTCAATAGCAGGAATTCCTGCTTTTGAGACTTCATCAATCAGATCCTGTGTCTGCTTGTTCTTCATCCACATGGAAGGACGGTCACCACCAAGGCCGCCCGCTGCCCTGTGCAGATCATTCAGGCAGTAACGTCCCTCGGCATCCTGGCGAATCTTCGTGTCGCATATGGTCAACGCGGTTTTCATGTGCTCTCCAAACAAAAACCCCGAAACGCTTTGTTGGGGCTTGCACCCTTGGCTTGGGCAATCTAGTCACGGAGAGCGACGTGATTTCGACCACGCAAGCCCCAACAAAACACTCCGGGGTCTGCCACTCTCTGTATCCGACTGCCAATCGGATAGGCCAAGTTAATCACGCATGGCGAACCAATCAGTCGTCATCCTCGGCCATGGCCAGCAACATCAGCATGGCGTGCCGGTTCCTGCGCTGCCGATCCGCGAGCGCGGCCTTGTCCGCCGACTCGGTATCGTGGATCTTCGTGCGCGGCATGGCGATGGCAATGATGCCTGGCGTGGCGTCCTGGACGGATGGAGATATGGAGCCCGCAGCAAACTCACCTTCATCAACCGGCGGCGCGATGCGGTCTTGCTCATGACGCGCGCGCTGCGCATCCAGCCATTCCCAGGATTCCAAGACGCGCTCGACACTGAGGTCTTCGCGTTGCTTGCCGCCGTATCGCGGCGTATCCGTGGCCTGCGCCACATCATCCTGAACAACACCGAACAGCGCGCCCGCAAACAGCGCACCAGCAAGAAGTTTTCCGCGCAGGAGTGCCACGTTATGCTCCATCCACCGTGGGCGTGCCGTTACCGTACTGATCCGGCGTCAGCGTGATACGCGGCGTGGTGCCATCCTGTCCGTAGTACCGCTCTGTAGTGGTTCCGATGCCGTCGCGCTTGCCGGCGAGGGCGGCGAGGAGGATGCGGGTGATCTGTTCAGCCGAGAGGGAACCTTCCAACGTGCTCGACCAGACCGCAGCTGCATTCTGTGCAGCCGTGGGTGCCGTGCCCCCACCTTCTCCATTCACCACGGTAGCTGCGGCACTGGAAAGCGCCAACACCTGAGGACTCCCGGTATTGTTGATCCGGCTCAGTGCGTCAGCTAGGTTCCCGCCATCAATCGTGGCTTGATACGCACCGCTGGCGAAGTTGAGCTTCCAAGTGCTGCGAAGTCCGGCCGTGATGCCGGTATAAACCCCGCCGCCCAAATCCTCCTTGCCGCTGGCGTCCAGAATCTGGTCGTAGGCAATGCCGCGCTCGCTGGCCTCCTCTTCGCGGATCGCGTTGACCAGGGACTGGATCAGCAAGGGCTGGGCGTCGGCCTGGGGCACGCCGATGAGCTTGGTGGCGTGATCGAATGTTAGGGCCATGGTCAAACGGCGATAGTGTCAGTCGTGCGGATGGCGCTAATCGACGCGCCAGAGACAGTAACTGTCCCAGTATTCTCAAACGGCAGAATTCCCTTCTTACGAACCCGCGCGATGATGTCGAAGTCGCTGGCGTAGACCAGAGATTTGGTCATGCTCGTGCCGCTCGCCACGCCGTCAATGTACGGCTGATACAGGTCCGCTCCGCTTGCGCCGGACAGGGCTGGAGATACTCCGGTGAACTGCTTGCTTCCGCGCGTGATACCGCTGTAGGTATAGGCGGTGTCGCCCAGACGCAGTGCCCCGCTATCCGGGATGTCCGCACCCAACGCCTCGTTGACCGTGACTGTGGAGGTACTGGTGTGCGTGCCGTTGAGTGTGAACTGGCTCTTGTTGATCACGCCGCCGCTGGAGCGGGCCACCAGCACGCGGTCGCCGGACACTACACCGGACACGGTGATGGAGATCGTGGTCGGGGGCGTGCGGGTCACGCCATTGCCGTCGATCAATACCCGGTTGTTGGAGTCGGATACGTTGGTGATCCACACGCCGCGTGCACCGAAAATCTTGCCGCCCGCAAAGGTGGCGAACGGGGCTTGCTTGGTTTCGGTATAGGAACCGTCGAGGTATCGGTAGAAATAACCCAGCGTAGTGAAACTGCCCGCCCCGGCCGCGTGCGCCTTGCTGACTACGTATTTCAGATGCTTGTAGACGTTGGCACAGGTATTGCCGTTGCCGTCGATGATGACGCCATAAGGTTGGGAGCCGTTGCCATCACCGATATCCTGGCTCGTCGCGCCGATGGTGATGGTCACGCCGGAGAGCGGCATTCCGGTGCCCGCGCCGTCGTCGTTGGAGTCCGTGTTGGTCGCCAGCGGGATCGGAACCCGACCGCCCGTGGACGTGCCGGCTGCGGTGAAATTGTCGAACGTGTTGCCGATGTCGCGCACGTAGGCGGTGACGTTCTTCGAGTCCACGTCGGAGCCGCTGGAAGTGACCTTGATCAACTGATCGACATGGCCGCTAGAGTAACCGGGCGGCGCAGTCACCAGAGAGCCGTTCTGGTAGACGTAGACCACGCCTCCGCTGACGATGGTGCCGAGGGTGTAGAAGTTGGCCCAGATGTTGTTCGCGGTGGTGTCCACGATGGAGCCGCCGTAGAGGTAGCCCAGGTCGGAGTCGGCGTTGAACGTCCAGCCGTTGATCAGCGTGTACTCGGTCGGCGTCTGTGCTGACATCGGCACCGTGTCGTCCATCTGGCTGGCATCATCGAACAAGTCCATGAGCCAGGAATACAGCGCGTTGACCGTGTAGCGCGTGGAGCCGCTGGCGTGGCTGATCTTTTTGGTGGTGTAGTTCAGCGAGAAATCGTCGTAGATAGCCATGGCGGTTCCTTAGGCGATGGTGTCTGGCACTTGGGAGACATAGGCCAGCGCCCCGGCGGAAACCGCCGTGACCTGGGTTTCAAACGGTTGGTACTTGGGCGCGGTGGTGCCCTTACGAATCTTGACCTTGAGCGTGTTGGCCGCGTTACCGGGTGGGTACAGTGGTACGTTTACAGAAAAGTCGTTCGATGCAACATCCCCTTCGGCTACCAGAGTTCCTGTGCTGGAGACTTCAATTCGGTAGCGCGAACCCGTGACTGCGTTCTGGATGCGGATATCACAGGTGCCGATGCTGTCTGTCGCCAAACGTCCGCGAGACAAAACAACACCATGATTGAGGGTCATAGGGCCGCGAGTTGCTGGAAGTATTTGGCAACCAGCGTGGCCCGCAAAGTTCGGAATAAATACCGCACTAGACATTAGGCGATGCTCACGTCTGGATCAACAAACAGGTATTGAGTGCTATTGGCAACAATGTTGTGTACACGGAAATACACCCCGACTTCCGCCCCGTTTGGCAGGTTTTTCCCTGACGGTGTGCTTACCTCCAACTTGTATTTATTGTGGTAGAGCGTGCCTCCATCCGAATACGTCACCTTTCCGGCAGATTCTTGGCTCCATGTTTCAGTAGAGGTAGTAAGCGCCGATCCGGAATAATCCAAGGTGTCCAAAATGACTAAATCGCCATTTACATCGACGTACACGACGATCATTGAAACATCGCGTTTCGTCCATGTGGTAATCGCGTCGGACAAACAGAAATTAAGCGTAAATGTTCTCGCCCCATCGGCTAGAGAATTTTCCTTGGCTATCCTTGGCGATACCAAAGGACAACCAAAAGTGATATAGCCCGCGTTGGTTGCTGGCGCGATCAACCAAGACCACGGTGTACTACCATCAGGAAGCGTCGCCGAGAGCGTTGGGTACGATTGCGAACTATTCCAAGATACCATCCCCCGCACGTTATCTATTCCGAAATCACGATTACCGTACTGGGAAAAATACGACACAACGGTGGAGTAATCCATCGCATGTGATCTCGCCACATACGGGCCGCGAGATGTCACATTGCCGAATGCGGGGTTTTCAAATGCCGCGTGCAGCGTGGCCCCGGCATTCAAAGAAAGGAAAAGTTTGGAGCCAACGACAAAGTGTTCGAATCGGTTATTCCTGAATCGAGAGTCCATGGTCGCGCCACTGTTAGACGCGGTCATTACGCCCAGGTTGGCATTGGCAGTGGAAGAATTATCCCAAATAATGTCGTCAAAATCCGCCCCCGCATTCCCGTTCGAACTTCCCAGGTTGGCAAAGTAACCAGTTTGGGCGTGTTTAACTCGTCCCGATTTGAACAGCCCTTTCCGGCCTGCTGTCTGCCCGTAGGTGGTTTGCAGATACGTCCTGCCAGAACCCGTCGCCTCGGCCAAAAAACCAATCAACTGGTTGTTTTGTGAAATCCCAATTGCGAGGGTTGATCCGGCTGCTGAAAGCACGAATCGCAAACTGTAATCCGTGTCTGACCGTTTTATTCCCTTCACAATAAGAGCAATTGCCGTTGTGAAAGAGAAGATTGCAGAATACGACGCCGTGGTGTGTTGTATCGCAAGCGATGCGCTGCTTGAATCCCCGGACCAGGCCGTTCCATCGTCAATCAAATGGACGACAGGTAAAGCATCCGTCCCGATCGCAGCAGGCGTGACCGCTAGGTTTGCGCCTACTGAGGTATATAGGGTCTTATTGTTTGCCCGGAGGCTTACGCTATCCCCAGGATTCTGCACCCCCGCCGTCGGCTGCTGTGCACCCCAGATACCGTACCCGCCAAGCACGACCGCGCTCGGGAGTATCGTCGTGCGTTCATTGAATAAGTATCCCCAAGCTCCACCTGCGCCACCTGAGAACTGTACGTCGATATCACTGGCTGACAAACCTGCCGACAACACTTTCCAAGACGCATTGGCGTTGTACACCGCCGACCCGGCGCGGGTCATGATCTCTAAATTGTTGCCATTCCGTTGCGCGTACACGCAATCCTGGATTTTTGGCGTTGCCCATCCCGTTGCCGCTGCGCTCACCGTGACCGTGTTGGTCGCCCGGTTGATGCCCGCGACGATGTTGTCAATCAACGTCGTTCCCGTACCCGCGTTGAATTGGTTGGTGGTAGCGCCAGAAGCCACGCAAGTGAGGGTTGCGCCGCCCACGGATATTGTGTCGCCCGCGCTGGCTGTCAGTGCCGACATATTGACACTTATCGTCGCTGGGGTGGCAGCACCGGTTGCCGTTCCGTCACCTTCCTGGGCCACGCCCCAGGTCGGCACCAAGGCGGGGCCACCCATTGTTGCTGTGATTGTCGTACTGGATGCGATGGTGTTGGCGACGCTCATCGTGTACGTGCCTGCACCACCTGTACCTGTCCCGAGCGCGGAGATGTACGTTCCCGCCGCAATGCCCGTCCCACTAATCATCGCCCCCAATCCGAGCCTTCCGGATGTGACAGAGGCTACCGTCAACGTGGTAGATGACCCGGAGGTGGACCCGACGACTACCGCCGCGCCGTAAAGCCCGTGATCGCAGTACTTATTAGCCATGCAGCACCTCGTCAGCGCGTCCGGTTGCGAGCAGACCAGACGCCTCCAGCATCCTCACGCCAGTTTGGGTGTCGATATCAGACGTGTCGATATCTTGGGCCAAGTCGATCATTGCCATGTAGTCCTCCAACACCGGGTTGGATTTCGCCACGGTACGGATGGCAATGCGCTCCTCGGCGGTAAACCGGCGCAAAAATTCCAGCTTGGTCATCACGCGGCCCGTCACCGCGCCTTCGATGCTGCCGTCAGGGTTGATCTCGACCTGGGCGGTGTGGTCGTAATCGGCAAACTCCATACCCGGCCACTCGCATGGGAACTCGGCTTGATAGCGGTAGACTTCAGCGCCGTCTGATTTTCTGGTGACGATGTACGTGGTCATAGCGGAAGGTCCGGGTTGGACGCGCCGCCGCTCATGCGATAGTGGATGTCCGAGGAGGCGATAGCCATGATTTACTCCAGAGGTTGGTTAATGTTTACCGATGCGGGCTTCAAGCCCGTCCATGCGGGCCGAATGGCGATTGAGTTCAGACCAGACAGAAGCGAAATCACGGGCGGCGTCTGCGGCGTGGTAGCGGTCCTGGGTGCCCTGGGCGACGGTATTCTGCAAGGCACTGACCTGGACCTGGAGGATGCCGACCTGGTTGGTCAGTTCCACGTTGGTTTTCAGGGACCACGCCAGCAGCCCAATGACGGCTGCCTGCATGATCGTGCCGACGTGTTGCTCCAATCTCCAGCTGTTGTCCACCATCACTATTCCTCTTCAAAATGATCAAAGCGCCCGTTCACGAACACGATGGCCGGGGCGCGAAAATCCCGCGCCACGCCAATGAACCAGCCGTGACGGAACAGCAATCCGTAAAATACGCTGGTCCCGCGATGGCGTTTCCAGACCAAACTCATGCCGCGCTCCACACGTCGGTGACAGGCTCGGGGAAGTGCATCGCGTGCATTTCCTGGAGTTCCGCCAGCGCCGCGAAGACTAGCGGCTCGAAGCCACGGTAGTCCGTGCGCTCGGTAATCAGCAACCGACGCATGTACTCAGCGCACAGAGGATCGCCCCACGTCGATTTGATGCTCAGGGCTATGTCGGGATAGGACATCTCGACGGCGGCCATCAGGTCCTGAGGCGTGTTCACTTCACAGCCTCCAGAGCCTTGACCAGGGCTTCATGCTTGGATTTGCACTCATAATATTTGGCGCTCACGTCAACGATCTTCCCAGCCAGCATTGGGAAGGTCGCTTCCAGCAGGGGGGACAGGCTTGGGCAAGGAGTAGTCAGGTTTACCGGTATCGGCGGGCGCTCGACCTTGACCATCGGTAAGGGCGTTGTTGAGCAGGCCGAGGCCAGCAGGAGCAAGGCGGCACTGGATGCAATCTGCGGGGACATGTTTGATCACCTCGATTTCGCGGTCACGGTAGACGGTACGGATGCGCTCGCGCTCGGTTTCAAAACCCGCCGAAATTTTGGCATCCTGAATGGCGATGGCGCGGGCTTCGGCGCCAGCACGCTCAATGGATTCGGCCAGCTCCGTGACAGCCTTTGCGTCACGAGCATCCCAGCCGCGATCCCACACAAAGCCGTAAAGACGCCAAGTACCAAGGGCCAGAGCAACCACCAGGCCCACACGCAGCCAGGCGAGCGGTGTAACGCCTTTGATAAAGCTGAGGGCGAGGCGCCACATGTCATGCGCTCCTCGAATCCAGGTAGACCTTGAAGACGTACCCGCCCAGGGTCACGATGGGCAGGGTGACTGCGCCGATGATCATCACGACATCGCCGCCTTTGATCGCGGATAACTCCAGGGCGCGCAGGGCGAACCCGCCGGCCCAGTAAGACACCCAGAAGGTCATCCACATGGTTGCGCCAAGGACGATGCGACGAATCACGCCGCGCGTGTCCACGAAGTCCCAGAACTTGGTCAGATAGGTCGTGAGCAGGAATCTCATGTCGTCGCCCCCCACCAGACCAGCACGCCGACGCAGATGCCGAGAGCGGTGGCCAGGAAGTCGCCCAGGTCACGGTTGCCGAATGCCTCGCGCAGCACGGCGGCGCCGGTTGCGGCGAACACGCCGGAGACGAGATTGCCGAAGACGAGCGTCCAGGTCAGGAGCAACGCCCAGCCGGCCCAGACGTGGCCCTGCTTGTCGATGTCGGGTATCCGTAATTTCATGCCTTGTCATCCTTCTCCGGTATCACGGCCGCGCCGACCAGGTTCCCTTCCTTGTCCTCGCGGAACACGATTTCCTTCTTGACCGATCCGCTCTTGGCGTCGATCTGCAAGTTCAGCGGAACGGTGACGTTGATGGGTTGCGGCGCGGCTTCCGGCGTTTGCGCCTTGTTCGACTTCTCGGACTCCATGGCGGCGCGCAAGGGCTCTATGGCCTTCGACAACATACCGGCGATGTCGGGCTGTTCCTGCTTGTCCCGGGCGGTCACGGCCTTGCCGATCTCTTCCATGCGCCGCTCGATGGCGGCCATCTTGTCGTCGGCGGCCTTGGACAGTTCCGCCACCTGGATCTTGGTGTCGGCGTCGATGCGCGCTACTTCCAGGTCCGTGTCGGCCCGCTTGTTGATCTCCATCAACTTGTTGCGCAGTTCCACCTGGGCATTGGTGAGTTGCTTGGTCAGCGCGTCGATCTGCTGCGCCGCGCTTTCCTGGATCTGGCGGATGGCGGCATCCATCTCCGGATTGCCCTGGCCGCCCTGGTTCTGGGCGATCAGTGATTCCGCCTCGGCATTCAGCTTCGCCACCTTGGCTCGTTGTTCGTCCAGCGCCAGGATGGCCTGCTCGCGCTGCATCTGCACGATCTCGGCCTGCTGTTGAGCCTGCTGCTCGGCCTGGGCGGCCTCTTCCGGCGTCATTTCCTTGTCCGGGTCGCGCTCGCCGATAACTTTGCGGATGGCGTCGGCGATGTCGTCCTTGTTGGGCAGATCAGAGAACTCCATGGCGATCAGGAACAGGCGGATAGAAATCTCCGGCGGCAGTTTCGCGGCCATATTGGCGATGCCGTCGAACATGACCTGGCGCAAGGTGCCGGCGAAGTCCGCCTCGGACACCACAAAATCCGCCTTGGATTCGGTGATGTCGTTCAGGTAGCGCACCGAGCCATCAACCTGGCGCTCGGGCTGGTTGATCTTCACCCACTCGATGCGGCCCTTCTGGCCGGTCAGGCGGATCACCTTTTCCTCGGTGTAGAACTGCTCGGCCAGGGAAAGCTGCTTCTCGCCCTGGACCTGGACGGCCAGGCGCAGGTTGTCGAACGGTTCCGTGGTGGAAACCGAGCCCTGCAACTGGCGCGCCTTGATTGCCTCGCCGGATTCCGCATTGGACTGCCGGCCCAGGTTCTCGTTGTTGATGCCGACCGAGTTCTGGATGCGGCCGGCCTGCATCTGCATGATCTCCTGCTGGCCGTTGGCCGCCTCGGAGTCGCGGCGGATGATGAATTCCTTGCCGGCCTTCTTCGTGATCCAGCCATCCGGCCGGTCCACCTCTTCCCGCGCCACGTTCACGTCTTCCACCGCGCCATCGTCGGCGATGACCTGGTTTGTGTTCAGCAAGAACAATGCCTTGGAAGCGCGTTTGTTTAAATCCTGGTTGATGTCGCGCACGCGGCGGATGGCGCCGTAGGGAAGCCGGGTCTTGTTGTCTCGGTAGAACCAGATCGGCGTCAGCGTGAAGCGGTTGTGGCGGTAGGCTGACTGCGCCATGGTCAGCATGGCGGTTTCCGTCATCACGGCGAAGTGCACGCGCATGGTGATCCGGTCCACGATGCTGGAACCGTGGGCCTGCACCACTTCCATCAAGCGCGCATCCTGCGGGTTCAGGTAGGCGCCCTTCATGGGTCCGTTTGCCACCACCTGGGATTTCACCGGCATGCGGTACTGGCACTCGATCAGGCGCACGCGGCGCCGTTGTGTACCGGTGAAGTCGGTTTGCACGCCGGCCAGTGTGCCGCTTCCGGCGATGGGGTTGCCCAGATACCAGTCGTCCATGCTGGATTCATCGGCCGGGTCGCCATTGCAGGCCCGGCGAATCTGATCGGTACGCTCCGGGAACATCATCACGGCGATGTCCTCATCCACCCAGCGCCAGCGGAACAGGTAGCGCGCATCGGACAGATCCAGCTCGCGGCTCGCCGAATCCCACAGGATGCAGCGCCAATCCTCATGCCGGCTGTACAGGATGTCCTCGGTCGGGTCGTCGCGGGCGCCGTCCTCGATCCAGCCCACCCCAACCTTGGCGGAATCCGAGAAGGCGGCTGACCGCTTGAACGGCACGCGGTTCATGTCCGATACGTACTTGAGCACCTTGGTCTTCACGTCGGCGGACTTGGTATCGTCCTCAGCGCGGGGCAGCACGCGCCAATCGACCCGGGTGCGGCGTTCCGTGCCGATCAGCCAGTCGATCATCGGCGCGATCTCGTTGTAGACCAGGGGAACCTGGCCGCGCTCGCGCACAAGCTGGGCATCCTCCTCGTCCCACTGCTTGTTGTCGTAGAACCCCGCGTCGGTTTCCATCTCCATGCGGTTGGCGGATTGCTTGTCGCGCTCCTGGAAGTACCACTCCATGAGCTGGCGATGCAGTTTTCGCGCCGCCTCGCCGTCGAGCGGGTGATCCTTCACCTCGGCCAGTGCCGTGCTCGCCGCGATGGAATCCATGTACTGGTCACCGGGAGCGCGCCCCGAGCGCCGGCCGACTTCGAAGACGTTATTCGGCATGGCAGCACCATTGAGGGCCGAACGCGGAAGCAATTGCGGCACTTCTGCGTTCCGAAAGATCTCGGACATACGCCTTGAAACGTGGTGTTCCGCGCAAATCAGTCAACTCACGAAGGTGGCTTCTTGCCAAATCCTGATCACGGAAAACAGACTTATGGATACAAGCTTTTCCGGAAATCTCGATAAATACACGCCGTTCGACGGCGATCTCGTCGGCAAGATGTTGGCGGTAGATGGCGCAAGGTATCGGCATCACTGCACGAACTCCATGGCGGCATCCTTCTCAAGCCGGACCTCGGTCCCGCCGATGCGCTCACCGTTGGCGCGCAGTTCGATGGTGCCCAGGGATTCCCGGTAGAACTCCGGGTCCGGCGCCCCGGGCATGCGGATCAGGTCGGGCAGGCCTTCATGGATGATGGACGCGATGCGCGACCAGGTGCTGGTCGTCTCGTCCATGTCTAGCACACCGGCGGCGATGGCGGCTTGGCGCGCCAGGTAGCGCGGGTCGTCGTACTTGTAGGCGGCCGACTCCATGACCACATACCAGGGCGAGCCCTTGCGGTAGGTGGCGCACAGGACCATGGCGCGTTCATCGTTGATCCAGGTGTAGATGGCCGTGATGTCACGGTGCTGGCGGACCAGATGCGCCTTGCGCGTATCGATGCTGACGGTGCCCAAGACAGATTCCCCTGCGAATTGACGGGGGGAATTTGCCACGCATGGCGAACTATCCAGATTCAATCATCGAACACATGCCATTCGCCACAATTCGGGCAATACGTCCCTTCCGGCGTGACATGGAACAGGTCGTTGCCGCAGTTGCATACCCAGTGCTTGCAGTCTTTCTCGAACTGAAACTTGAACCGGCCGCGCACCAGTCCGCAGGATGGGCATTCCAGCCATTGGATGTCTGCCGGAGCTACCGCCTGCCATTCGTGCTTGCAGTCCAAGCAGACGGCCAGCCCGGTTGCATGCGGCTCGCGTTCCAGGCGGGCGGCGGCGAGGTCGATTACTTCAGCCGGCAACTTGGCTTCCCGTCAACGGTGGCTGTATCGCCATTTCCCTGGCGTGCAACTGCTCCTTGAGGGCGTAGCCCATGAGCGGCCAGATCTTGTTGATGGCGTTGGCCCTGGCGATCTTGCGGCCCACTTCGGCGTCGAAGTTCTCCGGACTGGCGCAGGCGGACTCTCCGGTGACGGTGAAGCCGTTATTGAGGACGAGGACGCAGAAGGTAAGAAGCTTGAGTCCAGGCATAACCGGTGCGCCGCCAGCAATATACTGAAGCATTTCCTTCGCCTGGCCGGCGTGCAGCAGGTTCGTACCGCTAGGCCAGTGAGGGCTGTCGTGCTCGTAGGCCGCCTTGAACGAGATTCCGGCGTCGGGTGCGAAGTCAGCCGGCAGCTTCCAGCAAAGGAAGCGGTCAACCATGTCGCTGTTGAAGCCGCTGACGGCCTGGTCTGCCGTGAAGTAGTGCTCGCTTTCGATGTTCGCCTCGATGTCGGCCGGCGTAACGCGCGGAGCGGTCAGGCCTTTGGCCTGGATTTCCTGCTCGATGTCGTGGTCAGTGCTCATGGCAGCACCATCCAGTCTTCGGCCAGCATGTCGGTCTGGCTGGCGAGCCAACCCATAAGCACGCCACCATCCGCCGTCTTCATAGTGATGCATGGGTGAACTGGTGCTTGCCCGCCAATGCTTTCCGCATACTCACGGTTCGGTCCGGCCCAGAATTTGTCGGCGGGAAGTCCTGGATTCCCAGGAGACATGGCGAGCCACATTCCTTTTCCGTTCCACCCTGTCCTGGCCACCCGCTTGCCCAGCTTAAGCATGTGCAGGGCGTCGCCGAAGGTCAGGGCCTGGTTGTCGCCCTCGATGGCGCGGTAGGCCGGATCGAACGCACGTGCTGGGCTCCATGACTGGTAGCCGTCTTCGTAAATGACGCCATAGCCGGATTCCATGGTGGCTGGGTCGTGCTGCGGGAATGCCGTGACAATCTTGGTGCCGATGTATCTCTTGGTCATGTCTTTCCTTTCGTGGCGCCGAGGAAGGCCGCGCCGTTCGCCTAGCCATGTCGTTGCTCCCTTAATATAAATCCATTTATTTCTATATTTAATTCATTGATTTTTAGTTCTTTTTTATTTAATACATCCCTAAATCTTTTCCTTTGTTTTTGTAAAACCGTTACTGCCTGTTCTTCCCTAATAACTGATTCAGCAAGCCTATTTATAAGCCGCTTTATCTCTTTTTCTTTTTCGTCTAGCAATAACAATAAATCGGATTTATTCATGTTATTCCTCATGCCGCCATCCCAGACCCGCGCCGCTTGATCTTCTGCGCGCCCGAATTTCCCGAAGATCCCCGATACTGCCCCGTGTCCAGCGCCTGGCCGAACTGGCGGAAGGCATCGGCCCCGTGCTCGCAACCGTTTTCCGCCGGCTCATTGCGCCAGGCCCCGGTGGTCTTGTTCCACGCCCGCTTGAACCCTCCCAGACGTTGCAACCCCTGCGCGCACCCAACCTCATCGAACCAGCAGGACGGGAACGCCTTGCGCGTCTGCTGAATGCCCACCTGCTCGTCCGAGATGCGGTCCACGATGATGATGTCCGAGGAAGGAATGCCCAGGTCCACCAGCATTTCCTCGATGGACTTGTTCGAATTCGACAGGCGCTTGTGGGCCGCGTCATGGGGCAGGTAATGCTTGCCAAACACGTAGCCCGTGTCCTGGAGATACTTCATGTACGTGCCCAGGGTCTGGCCGCTGTCCTCGTGGTAGCGGATGAAGCGGTGCTCCGGCCCCAACTGCTGATGGAACCAGATTGCCGTCGAATCCGACCGCCCCACGTCCCAGAACGTGTTCACCGGCACATCGACATAAGGCACGCGGCAGATGCGGCCACCCTTGCGCGCATTCGCCAGTTGCTCGGCGTAATAGACACCCTCGGTCGATACCTGGAAGGCCTCTTCCGGCGTGCCCGGGTATTCCTGCCACATCTTCTCGTCCTCGCCCGAGAAGTCGGATTCCCGCGTCGCCACGTACCAGGCCTTCTGCCCGGCCGACAGTTCGCGGCCGATCTTCGCCTCAAGGGCGGCGAAGTATTTCCTGTCCTTCTCCGTGATCGGAACCAACGGAATCGCATCATCGGGCAGGGAGTATCCAGGCTCGGCCCACCACGGGAAGAAATGGAGCCTGAAATCCTTGCGCGACAGCTCTCGCCCCTCCTGCTGGGCGGCCAGGGCGCGCTGCACCTTCTTGTAGAAGTCCCCGTCCTGGCCCTCGGCGGTGGACTCGATGATGACGATACCGTCCAGCGGCACGGCCGGAATCGAGCCCGTGATGACCTCGCGCGCCTTGTCCGGGTACTTGGCGCAAATCTTTCCATATTCGCTCACGTGAAGCCGGTGAATTGTTCCAGAGCGCATGGACGTGGCCACGCGGATGCTGCTGTTGTTGTGGTCGAACAGGAGTTCCGAGGCCGAATCCCGAGCCAGCGGCATGGCCCGCTTCAGTACCTCATTCCAGGATTCCCCGGATGGCGACAGGCCCAACCGCTCGCCAATGTGCTCGTAGCCATAGCGCACCTTGTCGCGGAAGATCACCTCGGCGGCGCCTTGATCCTGGGCGATGATGCCGCAGCGCATGTTGGCGGTGAACAGCGCGGTATCCAGCCAGAGGATGGCGCTCAACGTCGTGAAGCCAAGCTGCCTGGCTTTAAGCACGAGGTCGCGCCCATGCAAACTGTCCAGCAACTCGGTCTGCGCCCGATTTGGCGCGAAGTCCACCACCAGATCCTGCTCGCCCTCGTCGCCCTTCACCATGATCCGGTAAAGGTTGTAGAGGCGCCAGTAGGGGTCGGCCAGGGTCTGGAGGATGTCAATGGGAAGGCTGGTCATCTACATTGAACGGTATGATATTTTGTGCGCCGCGACAAACAGAATACACATCAAAATTGATGTCTACTTTAAGTTAGAGCTCACATACCGCCAGTGCGTCACCGTGCTTCGCTTGCCGTGACCACCGTCTTTGGCGTGCGGGCAGATGCCCCATTGATCGGTGGTCGCTGTGTCGTGAATCTGCGATCCCTGCCAGTTGCCGAAGTGCAGAATCTCCACCTCAGTACCCGGCTCAGGGATTCCGTCCTTTGTCATGTTCCATCCATCGATCGGTTGCGCCTGTTCCCAAATCTGCATGATGCCTCCAGTCCTAACTCGGCGGTCAAGCGGACTCGCCTACGCTGCGCTCCGGCTCACCGCTTACCTTTGCGTTAGAAGGCAAAGGCCGCCAGCCTACAAACGCGCCAGCCATCCCATGCCACGTCCAACCCCCACCATTAAAGTCAATCCACTTGGCTCGCACTGCCTGTTCCCATTGCTCACGCTGCTCGTCCGTTTCGCAGTAGCGGTAGTTCGTGTGGCGCAACAACAATTCAACCTCAGTGCCGTCTCTCGGTGCTTCGGTCATGCAGTGCCATGTGCCATTGTCCAATCCGGCCATTGGTTCCTCCGTCAGCCTTCTAACACTACGCTCCAGGCGATTCGCTACAGCGGGCTTCGCCCGCTTCCGCTCTCGCCTGAGCTTCACCGTTATGCGTCAGGTCGTTGGTCAGTTCCAGAAACCGCATGTCGTCCTCTGCCGTCATCCCATCCGGGAAAGTCGGCGCTGGCAACACGGCGGGAAACTTTCCGCATGAATACTCTGGCTTTATGCCGTGCTGCGGCTCGAACAATCCGTGCTTCTCCACACATGGCGCGCATCTGTAAATCTCCTCTTGCGGCTCGGGAAGCGATCCGGAATAGATCATTTTCCACGCAACCGGACGGCAGAACCTCCCGCAGTCGTGGCACTTTGGAATCGTCATCATTCTTTGCATCCTCCACGCATAACATGGCGCTAAACCGGACTCCGGGCGATGAACCTGCCCGGAGCCGGTTAGCTCTACGTTAGGCGTCTTCGGGCGGCCCACCAGCGCATCCTGGCCGGCGTCGGTCACGCG
>CAZEMX010000006.1:0-47451 GCA_964513415.1 uncultured Nitrososphaerota archaeon
AGCAGCGCACTTTCCTGAAGAAGATCCAACGCACGAGCGGTCTGTGCCGCCGCCGTTTCGACATCACTCGACAAAGGAAAGTCCTCTGGCTTTAACACCATATCCATCTGGGCGGCTAGTTGATCCTTCGAACTACCTCGGGAGGAATGAAACGTCTCCCGAAGACCCCTCTTGAGTTCGTATTTCTTAAACGGAACCCTTTGATTCGGACTCCAAGCGAAACCGTTCTCACCCTTGTTGACGAAACCTAATGACTCTAAATACTTCTGGCTCGGTCCGTCCTCTTCTTCGGTGAGTAACACCTTACCTTCCTTCTTCGCTCGACGCATTAAGCGGCTTAAGAGCACATCCTGCCCGCTCCCATCTCCTTCGTAATTCAAAACGAATAGCGAACTGCCAGTGTCCACCACATCCACCGTAGCGCCGGTTCCTTCATGACGAAGTTTCTCCCGCTTCTCCTTCGCCCCCAACGCAGCTCGTCGCTCCATCGAGAACGGCACTTTGCCCTCCTCTGTCCCGATCTCGATCTTTGTCTTCACGCCCTTGATTAGGCGTCCTGACTCCTTCATATACGGCACCCTCTCCGAGAAGGGATCTCTTGTGTCGGACTCACTCACGTCGATATCAGGTTTCTTCGTTTCAGTGCCAGGTTTCTTCGTTTCAATACCGGGCAGTTCAAACTGTTCAGCGATGTGCTTCTTTGGTTTCTTCGCCTCGACCTGCCGAGTTACCGCTTGCTCGACCAGCGCCTCGACGGCTTGCACCACATCTCCAGGAAGTTCCTCATCAGTGAGAAGCGCCGTAGCATACTTATCCGCTTCATCCCACTGTTCTTTATCGACCATCGTCTGGAGACGTGCCACTTTCGAACCATACTCATCCTCCTTCTCGGTAGAAGACGTCTTCTGTTTCTCACTCTCAATCCTGGCTTGTTCCTTCTGTGCCAAGAACGCGTTGAACTTCGCTTTGAACTCCGGGAACGCCCCACGTTCGGTGGGTCGAATCATAGTATACGCCTTTGCAGGATCTTTCGTCATTTCGGAGATGTGACCAAAAGTATCCTCGATATTCAAGCGACGCCTCTTCATCGGACCAACCTGGGCTAGTGCGGTATTGACAACCTGCTCGTCCGTATGGGGCACAGGCGCAGTCACCACTGCATTCACCTTCTCCAGTTCCTTCGGAGCGGCTTCTTCACGGGGAATACCTGGGTCTTTCCTGGCCGTTTCGCGCACTTTATTAGCTGCCTCAACCGCCGCGTTCAGAGCAGAAAGATGGTCTTCCAACTCGCCCTTAGCAAACTGGAGAGCATTCTCCCGTTCGGAGTTAGATCGAAACTCTCCAGGTTTCGTTCCTCGAACGGCTCGAAGGAGATCCAACCCGACGAAGGGTAACTGCGTTCCGATCATTTCGACACCATGCTCTTTTGTAAAGATCGGTTGCACGCCACCACCAGCGGCTAACGACGACGCTTGCCTCTGCGCCTCACCGATGATCGCACCAGTTACGTTTGCGCCAAACGACTCTCCTGCGATGTCGGCAAGTCGACCTAGGCGGGGGGACCACTCCGCCGTCTTTGCGGCCACTCGGGTTCCAACCGCTTTCGCACCGAGGTGCATAGCCGGTCCAACAAAGGGAGTTGTCCCCGCAGCGACTAATCCCGCACCGACGCTTCCGGTATCCGAATACGCCTTCGCTCCCGCCGATGCAGCACCAAGTGCTTTTAAAGTAAGTCCCCCCGGTGCCAATTCAGCTAACGATCTCGGTAACGCCTCACCGGCGGATTCACCAGTTTCTCGATACTTGTCACCAAACAACGTCGAGAACATCGCTCCGCCGGCCTGTTTTGTCAGATTCGACACCGGTTCGAAAATCCTATCGACGGAAGTGCTTGCTCGAGAGACCAGCTCTCCGAAGCCACTCCGTTTTCCCGCGTCGAACAGATTAGACTTTGTCTCCCTATTGAGGATGTCCGCGAACGTCCCCAACGGCATGTCGGCAAACTCTCCCGGTTTCCTTGCAATCGCGGCTTGGTGGAGGGAGACGATATCACCAAACGAGAAGGGCTTATTGTCAGGCATAGTTATTGCAAGTTCAACATTTGCTTCAACTGAGCGATACGAGCATCACGCTTTGCAGCCTCTTCGTCAACCCATTTCATATGTTGCGACGGTCCGAGGTCCGGACGAAGGCGCTGCCCCAGTGCCGAAAACGCATAGGAAGGCATCATGCCCAGAACGAAGGCATTTCGTCCTAACTGTTCCCTAGAGAGATCGTCTTGCATTTGCGTCTGCTGACTGGCGGGGCGCGGAGTAAATGGACTCATACCCCTCCCGGTCGGATTCGAACGAATATTCATCCCACCACTCTGACCTCGGGCTTCGTTTAGAAGAGACCGCACCGAGTTAATCGACGCTTCGTCCGGCGCTCCCGTGGCGTTAATGGCAGGAGTGCCACCCAACTTAGGCGGAGTGCCGAACAAACTAGGTTCTCCAATCGCTCGTGCGAGATTATCTCGACCTTGAGGATCGAATGCTCCGGCTCCATACGCACTAATCAGATGCCCGATCCGACCACTCTCTTTTTCGTTCGTCACTTGCTGTTGCTGAATATCCTGTCCTCGCATCCCTTGAAGCAGACGGATAACCTGATCTAACCTTCCCATTTCGGTGTTCGCACTAAACTCAGTCTGCCGTTGACCGAAGTTCAGATCAAACTCTCTCTGCCCCTCGTTGGCGAGGTTTTTCCATCGCTCACTCTCGTCCGCTTGAGCGAGGCGACCGGTCGAAGCGGTGTATCCCTGAGGGGTGTAACCGCCAAGCCGATTATACGTATCCTCCTCCCTACGACTATCTCCACGGATCGCATCGGCTAGAGCGTTGACGTGTCCGGTATTCGCTGCGGTCTGCATTCCCGCCAACCAGTCCTTTTGCATGTCCGGTTGAGCGGTCACTCGCTTCTCATAACCGAGGAGATTCTGTAACTTCTGACCCTCGGCCATTGCTGCGGTGTGTTCGTTCTCCCATCCTTGTCGGGTGGTCCCTGCACCTTGGTCAGTGAAACCGTGCAAGAACTGCCCCAGGTTCAACATTCCATCCTTCGTAGCGTTCGGATTACCGATGCCCGCGAAGAGATTACTCCACATCGAAGGGTTCGACGCGCCGGTCATCGCAGACGCCGTAGGAGCGGCAGCTTGCACACCATTCGCGGCCATCATCGACGCCATTTCCGTTCCTGCTTCCGCACCTCCCGCCGCACCGGCAGCGGTAGCCGTTCCGCCTAACATTCCACCTAGAAAAGCCATATTAGTTTCCTCGAAGAACAAGTTTTCCAGACAAAGACCACCCGGCCAACCAAGCATGACAATACGGAGCAAACAGGTATCCCAGTTTGCTAGTCGTATCCCCATACCTACTGGCTCCATAGCGTAAGAACGGTTTGACAATCACCACATTTACCGCCTTCTTGACCCAGGAGTGACGTTCCATCAAAGGAACCAAGATGGAGGACATCCATCGGTAACCAGCCTTCCTGGCGGGAGTTAACAACTCCTTCCGAGCCTTGTTGACATACCACGGCAGTCCTCCATTCAGAGCGGACAAGAAGATAAAGCAACAGCTTAGTCCACCCTCCCCCTGAACAAAAGAACGATTTTCCGTGCCTTTACCGGTAAGATCGTCAGTGGTAGTCGACTTACGAGACCCAAGCATATTCGAAGCAAGTTGCAAAAGACCGATATTAGTTCCTTTCTGCATCTCGCCCGTCCGAGCGCCTTCGATACTCTGAGCAGTGCGTCCAGCAGCCTGTCCAGCCAACGAGCCCTGCGCCTGGAGTTGGAGACCCCTTCTCGCGTTCTCAATGAGATTGAGAAGTTGCGAGGCTTGAAAAACCTGACCCGCATCTTGTTGTTGGGCATTACGAACCTCCGTTCCGCGTTCCTGACCGAGGCGGGTGGCCATTTCAGCCTGTGCGATCGCAGGCCTCGCCGTCCCACCACGGACCATTGAAGGACCACTTTGCACTTGCGCCATCGCCGTGCCGGCTCGATTCTTGAACGACTCTGCCGTTTGGTCTTCGAACTGACTCGAATAAGGATTCCTACCTGCGATTGTCCGGAGGGTGGCCGCACCGTCAAACGAAGTTGGAGAAAGCCCTAGGATTGTGTCCAATGAAGCCTTCGAGGGAACCGCATTAGGATCTTGAGAGACTAAGGAATGTAACAACGACCCGATCCCGCCGGACAAGGCTGAGTTAGGTGCGGCGCTCTGGGCGTTCGAGGAGAGCAACGACATGATCGAAGAGGGCAGAGAATAACTCGCCTCTTGTTGTGTCGTTCCTTGACGTTGAAAAGCCGAATCGGTGTTAGAAACACCACCACTCACCTTAAGAGCGACCACCCCTTCCGAGTGTGGATACAGGTCTTTCTCAGCCTGCACGATCCGCTTTGCGGCTTCTAGACAAACTTCAAACTCAATCATACTAGTTCCTTTCTAAAGACCAGACAAGCTCTTCGGAAACCCCACTTCTTCTCGAACAACCGTATGGCCGCTCCGTTGATGCGACGAGAACAGGCTTGGAGATCGCAGTATCCCTGAGACCTCGCCCAACTCTCGGCATTGGTTAAAAGCTCAACTGTAGTTGTCGGACATTTTCCATTCGAGTAAACAGCGTATACCACCGCGCTCTTACGACAATAAGGCTCGGTGTTATTCAAGATGATCCCATACCCGAGGGGCTTGTCGTTCTTCGAGGTGAGGACTCCAACTCCACCATTCGTAGGATGGCACGAAATCGCGTGGAGGACCATCTGGAAGAACTGAAGTGGCTCCATATCCCCACGAGCGCCGTGAGGATCGTTCAAACTATTCAGTCCCTCCAACAGGAAGGGCCACCACTTCTGGGCGTCTTGAAGATTTGCTAACCAAAAGAATTTATTTCCAGTTATCATAGTTCTCCTGAGGCACGGATGTTTTCTTCGTATCCAGCAAATACTGCTCGACGAACACTTCCCCCGGTTTGGTAACTCACCACCGCATCGTTGTCGATCTCGCCTTGACCGTTGATGACTTCTCCAGAGATTGCGTCGAGAAGGACTAGATTCGCAGGAACCACCGTTCCGTCGATTCGAGTGAAAAGTCCTCCCACGAGGAGGCGCTTCTTGTCCGGCAAGAGAACCGCACAAAGCGGTCGTCCTGCATACAAAAGGGCAGCAAACTCCGTTCCGGAGATCAAGGAACCGTCCGCTTGACGAAACTCGAAGAGATGGTTGATGAAATCGTTGTCTAACGATCCATCATACTTCATCTTGAAGAGCGGAAAATACCGAAATGAAGAGTGCGTAATCGGTTGACCACTGATCGATAAGGTTTGTGTTGAACACATTGACGTTAGGGAAACTCCCTTATACGAGGAGACCAGCCCCGTCACGAATAACCCCACACCGTTCTCGATACGACCATACATGGAAGATTCATACTGAGAAGGGACTGTGCAAAGCGGTTCTGGCACGACCGTTGAGGAATACATCGTGTCCGAACCGGAAGCTACAACTCCGTTCTTATTCCACTTTGTCGGATCATACTCTCCATTCGAAGTGTCCCAGCAATACGTCCATCTCGAGGGATCACCGTTCCAGAAAACCATCCCTACCTGGCTGCCAGGGGCGTTATTTCCCCATTTACCGTGGTAGTCGTCAACTCCGTATTCTTTCGTGGCGACGATCGGGCTGGTGTAAAGCAATTCCTTCGCCATACGGTAAGGGAGGTCGGCGAGTCCGTATTTATCATCGCCGGAAACCTGAATTTCCCACTTACTCGCTACGACGAAGCCTTCGTCTAGAACGAACTTATCACTCACCACCTGGAAAACGTGCATCAGTGCACCTTGTTTGTTAATCGGACTGAAGATGCTTGACAAGGTGTCGCTGTAGATCATGTTTACTCCACTTGCCAGGTCCTGGTGGATGAACATTAGATCCCCGTTAGGGAAAACCTTCACGTCGACAAAGCCAGGTTCAACCCCAGGGAATGGCGCAGAAGAGTCGATCCCGTGGATCTTCGTTCCGTTCGTCTGATTCGTCAGCATGAGCGAACTCTGCGTTGCACCTGCGTGAGTTTTTGTGATACTCACGACAAGTCGTCCGGTAGTATGCAAATCGAACGCCATCAGGGAGTAGCGTTGAGTGGCAGTCGCATGGTTATAACTAAACGGTGGCAAAAACGAGGTGTCGATCACTCCCGTGAGGGACATCTTCAGCAACGGAGGAGCGATATAGGCGGACGACTCAAGAGCAGAGCCAAAAACGTTCGAGGTGAGTCCAAAATTCGCACTCGTTTTCGTTGCTTTCGAGAATATTGTATACGTTCTCGACGCTCCTACGAAGACTGCGGTATCCGTCACCGCGATTTGAGTCGGGACCGGGTAAACCCCATTGATATAGAACGAAACTGGAGCGAAAGAGGTGTCCCTCGTTCCGTCCGTATTCAAACGGATTAATCCTGCTGGACAAGAAACGCCGTTGTATTTGTCAAAATACCCACCGACATATACTTTCCCTGCCGCATCCACCGCGAGAGCAGTTACCGGACCGTTGAATCCCAACGGAAGGAATCCCGTTGGAGGAGTGTAGGTAACAGTCGTCGGAGAGGTGATCCCGGTGAATAGAAACTTCTGCCGCCAAACGTTCCCGCTCCGCCTCGGTCCAGAGAACATCGCTTTCGGCCAGTTGTTCTCGGCTACGACCTGACCGGCTTTTATAAACTCTGGCGTTTCTTCAAGAGAGTTGCGAACCGCTGTCCACACCTCCACTCGAGCCAGGTTCGAATCTTCCTTCACCGAGGCGTGGATCGCTTCTGACTCGATCTCCTTCTTTTGTAAAGTCGAACCATAGTGCATGTCTCCCGTCTCGAGATAGGGATCAACTCGGGTAAGGCACTCGGCAAGGGTGTTTGAATCGGTCTCTTCCTTTAGGAGACGTCCATTGCGGAAGCCAAACAACTTCGGAAGGGTCTCTTTGTAAGTGTAACTAAACGCTTCTTCCGTGGAGGTGTTCGCCGCTGCGCCCTTGGTGCTAGAACTAACCGCAGCCACTCTCACCGAGGGGAGAAAACAGTGAACGTCTTCGACAGGTGCGATATACCAGGTGTTCTCCTCGTAATTAAAGACGATCTCCATATCGAACCTGGAGGAGGTGCTATCTTTCGAGACGAATAACCAGTGCACTTCGGTCTCGATCGGATCGATATACGCTGTTGTTTTATTCCGCTCAGAGGGAACGGTAGAAAGCAGCGAGAAGAAGTATGCACCAACGGTCTTACCAATCTCGACTGCTTGTTGTCCGTCAAAGGAGAAGAACGTCTGAAGAGTCTCGTCCACGAAGAAACACCGAGAATCATTCCCCACCATGCTGTAGGGGAAAGAGTTTCCTTTGTCCTTCACAACCGGATCGCCCACCCGCATGACAGTGGGGAGACCGACATACATCATCGGAGCGATATAGGTAGGAGTGAAGAAGAACAGCGCCTCGCCGATACGCTTTAAGCCGGTTAAGCCGACTCCGCCGCAATCGCCTCGACCGTAGTCCGCAAAATCATAGCTATCCGCTTCGTTCTTTCCATTTGGTTCGAAGACAGTGAAATCATACAACGATGACCATCGAGCCACCGTTGGTTCGTTCACTCCTTTATACGATCCTCCTGCCACCACGAGGTGTTCGAAGAAAACTTCTACATACTTTCCGGTCGGAACATTCTCTCCGAGGTCTCGAACCTGAGTGCCGTCGGTATACATCACCTTGTTTAACGGATTGGTGAAGTATAGATATTCGTTATACAAACAAGTCCCCCATCGAAAGAACGACGAAGAAGCGGTCAATCCACTCTGGAGTGGCCGGAATCCGCTCGAGTCGAACGCGTAAACCGCTCGGTCCGTCATCGCGATGGGAATGACTAAACCACCTTCGGCGGGCACCGCGTGAAGATTCTTTACCGCACGAGAGTGATAAGTCGAAATCGCGGAGTGGATCGTTCGTCGCGGGACCTGGCGAAGATAACCGTCTTTGTTCCGCATTCCGAACTGGATTCGCCACTTGGACTGATCGATCAGGTTAGGACGGTTCTGACCGTCCATACCGAACGTCTTCTCGTGAAGCTTCTTCTCGTATGCCATAATTAAGAGATTTTTACGATCTCGACCAGCGAATGGAAGGTGTCGTCACCCCCGGTATTGATGTCCAGTCCAAGACCGTTCGTAGCAGCGATTTCGGTCCAGTGTTGGATATAATACTCCTTCGGAGAGCCCACCGAAGCGCCGGTGACTGCTAAGACACCGACCAACTCCGCTCTTGTCATCGTTCCTGGAGAGCTTGCCGAACAGGCCCCTTGTATCATCGTGGCGGGCGTGGCTGAAGTGTCTCGCAAGCGGATCTTGTGCAAACCGCAAGAGAATCCAGGCACGCTGGCTCGGATAAGGTATGAACCGTCTGAGGTGAACTGGAGCTTATTCCCAGTCACCTTCATGAAGTCAACCGAACCAGTTTGTAACGACCACGAACCTCGATCGGTGGTAGAAGTCCACCCACCTGCTACCGAAGCGGGGGAGTCTCCCAGTGGGGAAGTCTCCGCGTATAGCGCATACGTCGCGGCAGTGGCTGCAGTGCCCGTGATGGTGAAAGTCAACGTAGGATCTCCCGAAGGTTCGGAATAAGCGATCGATACCGCTCCTTGCACCTTCACCGCTTTCGCCACCCCACTCGCATTTCCGGCGATAAGCCGTCCGGAAGTGCACGCCAACGCAGCGGTGTCGATCCCTTTGTCTACGACTTTACCGTTGAGCACCAACGAATTTGCCATCTTCGCCGCGGTGATGGCGAGGTCTTGCACCTTGGTGGTGCTCACCGAATTGGCAGCGAGAACGCGTTCTATCACGGCAGAATCAGCTAGTTCGACATCGGTCACCGCCAGGTCCGCAATCTTCGCGGTGGTCACCGCTCCGTCCTCCAGCAGGGAGGAGTCGACAAATCCGGTTGCGAACTTACCACGCCCGGTCGAGTCGGCTGAGAACAATGAGTTGACGATCTTATCTAACGCGCTAAGCGCATCGGTGGCCAGTTCGTCGTTAGTAATACACCCATCCGCGAGCATGGCCGTTGCGATGGTGACATCCTTCAAGGTGCCATCATCGTTGAAAGACTGCCCTAGGAAAGACCTGAGGAAGGCTTTTAACTGTCTAATCGCATCGTCATTCTCGGAGATAGGAGCACCGGAGGCAGGTTTCGACGCGTCAAGCTGAGAAAGAAGTCTTAAAGCTGGATAGGAGGCCATATCACTGGAGATTGAAATCGCTGGTTACATTCTTGAGCATCATGGTATCACACGAGATCAGCGCCTCCCATGCGTCCTTCATAGCGGCAGTCGAGACTTGAACTTGCTCGCTGTCCTTCAGGAAGAGATTTAACTCCACCACACCCCGGAACAAGATGAAGGACTCTCCATAGGTGAGGAAGAAATCGGTGTCTGCGTCGCTCGCATAAGTATCCGCCCAGACCACCGCATCACAGTGGAGGTCGAAGGTGTCAGACCCTCCCGAGATCTCCACATCGGCAGGACGGAGATAGATCATATCTCCGTGGCGGACCAGACTATAAGTAGACAGCGTCAACGGAGAGTATGCTTGGCGCGTTGCAGAGTCGCTCATGATCCGGCCAAAGTGTTCACTCAACCTTCGACGGTGCTGAGAACGCATTGTGTTCTCGATGGGGACCAACACATTCGTAGACGACCCCTGGACGGGAACCGGCAAGAACGCCGCCTCGATCGCTTTGACCGAGACGGGTTCCGTAGTGCCATATCTAACAGCGGTCGATAGCAAAGCACCATTCGCTATCGACATTGAGGGAATAGTCACAGCACAGCGACAAACTTCGAAGTCATGCTTCTGTTGCGCATACGTGCGAGCTCGATACACAGCTTTCGACAATAAGTCGACGCCGTTAACAACAAACTCGCTCATATCCCGACGCATAAATGCGGCGAGTTGTGACTTCATGTCTCCAAAGGATGTAACTGGTGCGGCCATATCTATTCCTTGAGGTTATTCGCGGGCGTCTTTACCGCCGAGGGAGCCAGGAGACGTGCGAGAAGTGGAATACTCCTTCGTCTCGTTCGTCTCCTTCTGTGAGGAGGTTTCACGGCTCAGTCCGTCGAGCATATTGGTGCTCGAAACGTCTTTAGCCATCGAAGGCGTGATCGAGGCGTCACGCCAGTTCTTCTTGACTTGGTTTGGCATAGGTTACAGGTATCCTTTCACTACTAACCGGATGGTTCCGGTGACGTCGGCCGGGATACGGCTGGCGTCGGTTGCCTGAGTTAGGTCCACCAACAGGATAGCGGTCCCGGCATAGTTTGGAGTCGCCGTGTAAACCTTCGCGTCGGTGCTCAGAATCGCGTTAGTGCACTGTTCGATCTTCTTCAGTGCGAGAACAGAGGCCGGAATCAGGTTAGTGGTTCCGCCTTGACCGGTGAGGACGAGAGTCACTTGACGGCAGGAGAGTTCCTTTCCGGACATCCCCGCCTCAACCCATGCTCGGTTGATCGTGACTGCTGATTGTGCTAGGTTAGCCATAGGTTATGGGACGTAGTCTTGGACGTTCTGCAGATACAGGAAGGACTCGGGCATCCGCAGTTCCAGCCCGGCTTCCGTGAGCCACTCGTCAGTCCGTCCGTCGGCATCCCGAGCCTGACGATTCTTGAGCAGCTCGGTATCGGAATCGAGCAGCGGGCGGAACCGGAGGTTCTGAACGTCGCAGAACAGAGCGTTATACCGCAGAGCGTCGTTGATCGAGAACAACGGATGCGATTTGTAATAGATCGTCCCGAAGGGCGAAATGTGCTTCACCACGCTCATGCCGTAGGAGTCACTCGTGGGGAACCCGGCGTCGAGGCAGGACTTGCTCTTATAGAGCTGATTCATCACGCTCAGGAAGCCGGACCCGCAGAAGCAGATACGGTCACTCGAGACGTTGTTTCCGTAGCGGAAAATACGCTCGAGATACTTATCGTAACTCTTCTCGTTGATCGATCCCCCGACGTTCGCGATGATACGCTTGTTGTCGTCGGTATCTGCCGTTGCCGCCGAGTTGCCGTAAGTGGAACCCGCTTCCCAAAGGTTAAGGAAGTAGAGAATCCCACCCGTGGTGAACGTCGGCATTGCGTCGGTGCCACCGCCGGTGTTGTAAGCGGTCTTGTCGCCGAACAGGAAAGCGAACTCCATCTCTCGCATGTGGTTGAGAGAGTTTTCCTTCGCTTTGTCCTTGTAGGGACCGCTCTTGTCGAACTTGGCTCCAGCCTTCAGGGCCGTGCGGGAGAACGAGAACGGCGTCCGGAAGATTTGAGTGTAGTTCGTGATCGCCGTAGGCAGCGTCCAGATCTGTCCGCTCGGCATCGTGGCGAACTGGGCGTTCGCGGAACCGATGACGAGGACTTCTTTGCCGACGTTTTCGTTCGTCGTTCCGTTGTCGATCGTCGAAGTGGTGTTGATCGCGCGGAACTTGATGTGAGTCGCATCCACGATCGAGGTGACGATACCCTTCACCTCACCAGACGAGGCAGCAGAGTTCAGATCGACCTTGATCTTGATGACGTGGGAAACGCGGAACTTCTCCGAGGAGGCGACGCAGACCTGATATTCAGTGTCCTTCGTGATGGTGCCGGGATCACCGAGATCCGTGCCGGCCGCCACGAGGAAAGGTCCTTTCGAGGTGCCCTGGGTGATCGTGAGAGTGCGCTGCTCATACAGTCGCTTCTCGTAGATCGTGAACGAGGGATCGTTCGTTTCCTCTGACGGGAGCATCGAGAGGAGCCCGATCAACGGAGCAGAGCCCGCTGGGTAGTTGTAAAACACGGACGAGCGGATGTTTGTCCACCGCTCAGAAGCGAATTGTTCCGTGCCGATTAGGCCAAGAATAGCCATATTGTTTCCTTATCCGAACAGTTCTTTGGCAACGGCCGCCCTCGAGGAGGTGCCTCCCCCGGACTTCTGGCCTCCGCCAGCACCGCCTTGCCCTCCGCCAGTGAGCGTGGGCATACGACGTTGATTCGCAACAGGGCGCTGTTGGGCCGTGTCTTCGGTGGCGTCGTCTCCATTCGGGAGTTCCACCTTAAGCGATTTAAGAACCGCTTGGGCCCGTGAATGCACTGCTGCAAAAGCTTCTTTCTTGGAGTTGAATTTAACCCCTTCCGCCTCCATAGCAGACTTGATTTGCTGCAACAGAGGGTCCATACCCTTATACTGAGGGTAAGATTTGTAGAACTCGTCCACCAGTTCCCGCTCCGCTTGCTGCCGGGCGAAGGACTTCACAAAGCCGAGGTCCCCCTCGATTTGTTTCGTCAATGCCTTGAGCTGACGTTGCATTTGGAGCTGTGCGATTTGAATCGCCTGACGAGTCGTTCCATCCGCCAACAGCATGAGGGCTTGTTTGCGATCCTCGGGTTTCTCACTCGAGAGGAGCGTCAACAAAGCATCATCAGGGTTGAACGGTTGGATCAACTTCGCTAACTTCTCTGGGGTGAGTTCATCATCGTCATCCGTTTGGGCAGGCGATTGTTTCCTCACGTCCTGAATCGCACCAGAGACGATAGCTTTAAGTTGATCCGGAGAGAGGCCGCTGATAACGTCCTTCCCCGTCTGCGCGTTGGTGTTATCCTGGGATTGAGAGTCGTTAGAATCTCCTCCCTGGTTATCACCATTTTGACCCTGGGCGGCATCTTCGGGTTGGTCGAAGAGATCCTGAGCGGTGTCGTTGTTGTTGTCTTGTGCCATACGATTAGTCCCGTTGTCTTAGTTCGAGGATGGTGTCTTGTCTAACTTTCTCGATGAAGCCCATCCAGAGTGTTGCACCGAGAAGTCTTTCCCGAGCGAGGACATCGCCGATGTCTGCCGGGTGTGAAATTGAAATGTCAGTGAGGAGCTTTTCACGGTTTGTTTGAAAGATCTCGACCAGAGCGGCATAGGCCGGGTTTTCAATCAGCGCCTCCAACAACTGGGCCTGTTCCTTCGCTGGGAGTGCCTTGTAGCGTTCCACCGGGGTTAGGATTTGCATTCATTTGTCCTTGTTGTGCCAACTGCAACAGCAATGCGGCTTGTTGGTTCTGTCCTTGCACCTTAAACCGCTCAGGGTGATTGATGTTACGAAGAATCAGCATCTCGTTAATGAGGGCATTGATATCGTAATTGAGAAGCACCATCACTTGGGGATTCTGGAGCAAAACGGTGACGAGGTCTTGAATCGTCTGGGCTTGGAAAATTCGTTCCGACGGAAGCGTTCCATCGAAGAATTTGATGTCGTAGTTACCGATTAGGTTGTCCTTCGAGATGGCGTTGAAGGAGTAGTAAGACATCGGATCAGTGGCCTGTCCAAGGACTCGGACGAAGGTTTGTTCATCCAAACCCTCTCGAAGGTTGGAGATCATCTGACGCGCCATCGGCATGAGTGCGCCCTTGAAGATCAACTGTGCGATTACCTTCAACCGACCCGCAGCGGCGCTTCCGACGTTTCGCGCCTCCGTGGCAGACCGGCGACCGGAGAAATACTGACCGAGCATGTTCTCACTAATCCCAGTAGTGGTCATGATCAGTTGTTGAAGCATCTGGGCATCATTGACGTGATTGCCAGTCACATCTGTGATATTAAGCTGCTTAAGCACACGATCAATGCCCTGCATCATTGCGCCGGACTTAACTCGAATAATCGGACTCCTGGAGAGAATATCTTCCGGGTTTACTACCGAGGTATCCGCAGCGAATTGGTTTTGAATCGTTCGTCGCACGCTGGAGATGTGCGAGTTGATAAACCAAGTGATCGTGCTCTGGAGTTGGTCGATCGTGTCAGCCAGACCGGGATTGTTAAGGGTGTGCAGATCTGGGCTGTATTCTTGGAGGACGTAGGTGAATTCCCCGTGCGCGTAGTTGAGAGGTTCGCACCGAATGATCCGAGCGTCGTTCGCGATCCAAACGAGGTATTTAACAGGATACTCCTCGGGACCAAGAGGACGACCGTCAACCATGAACTCGCTCGGGACGATCTTGACTTGGATTTCTGTAATCAGAACGGCCTTATGGGATTGTCCAACGCCACCTGGCACCGTCGAGTTAGCGGTGACATCTACCGTATTCAACCTTGAGGCACCCCGATTTTCCAACGCTTTCTCGGTGATCTTAGGGACGAACTTCAACCCGACCACCGTCCCCTCGAATTCGAGCTGTTTGAGATCGACCCACGACATCTCGTCTTCACTTGCTACAAACTCACCTTCCTGGAAGCGACGTAGCGGTAAGCGCACATCAGGAAAGAAACGGTAGGGAGAGATGTTGTATAGTTTATTGCCTAGATACTTCGTCTCGGGAATCGTTTGGGTGGTTTGTCCTCCGCCGATTTGAAAACCGAGGAAAGACATACCGGGCTGTTGGATCGTTTTCTCCACCATTACGGTCTCGTGGGCCCAGGTCGTCTTAATGATGCCGATCCCAAACCGGCCCAAGTCTAACAAGAACTGGTAAAGGATGGCGTCGAAACACTCATGTTCGAGATCCCGCTCGAGAAGACCTTCCGCGGCTCTCGCTGGGACCGCATCCTCCGCTCCTCGTCCTTCGAGTTCGAAGACGCGGTCCCGTTGATAGAACAATCCGAAACAGAAAGCGATGAAGGTTTGAACCTGAGCATACGTAAGGGGCACAATCATTCGAGTGGGCTCTTCACGCTTCTCCGCTTTCTTGTCGTCCTCGTTAGGAAGGATCACTCCCTTGTAGGTTTGATCGTAACGATCCCAATCGTCATATGCCTTAGACATCTTGTCTCGAGACATCTTGACGAGGGCTTTACAGTGATTAAGTAGCCCCAGGTGGAATGGGGATAACTCCTCTTGAAGAAGGTCGTTACGAAGAAACTTATCCATACGAGTTACTTTCCGACAGTCACGGTTCCGTCCGCTCCGATCGAATGAGGAATAGAGTTAGTCATCGGATTCGTGCGCGACACCTCGACAGAACCATAGATGGTGGTTACTCGCACGTGGACTGTCGCAGGGTCTTTGCCCATTGCGCGAACGACCGAGCCAGGGCTGGCGCATCCGGTTAGATATGCCAGAAGCACACAGAACAGAACTGCGACTAGCCAAAAGTTAATGATTGTCTTCATCGCGGAGTTTCGAACTTCGATGGACCTGTTGACAAGGCCGTTCGGAGAGTTCTCTGGAGAGTTTGGAGATTGCGGCTGTTGCATCGGACATTGCTTTCAGGTTTGCTTTCATCGTCTCAAATCGCTGGTTTTCAATCTCGCGCAGACGTTTCGTCATATCACGAGTGGCGGCGATCTGGCCGCCAACCAATGCGATTGCGATGATGCCTACTGTGCCATAGTCTTTGATTTGGGTTAGTTCGGTTGGTGCTGTGGTTGCTATCCAGGCGGTGCCTAGTGCGACTGAGTTAAAGGCGATCCCGAGAACGTTCATGGAGCATATTGATTAAACATGGTCTGCCAGGCCATTCCGTAGCGGATGAGGAGGTTACGAATCGCGCCAACGGAAAGAGTGTGGGGTTGCTCATAGAAGTCCCAGATCGGCATCAGCACATCATTAGAGAGCTGTCCTTGATCGATCGCCTCGCGGATCATCACGACTTGGCCCGCGAACAGATTTCGAGCCTCCTCGGTGGTTTTAAGGCGGATCTTCGTCACTGGGTCGAGCCACCCTTCGGTGAGCTTGGCTCTCCAAACCTCCGCTTCGGAAGGACCCACTTCGGGAGTCGGCGCGCTCGCAGAGTTCGCGATGCAGTAGTTTTCAAACTCCGCCTGAGACGAGAACTCTTTTGTGGCACCTTCCCAGGGGGTTTCTCGGATTTCGACGGGCCAGTTGTTTTCAAGCCTCGCCCACAGCTTTAGAGGTCTCCACTTTTCAGCGGCCGAGTAAAAATCGAGAACCTCGGTCTCGGTCTCGAAGGTGTGAGTATAACCCTCGAAAGGCTCTCGAGAAAGCCGCTCTGGCCAGTTGTTAGTTACGAGAATATAAAACATAAACTAGAAGGTAGAGATGTCAACCTGCACGAATTTGATATTCACAGCCGAGGCGGCACGTGCCTCAACTAGTTCCTGCCAGCGACAAGAGGCCGTGGAGGAAGGAAGAGTGAGGGTCTGGGATTTAACCAACCGACCGTCGATGTAGAAGTTGACGCGTTGACCGGAGATGATCTCAATTTCGAGGACGACCAGATTGGCGTTCGCGGCGATGCCGGTGTCGAAGACGGTCGCCGTTCCCGCATTGTTGGTAACGCACATCCAGTTCGTATCCCCCGCTCGGGTGGGAGAGAAACGAAACGCAGCCATCGATAGAGTGGGGGTGTCGGTGTTGTTCAGCGCGTTAGCAGTTCCGTTATGGAATCCGACCCAGGCGCACATGTTGGTCAGATCCACCAAGCGGACAATCGCGGCGCTTCGCGGGTGGTTAGCGACGTAGTGGATCGCGGAGGTGTAGTAACCAGCTAAAGCTCCAACGGAAGCCGCGGAGGCGACGTTCACACACTGTGGCTGATTTGCATCCGCAGCACTTGAGGAGGGCGTGCCTTGCACGGTGAAGGTATCGCCTTGAGCGGTGACCCCTGTCGATCCGTTCGCAACCGCGCCAGAGAAACGACGATTTGCGTCCGCGTAGTTGTTACGTCGTGCATACGATGGCCGTATGTGAGTCTCGTCTCCCAGATTAGAGAGTGCCACAAAAGCGCCGACGCTCGGTGCGGTGGAGAGAATCACCGGTGCGGCAACGTCCGGATAAAAGATCCCCCAACCGAGGGTTAGATCCGTCTCGAGGACTAAACCGTCCGTCGAAGCCATAATACCACCGCGAGAGATCGGAGTGCCTGAGGAGGCCCCCGCTCCGGTTCCGATGCCGCCAGCGAGGAGTTGACGGATCAATTTGTCCGTCATATCTCCCCGACCGAGTTGAAATCGATGGAGATTCCCGGTGAAGCACGCCGTAGTCGAGTTCGCGGCGATGTTGATGTAGGTGGAAGTGACGCTTCCGAGCCACGTCGGGGGATTCCCTGCCACCGTTTCGAGTCCAAACTGTTTATCGGTATTCACCCAACAGGCGAGGCCGCCAACTGTCGTTCGGTGTATGATTAAGTCAACCACCTTTCCGCCATAGCGAGTGATGACGTCAGAGCAAAGGAGCTTACGATAATCCGAACCGCTTGCTCCGTATAGGAGAATCGCGAGGTCTCCGTTTGTGTCAATATACCCCGTGAAGACATTGGCGCCAGTCGCAGGCACGGCAGAACCAGAAAAGTGAAACAATCCACGGTTCGATGCCGGGGCCACGGCGGGCATACAGAACTGCATACGCACCCAAAAGGCGTTAGCCCCAATCGAAGGACCATTCGAGATGGTCAGTCTTTGGTTAGAGTTACCAGGAAGGTAAATACCCCCACTGGCGCTGGAGCCAGATTCTCGTCCTAAACGATTCAGTTGGTCGTTAACTACCCAGGGTCTCCCCTCGGAGTTGTGGATGCCATTCCACGTTCCACTTGAGTCTTGGACAAAGTTCGACAACGTAGCATCGAAGAAGCGGGTGTTGCTGTTGCGCCACAGCGGGGAGGCGGTGTCTAAACCGGCAGCGGAGAAATCGCCAACGGCTCCCAATTCCCAGATTTCAACGTCGTCCAGATAAATGGTATAATCACCAACGCCCGTCCCTCGTTTCATCTGAAGGACAGTGGTAGTCGCAACGAAATCGACTGTGTAGTAAGCCCACGAAGTTGTGATGAAAGGAGCGGTGTAGTTAACCGTCCCTCCGTCGCAAGCTACGGCTTGTTTACTGGTCGTTGTGCACTTCGCCCAGAAGCCGATACGGTAGAGACGCCCTACGGTAAGTGCGGTTTGTTGAATCGCCGACGCTGCCCCAGCGACTACGTTTAAGGCCGCGCACGCGGAGCCGCTTCGCTGGTTCGTGGTGTCTCTAGTAACCGTTGAAGAACCCGCTATAGAGGTGGTCCAACTCCCAATGGGGCTGCCTGATGTTTCGAACGAACCATTGGTCAGCAGTTTTCGAACGATCTTGACGTTCGAGAGTGTGAAGGAGCTTCCTCCGATGTTAGCAATGAGTGATAGAACTCCTACGCCGAAGGACGGAGTGAACTCCCCTACGAACGATCCATTCGCGTTCGCTGACGCGATCGGTATAGAAGTGTCGCTAACACCCAATCCCCAGTAAGCGGTAATCGAATTTGCACCGAACGTCGAAGCCGAAATGTCGAAAGAGAGTTGATATAACTGCCCAGGAACAAGTTGGGCGATGTAACCGCTTAATCCGCTTAAGCTGACATTCGTGCCCGCGCTCCCCAGGACAACCGCCCCACCCGTCGAGATCGAGGTTCCGCCACCAGTCGGGACCCAGTCGGAGGCGATGCCTTTCGAGAAGACTCCATTCTTCTCGACGTTCAAAATAGCATTCGTTCCGACTACGTAAGGCAATTGTTCGGAAACGGCAACTCCGCCAGTTCTGAACGCTCCGATCTGCGTCGAGGACAGCGCGTAGTTGAAAGGAGTGACTCTTGCGATCCTGCCGGCGTAACCAGGTGCGGAAGCGCCGATGCCTCCGATGAGTAACCAGGCGCTCGAGATTGACTCAGCCCATGAAGCGGGCATCACTCCGCTTCCTGCGTTGGTGAACTCCGAGAAGGACGCGGTGATGTCGGTGCCATCCACGAATATGGAGATCGTTCCGTTCAGCCGAACCACCGTGAGGAAAACGGTTTGCCCTCCGTACGTTGCGAGGAAGTTATTATAGTAGTATCGACGATAGCTATCCTGTGTCGTTCCTGAAAGGGCCAACTGGAGAGAGCCGGTCGAAGCCTCGAGTCGGCAAGAGCAAGACAGTGGCGCTACCGCGTTGTTCGCGGAAGACAACGCCCAGATGGGGGCGTTACTCGCAGGAGCGACCGTGGGGACGTCTAACTTCGTTACGATGGAGAAGTCGGAGGTGCCAACGTTCCAATCTAGTAGTGAAGTGTAACCGCGTTGATTGACGGTTACGTTGTCGAACGTCACTCCACCGAAAGCCCCCGCCAAACGGGCACCCAGCTCTGCCGCGGTAACTCCACTTCCTGAGCCGAGTAGGGCAGAACCGTCCTGTCTTTGATAGACCAGCACCTTCCAGTTACCAGCGCTAAGACATTCCACAATCGCGCTGTCCCCGACGGCGGTCGTGATGTTCGCCGCGGTGGGGAGGATCAACGAGGTGGCGTTGTGGGTGATGGTGAGGATTCCTGAGAAGCGGAGGTATCGGCGGACGCCTGCCGTTCCTGTCCCGAAGGACGTGATCCCCGTCGTGCCAGTGATTAAGACGTTGTCTGAAGTCGCACCACCAATATCGCACGTTGAAGCACTCGCCACTGTCGCTTCGGCGATCTCGAACTTCGATAAGCCTGCGAGATACGTCTTCGAAATCGCACTCCCTTGCCAGGTGCCCGCGGTGATGACGCCCAGGGTGGAGATGTTCGACGATCCCACCCATGTCGACAAGGCGGTGTTCTCAACCAGGTTCAGAGCGAGCATCGTTTTAACCGTAGCCGCGCTCAGCACCTCGGGAACGCCAGTCCCAGCGGTGTTTCGTCCAATCAACGACGCCGTCGCCATGTTCGCCATCTTTGCGAGAGTGACGACGCCGTTATCGATCGTCCAGGAAGACCCGGATACGGAGACCGTTATGTCACCCTTGTCACCGTCGGTGATGAATCGCGAATCGTTACCTGCGGCAACTGTCCCGGAGGAGGTTCCCACCTCGAGAATCGCGGCTCCCCCGAGACCGAGCGTTGCGCGCATCGCGGCAGCGGTGAGGTCGTCCAGCAGCGTCCTGGCAAAGGTAGAGACCACGGAGGATTTGAACGACCATACCGATCCTCCAACCGAAACTACGACGTCGCCCTTATCGCCGTCGGGGACGCCGCCCATCGTGGCCGGCGGAGGAGAGACTTTAATAATATAAGGAGTGGCCATGTTAGGGAATGGAAACCGCGTTAGAGACCGCCAACTTGATTATAAACCACGGTCCCCGGAGGATGCCGCCCGGCCAGGTGATGAAGAGATCACCGTAATACTCGGAAGGCACCCAGTTCACCGTCTCGCTCGCAATCACCGGGATGATTTGGATTTGATTCGTTGAAACGGTGGCTAACAAAGTGATCGAATCCCCAAGGTGGTTTTTAACCACGCACGTTACCGTGCACCCGGTCAAATCCACCGCGACCCCGTTTTCGTCGAAACACTGAAGAAGAACCCCATCCCACTGGGCTCCTCGAGTGACTTCGTAAATCTCGGCGGGGATCATGGCAGGACGAGTTCGGTTACCGCATACCGGTAGGTCGAGGCTGAAAAGAAGGTGACCTGGCCCTTGTATTCGTAATCCCAGGGGTAAGCGCCACCTTTGTCGTCATCGGCCGCGGTGCACGCAGCGAGGACCCTGGTAAAGTCCGACGCGCTCGCCCCCGCACCAAGCTTCATGTAGAGAACCGCGGTGTTGCAGTTCTGAACCATAAAGTTTCGACGCTTCGAGTTTGCGGCTAGGGTGGTCTGAGAAGTCTTCACCCCGCTCGCCGCACCGAGGGAGCCGTCTCCGATGGCCCCCGAGAAGTTTCCACCGCCGGACACCACGAATGGGCTTTTCGGCAACGAGGACGAGGAAGAAGCGGTTAGAGTGTTTCCATACGGACCAGGGATCGCACTGAAGATTGCGATCGTCGTCCCGTATTGGACAGCGAACACCTTATTGAAGGGATCGCTCTTTCCGTGGAGCGATTGCCGATTCACATCCGCGTTGATCGCGGCGGTCAGCGAACCCGCCACCTCGACGGCGTTGTTTCCAAAGAACGCCCCACCAAAGGAGTAAGAAACCCCCGCGATAGTGACGAAATCGTTCACCGCTGGCTTCGCGAGGATGGTGACCTTGATCGAAGCGCAGGTGCCGAAAGGAAGGAATGGTGCGAGAGGAAGCATATTTAAACCTGAGTTGCGAGCACGATAGCGGCTCCGGTGTTGAATTTGATGACTAGTCGGGTTTTACCACCACCGTTATCTTCGCAGTATAAGACGGCTTGGTCGGCCGCCGGCGCGGACGGGGCCGAGGCTTGTTCCGTCATAGCGAAATAATTCAGGACCGCTCCCGCGAGACAGTTCGTGAGAGCGGCCCTCGCATCGGCAGCGGACGCGCTGGGCAGGCCCGATGCGTTGTAAGAGAGAAGAACGCTGGTTCCAGAAGGGGTGACCACACGATGGGCGTAAGTCCCGCTCGCGGAGACCCACTGGAGGAAAGAGAGATCGTTGTTTGTCATAGCGATGTAAGGTCTGCTCGAACTTCGCGGAGTTCGTTCCGAACGTCTGCCGAGATATCCCCTGGAGTGATATTAAGCGGCTTAAGCCGACGGCTCCAGGCGGCATCATCACGCGGGAAGAACTTCGGTTCCATCAGTTCGAGTCGATACAGATTTTCCATCATGTGGTCGTTCTCGTCGATGGGCTTGTTTTCCCGCTCGTCCCAGCAATACCGGGTGATCTCCCAAAGGGTTCGTTGGACCATCGGAGAGAAGTAAAGAGTAGCCGGACGGCGTTTCAGCTCCCCCTTCACGTGGAGAATTCCCTGTGCGAGAGCTTTAGTCGCTTTCTCGACGTAGATCCCGCACCTTGCCAACTCACTCGCCATCGTGTTCCCCGAGATTGGGTCTTCGATGAAGCCCAACGGGTCCATCCTGGCCGCGATGATGTGGCGGTTACGAATCACCGGATGGATCAACTCCGCCAGCTCGGCAATCGAACAATGTTTAAAGATGTTCTCGAAGTAGAACCGTTGGCCCAGCGGAGAGACCGCACAGAAGAGCACCGCGTGAGGAGTTTGAGGATGCGGATCAATCGAGTAGTAGATGGAGTAATCACGGGGTGGATCGTTGTAGTTCGACCAACCATGCGGCACCTTAGTGAGGACGTGCGTAGCACGATTGAATTCTTTGTAGACTAACCCCGCGAGATGCAACGGTTTTCCGTGCAAACGGCACTCTTTTTCTTCGTCGTTTAGGCCAGATTCAAACTCCTTAATCGCGATCGGTGACAGTGAGGGATTATCGTAAATCGAACCGTCGATCGCCCAAACCTCGTCCGGTCTGCCACCTTCCTCGGGAAAGAAGAGATCGTTGATCCAGGGCTCGCGTAACGGAGTGAGAGTGAACCACTGCTTTCCGCCTCGATCGATCAGACCGCGGACGATACTCGTATGCATCTCCTTCGGGATAGGCTCGTCGAAGTGAGCGAAGTCCCAATCGGCAGACTCGAGACTCATCGGATCGTTCTTCCACGCCTTGACGGTCTCGAAGTGAATCACACTCCCATTGGTGAGTTCCACCCGAACGATCGTCCCTTGCTTCGTGTGGGTGGACCGCACCATCGTCCGAGGGAGAAAGTGCCAAAGTTTCCCTGGCGGTTGACCGCTTTCGGAGGTCCACACCCGGTCGACGATGTCTAAATCAGGGCAAACCACGATCCCCTTGACGGGCCGGGAGGGGACGTTAAACTTCCTAAAGGCCGGTTCCTCCCAGGGACGTTCCCCGATCAGCCAAGCAACGTCTTCCGCCGCACCACATTGAGTTTTCCCAAACCGGTTGCCGGCGCGGATCATCCGTTTGGAGGCCGCCGACCGATGGAAGGCGTGTTGCTTTTCATGCGGACGGTAGAAGGAAAGTGCGTTCGAACGGATTAGCTCCACCTTTCGTGCTTGAAGCTCCGCACGTCGCTGACGGATAGCGAACAGTTCGGGGTCTTCATTCATCGCGGTGGCGCTCATCGTTCTCCTAAAAGACGTTTCTCCTCGGCTTCCAACTCGGTGATCGTTCGGTCGAGATCTTCGACGGTTTGGCCCGGCTTAAGGTGCGTAACCTGCGTCTCCACTCTTTGCGTTGGCGTCCCGAGGAACCGATTCAAGATGGAATTCGCGGCGGTGATTCGATCGGACGCCTTCGGTGCGGTGTCCCTCATCTCGATGAGAGTGAAGATCGAATTCGCTAACTCTCCTCGTAAGAGTGCCGCGATTTGATCGGAGTTCGCTTTTTGTAACTCCAACAAGATCCTCTCCCTCGCCCAGGGTTGACGGAGCACCTGCGACACCCAGGCTTCTCCGTATCCACACCGTTGAGCGATCTCGCGGTTGGACAATCCCTGCGCCTTCAACAACAGAATGATCCGGTGCTCCGGCTTCTCGTTGAGGATCTCCACCGCGCGACCGGGTGCTCCCGTATGGAGAACCATCTCCTCCTCGGGGAGCACCTCGGTGTCAAACAACCCTACCGTTCTCATTACTTTCCAAGCCTCCGTTTCAGCGATTCGACCGAGGGTCCGATGTCCGTGCTTTGCTCAAATGAGGATTTCATATCTACCCCCAACCTAGCACGGTCCAGGGCGGGCCGCGAGCTTTCCTCATATGAGGATTTCTCTCGACGGTTTACCCCGTAAGCGAGGGGTTATAGGTAAGCGCACCGCAGGTGGCAAAGGTAACCCGCTGAGCGAAGCGAAGGTCGAGTCAAATCCTCCAGCGAGCGAAGCGAGGTCGAGTCTCGGGCGCGGAGCGTTATCGTTAAAGGGCAGGTCCGACAAAAGAGCCCGACCTTGGGTTAGCAAGGTCGGGTCGTTCGGTCGAGTGGGGCGGTCAAACATCCTCGGCGAGCCCAGCCAAGTCTCCGCTTCGCTCGTTGGGAAAGAAATGGCGTCCTGGGAAGGAGAGCTGTCCCTTGGAGTTCTTTATCCCGCTGCAACGTTGTCGTAGTTGTGAGCTGTTGGTGAGTTCGGGGTTGTCGGTGAGGATTGCCAATAATTGCTTGCGTTGTTCGGGGGTTCCAATTCCCCGGTCCCGTAGGATTCTGGTGAGTAGTTCTGCGGCCAGCACTGAGTTCGCCGGCGGGATTGTCTGTGATAGCCTTCCTTGGGCAATCAGGGCTTTTAAGGAGTGCGTGATCTGCTCCTCGACCGCTAGGGTGGAGTACGCCTCTGGTGTGAGCGCCTCTGGGGCTTTGTCGATTTTAATCATGGGGTTTTGTTTCGTGCTAGGCATTATTGCTTCGCTCGAGGACTTGCCAAGGGCTCATAAATAGCAAACGATAAAGCGCGCCGAAGGCTCGAGAGAGGTTAGCGATAAAGGAAGGCGCAAACGGTAACGTGAGGGTTATCGATAAAGGCGGAAGGTTATGATCTAGGGGTGCCACCTTTTAAGCCCTCGTCCCTTGTAGTTATACTGTCACGGACCGTTCTCGATCGCGAACCCTGCCGGACGCGGACGTGGTATATAATACAGAGATCTTTCGAGGTTGGACGAAGTTGGTCTTTGGTCGTTGGTTTTGTCCTATAGATCTCGATTCTAGGTAGGGAAAGAGTAGACTGACTTTCTAAAGGTCAGAGGTAGGATATATATATAGTCTTTATTTTTTTTTTTTTTACACACACTAAACGCGAAGAAATCCCGGAGAGACGGATTAAGCCGGATTAAGTAGTCTAGGGGAGGGTAGAGAGAGAGAGAGAGAGAGCCCAGCGCCTCGAGGGGGGGGGCAAAACCAACGACCAACCACCAATCTTCCCCCATCGATCGGCCTAGGCAAAACCAACAACCAACAACCAACTTTGTAGGACCTCGCACCCGCTAAAGGTGAGCCCCTGGCAAGCTAGTAGAGGGGAGTAATGAAGCTCCCCCGAAAGAGAAGGTAAAAGTTAATGAATGACGATGAGATGAATATAAGGTCACAGATCGCGGTCGCCAAGCGGAACCTGAAGGCGGTTGAGGTGCGGATGATGCTCCTCTGTGAGTTTCAAGAGGCTAAGCTGTCGGACTTCCGCCGCCTCGCATCGGAGAGGTTGACGTTGCACCGTCACATCACGAGGTTGAAGGCCCAACTCGAGGATAGTTACTTGGCACCGCGGCAGGCTGCGGTGCAGGAGCTGATCCGTAACGAGGAGGGTCAAATATGACAAAGCATAGGTTCGCTGTTCTAGCTTGGACCTTCCTCGGGGCGGTGGTTGAAGGACCGATTCCTGCCGGGCACCTCTATGCGATGGCCATGTCGGTGGTGAGCCTAGAAGAGTTACAGGGAGTGGTGAGCGTTCTCACCGATGGAGGTTTCCTAACCTCAAGATCCTACCTCTTGACAATCACCGAGAAAGGAACGAAGCTCTTTGAGGACCTCGACAAGGTTCTCGAACCGATTCGTAAGCAGAAGGAAGGGTGATCACACATTAAGCCGAGAGTGCTCTCCACAAGCACCACCTCGGTTTCAGTGTGCTCATTCGGCGGATTAACCCCGAAGCACTAATGAAAAGTATATGGTAATACACATCACAGAAGAAGAGAGTGCAATCATAACGGTGCTCACTAAAGGAGTGACACTTCTTTACGTCGAACCAGGACCGGCAATAATCTCGTTGCAACCTCACCCGTTGGTCTGTGTCCACCCGACGCCTAACGAAGCGTTGGACGGGCTCCTCGAGCAGTTCGAGGGTGAGACGGTGAAAATCTTCACCACGGCGGAGATTGTGGCACAAGGATGGACAGCAAAACTCGTCATTAAGTAACGCTATGAGAAGAACGTATAATTGGTTTTATACAATGGTAAGGCAAGCCACAATGATGCCGTATGCTGAAACCATCGACTCCCAGAGGTGGCTGGGAGCCCGGAAACGAATTAACCAGCTTAATGAGTCAGATGATTCCCACCGCCTAGGTTACGAATGGGCACGTGAGATCTCAGTACGTCTCGCCCGAAAGGAGATCGTTCGAATGGGTCTTAACTACCGAGACGCTTTTCGGGAACTCTCGGTGGGGTTTGCAGCGCGTTACACCGGCTCCGACGAAGATGTGCGTTGTTGGTTCTGCGCCGGTATTTGTCATGCTTTGAAAAGATACGTCGAGGAACGGACTAAAAAGATATACTTCGGCCATCTCCCCGAATTGTTGTCACACTCCTACATCGAAGAGATTCGTGCGGAGTGTCACGTCCTCTACCCGAAGGTGAGTTTGGATGGGTTATACTTCTTTAGAGACACCTCCGATGAAGAGAAGCGTCAGAACTACTACCACCGCTCAGCTCTCTGCTCACTCCTATCGGAAGTTTGTTGTCCGCACTGTGGTGGCTTAAACGACATCCACTTTGACTACTGCCCAGGTGTATGAAACTCCTCGCTACGATATATCGTCTTTCTGACAACCTCCCTCTTGCGAGAGGTGTGTTGGATACCTCAAACCGCCACATCGGTTCCTTCTCGATGCTCACGAGGGACGTTCCCGCGTGGGCACGTTCAACGATCCGAACAACCATCCGTCGAGGTTACTTCATCGCGAAGAACCACGACCCGTCGATGATCTCTATAACCACAAATCGCTGGGTAATCTCAGACTACTGCTCCATCACCTTCGAGCCGACGGTCGAGAACGTTGACATCATTATCAAACCGTCGCAGTTACCCCGTGCACCTCGGGCGGGGACGGGAGTGGTTCGACAGAAACTATCAACTCTTCTCGAGGAGGATGTATGAACCCTGCACACTTCGAAACGTTGTCTAAACTCGCGGAGGCTTTCGAGACTCCGTTCCACTTACGTGACTACTGGCAGACTTGTGTAACAACCGGGGGAATTTGTTACGCATTACAGACCCTCTTGCGCGATCCAGGTAATGCGACCGAGCACGAATGGTGTCAAATCAACAGTGTTCGTATCTCCATCGCACGTAGCGAAGGGATATTGGGTTCTCCTTACTTCGTACGAACTGGTTACTACTGGCCCACGAGGTTCGACCGCGACGATGAAGAACGCATCGAAAAATGCGACTCTCTCCGAGCCGAGTTTCTCCGAAAGATGATTGTGAAACTAAAACAGATGTTCTAAGACTCCCATACCTCACTGTCCCACCCGCTAAATATGAGCCCCAGGCAAGAATATAGCCGAGAGGCTATAACAAGTAAAACAAACAAACTAAAACTAAAACTAAAACTATGACAATCATTAATCTCGAAGGTGCGAGAGCGACCCACGCATTGCTGCTACTCCTCTGCGCCGAGAGGGAAGCACGTAACGCGCCATTGGTCCGCCAGGGCGGGCTCGGAGAGAAAACCATCGAGGCGGCCCAAAGACTGGCCTTCCTAGTGTTGGTCACCACCCTCACCGCCATGAAGGAACAGGGAAAGACGGTCGATGATCTAAACGACGAACAAATCGTCGGCCTCGCCACGCACTTCTACATGACGAACGTAGACCCCGCGAGCCCATCACTCCTCCTCCCATACAAACAGTGCCCGGAAGTCATGCTCCTCGAGGGTGTGGTATATTCATTGGTCCAACTCTACGAGCCGACACCTGGGAAGGAACTGTGGAATCCCTACCTCTCACTAACCCGGGAGTTGCCGGTCGAATCTGACTCGCTTATCGCAGACTTCAAACAGTTCTCGACCGATGTGCGAGAACGCTACCTCAAGATCGAAAATGCTAGTCCAAACAACAATTAGTTGGTCCACTCCCCCTCGAGAGACCACTCGCATTATCGACTGGGACAACGCGAACGAAGTTCGTGCCTTCTCACGACATGCCTCGAACGCTCTCAAACGAGGAGCGACAGTAACCACGAAACGAGTATGCAACCAAACGGACATAAAAAACACTGCACCTGCCGGTCCTGCTCAGGAACCGGGATGAGTATCGCGGACCAAACACGATGGTTCTTCCGCGGACTCCGTAGATTCCCAAGCAATCTTGATGTGCAAAACATCAAGCGTGCTGAGGAAAGACTGATCGAAAAACGCCTCGCACGACCTGCCTGGTAAGCCCCGCACCCTCGAAGGAGAGACTAACCTCTCTCCCTCGCAGTATGGGACTTATCCCAGAAGGATGTGGTGACCTTTTTCACCACAAAACATCGGTTAGTTAGTTAAACATATGGTAACCAAGCAATGCGACAGTCTCGGGCTCAAGTTCAACGTTTCCGTTCCTGCCGACGTGGCGGAATATGACACACTGGCGAAGCGGCCTGGGGCTTGTCTGAATGACGCGATCAGCTCGACCTTATACCGGTCGACATTCGCGGACTTCCGCTGGAAGTTCGTCCAGGCCATCGAAGAAATGGCGAAGAAAGACCCGCGTATCCCGCTGATGACCCGCACCAAGGTCAAGGCGGAGGACGGCACCGAGTCGGAAGAGATCACCGAGACCGAGGCGAAATACTGGAAGCGCGTCAAAGCGGCTCTCGGTCTCGAAACCGACGAAGCGGCTCAAACCTTCTTCGCCACGACCATCTCTGAGATCGAGAAGACTCTCAAGTGCGACCCGTCCCTGCGGGAGAAGTCCGAGAAAGCGCCGTCTATCTCGAAACAGATCACCGAGATGGTCGACGGTGTCCTCGCCAAGGGCGATGCGACTGCGGCGAAGTTCGCCAAACGTCTCTCGAAGGAACTGGGTCGGGCGGTCGAACCGACCCGCGAATCCCTCCTGTTGGCGGTCAAGGACTGGGATTCTCGCGAACGCGAACGCATCGAGAAGGAGCGTGCCGCACAACGTGCCCGCCTCACCGGCGACGTGTAATCGCTCCCCTCACTCACGGGAGAGACCTCGAAAGGGGTCTCTCCCTTTTTGCGTTTATACGAAAGGACCACCTTATGCACCATCAAGTAACTAAAACCCTCGACTATCTTCGTCAGTCGGTCTCGTCTCTCCTAAACGAGAACATCTCACTCAAACAAGAAATCGAAGAGTTAAAAAAGAAGCCGTCGGATCCTCTAATCTCGTCCCTCCAGGATGCGGTGCAACCCTCATCGCGTCGCCCGGGAGTAAATGTCTAGTATGTAAACGACCACTCGCCTAACATGCCTATCTCGATGGACCCAAGAGTGCACTACGTCACTCCTAACTGGGACCGTTTTCTCGAATCAGCTAACTCTAAACCAAAGAAAAGAAATGTCAAAAAGCGAACCAAGCGACCCTCAAGGAGAGCCGAACGCACTAAACGCCTTAACCGGCTCTTTGCGGGGTTGTAGATTCAAGTCGAAAAACCGCACATTGCACGGTTTCATCATCCGTCCTGCGGACCTCCCGGGCTTCTTTCTCGTTCGAACCGCCCACGAAGGGGACTTCGTCGTCCACCGCAGCGATCTAACCATTATAACCCCCAAACACTATGACCATCGAGATCCCCGACCTTGAGTTAAAACTCTCAAACGATCTCTCCGTTGAGAGAACAATGCGGTCTCCCTATCGAGACACTCTCTACTTTCGGCCTTCCCCGGAGTGGGTGTCGAAGTTCGGAGACTGGTTAGAATCCGCGCCTCGTGGTTCTTACACAACCGAATCTTGGGACTGCGACGACTTCGCTATGTGGGCTTCGACCCAAGCGTCGATTGCAAACTCCCAAGCCGGGCGAACCTGCGGGCATACCGTCTTCATCGCTTACATCCTAGCTAAGAAAAACTTCTGCGGTCTTGTCTTCCCCTCCTTAACCGATCATGCAACACTCCTCATTCTTGACTCGACCAACGAGTGGACGTTCTTGGAGCCCCAAACGGGTTACTCCATGCCTGCTAAACGCGCTCTGGAAAGTGGCATTGTGGAGTCTATTTATTATGTCATTGTCTAGTTGCGCTGCCCCTTCTGGTGGACCTCCTACTATGTATTAACTATGATCAATGAAAACAACGGCGGACCTGCGTTTCCTCAGCAGGTGATGTATAGCGAGAATCACGGATTCACTCCGGCTAGCGCATACACTGACGAGACTGGCGTGACCGTTCTCGACTTCTTCGCGGCGCACGAGCCGCTTGCGGATTTCGATAACGGAAACGCCACTATCGCAAAGAAGCTCGCAGAGCAGTTAGTCGGCCACGGAGAGCCACCAGGGTGTTTGGAATTTCCCCTGGTCGCCCTACGGTGGGAGGCTGAATGGCGTGCTAAACTTCGTTACCTCCGTGCCGAAGCCATGCTCGCAGAGAAACTCCGCCGCGAGCAGGAGGTGAAGCCGTGAGCACACCAAAACCAGAGACTGATGCAGTCGTTAAACGGATATTTAACAAACTGGACACTGACATTCGCGACCGTCGCGGGTTAAAGCATGAATGGTCTTCAATTGATGAAGATGTGATGCGATGCGAATTGCGTCCGGCATGGGAGCGCATAATTCATAAGGAGATTGCGAAAATCGCACACGATCGTGACGCTTGGAAAGCGAAGGCGGAGCGGACGTGTAAAAGCAGGTTGCATAACCAACTTGGTTGGGACTTTTACGTAACCGATTGCGGTTACAGATTTCAATGCACAGATCCAATATTCTGCCCCAACTGCGGCGGTCGAATCGTAAAGGAGGGACAATGATAGGACCAATAGTCCACATTCCGCGCTCCGAATTGACCTGCATTCGGTGCGAATACTACAAGGAAAAACTGGTACGGTCTGGACGGCCAGCGATATGGGAGGGCGAATGCCTACACCCGTTGAAAGGAAAGTTCGGATGGTGGCCAATGGGCGGAACACAAGTAACTCCCCCCTGGTGCCCAGAACTGCCTGCCAATAAGAGCAAACACATCGTAAAGGAGGGACAATGAGCACACCAAAACCAGAGACTGATGCACAGAAGAGGACAATCAGCCAGATCATGCACCCCATGGAGCAGTGCACTCACTGGGTTCCGGCAGACCTCGCTAGCAAGCTGGAGCAAGAACGCGATGAGCTGAAACAGTTGCTTTCCGAAACGTGTTCAAGCTTTACCGAACAGATTCGAGCGATTCATTTTGCGGCTGATGCGCGAATCGCTGAACTAAACGCCGATCTCTGGATGGCCAAGGCGGTCTTATCACAAAGGACGAACCATGACTAACATCCTAGCACTCCTCATGGCCATCGCGGTGGTCGAGTCTAATAATCAAGACCACAAAATAGGACAAGCAGGAGAGGTCTCCCGCTTTCAGATCATGCCGCACGTTTTTAAAGTGCACGGCCTTCCTTACAACATAAAACTAAGTGACTCCTCAAACCCACAAAAGGCATATAAAGTCGCACAATCCATAACGAAAAGCCACATCGAACTACTACACCGAGAATCGGTTCCAATTACGGCTGAAAACCTATACCTAGCCTGGAACCTCGGTTTCTACCGATTCAAATCCCTTAACTTCGACAAGCGCCGGATCAACCGACGTTCCCTAGCCGACGCTGCTCGAGTTCAAACATTATACGATGAAAACGTCAAGTCGTTACGCTGAACCCAAGATTCGCTTCTGGGAGAAGATACTGATCCCCGCTGTGAAACTCTTTCCAGCGTCCACCTCCATCCGGGTTGAGAACTACTCCGTCGACACCACCGCGAATCGCCTTCGAGAGTGCATCACCGCACTCCTCTCCGGTGCGGTCGTCCCCTCGCCGGAGTTGTCCGCAATCCCGAACTGGCAGACAACACTCGAACTCCTCTCATTCAGGGTCCACCCTACGCACATTACCACAGGACAAAAACGGCGTCCCCCGATCGGAGTTCCGCTCCAAACCCCAAACGAACAAACCCCAATCACAATCCCTCTCGAAGCCTACTCTCCGAGGGTGGTCACCTCAATATGTCTGCTTAAATCGCTTAATCTGTTTCCTCATCCGGTTATCGTGCCCGAACGCGCCGTGCGAGACTTAACCTTCGACAGTCTTGCCACCACATTCAACGTTTCATTCACCGAACAACCCGACAAATCATGGCTCCTCCTTTAAAGTTCCGCCCCATGCGGGCAGCCGACGCGAAAATCGAACGAGACGCACTACCTCCTATGGTGTTCGCCTCTGATAAACATGACGGTTGCCGCCTAATCAAATTCAACGGAGAAGGCTACTCTCGAGCGATGACTCCCATTCGCAATCGAGAACTCGCACTATTCGTTCGGTCTCTCCCTTATGACAACTTCGAGGCTGAGTTCATCATTCTTGACGACCACGGTAAACCTCTCCCATTCGACGTCATCTCGGGGACCTTCCGTTCATTCCACAAACCATTGAACAACTTCCGTTTGATGGCCTTCGATACGATTCATTTCACCAACCCCACCTCTCATAGGATCTTCAATCTCCGTAACGCTCTCGCCCTTTATCCGTCTGATCACGTCACAATGGTAAACCACACCACGGTCCACGGAAAGACCGCTCTCATCGATTTCTACGCCGACTCCCTTAAACGGGGGATGGAAGGAATCGTTATCCGCGATCCATTTTCGATATACAAACAAGGCACCTCCACACTGTCAGGAGCCGAACTCCTTCGCATCAAACCATTCCTTGACGACGAAGCCACCATCGTTGGTTTCGAAGAACTCAAACATAACGAGAATCTCGCCACGACGAATGAAGTTGGTCTGACTGAGCGCTCCACTCACTCCGAGAACCTCCGCCCAGGAGGCGTCCTCGGTGCCTTTATCGTTTCCTGGAAAGGACTCACCTTCCGGGTGGGAACCGGGCTAACGGCTGAACAACGCGAACGCTTCTGGCGAGAGCGTAACACCCTCCTCACAAGAACCCTAACATTCAAATACAATCCAACCCACATGACGGACCGTCCAACCTCCGCGGTCTTTAAATGCATACGATGAACACTCGAGTCCAAGCAGATGTCCCCGAAGAACAAATTCAACTGATAAAAACCACCACCGGTCACCATGGAATTATCTCCGAACTCATCAAAGCAGCTTTCCAGCGAGCTTACTCCTCCTTGCGAGGCGCTAACATTACTAGCTGGTCTCCCGAAACAACAAGACGAGCAATTCATCTCGTTCTTGGAAGCGCCGTTGCTGACTCTCCTGGAAACTCCCCTGGAGGCGATGACGCACGAGCAACAACTCGAATACGTCACTCGCATTCGAACGCTAAGAACAAGCGCACAAACCCTAAAAGCGCACCTCGAGGAGGACGCGGAAAGCGTAAAGAAACCTCGAGCGAAGCGAGCCCCAGCAGTGTCGTCCAACCTATCCTCACTCCTCCTCAACCTTGATAACGAAGATGAAGAAACAGAAACTCCTGGATCCGCACCGTCCGGTGTCTAAACTCGAACTCTCAAATCGAATCTATGTCAGAACAGCCTCCGGTCAACTCCTTCGCGTGTCCCCGGTCCGTCCCTGGCGGGGAAAAGCCGAACGGCGTCGCGTTATTGCTTCCAGGAACAAACTCGACCATCTTTGAACTGAGGGCGAATCGAAACCATAAACTCGGCGTCGTTTGCATCTCTCTCGAAGTCAACGAACAGAAAATCCACTGCGTCGGTTCAGGCTTCACCCTCGACGAAGCTAAAGAATCCTTACTCAAAAACATCGGAATGATCCTCTCCAACCTCCATCGTTTACAATGAAACTAACCCCTTGTCCTACCGACCCCAACGTCGTAGATCTCGAGATCGATAACTCAGATCTGACGCTCTACACCTCCTGCAAGAGAGCCTTCTTGTATCACGTCCTCCAAAAGAAACAGTTCGTTAAAGAACGCACCGCTCTTTTCTACGGGACAGTCATCCACGCCGTCCTCGCCGAGCATTACAAAGCCCAGGCCGACGACTCCGCTCTATCATTCGCTACTGCCGCGAACATCATCAACGACCACTTCTCGAAAGTCACAATCCCCGATGACGACTTTCGAACCGCGAACGCCGCAGAGGGGTTGTATGCCCACTACACCGATCAATACCCCGTCGAGGACTTCGAGATCGCCAGGGATGATAAAAACGCACCACTCATCGAAGTGCCATTCCGTCGTTTCCTCATCACCATCGAGGTTAACGGTATCAAATACCGCATTCACTGGTGCGGTCGTATCGATGCTATCATCATACGGAACAACCAACTCCTGATAATGGATCACAAAACCACCTCCATCCTGGGCGCTGGTTACTTCGATGAATTCTTCATCTCACAGCAAATGTCCGGTTACTGCCACTGGGCGAGGTCCATCGGACTCCCCATCTACGGCTATCTGATCAACGCTCTCTGCACGAGAAAGCCGACTAAGACTGGTAAGGCTTACGAAACAGCTCGACAGCTCTTTACCGTCTCAGACGACTCTCTCGACGAGTGGCAGGAGAACATCACTCAAATCCTCGTCTCTCTCTGCGAGGATCTCCAAAACAATCGTTTCCCCATGGAAACTCGCTGGTGCAAGAACAAATTCGGTAAGTGCGACTTCTTCGACGTCTGCTCTGCCGAACCCTCCTCCCGGCACATCATCCTCGGCTCTGGTTTATACGAGGACCACACCTGGTCTCCCCTGAATACCCAATAACATGAAAGACAGTTCCGAATACAAAGACAACATGGGCTTTGCTCTACTCCTGCAAGGCCCGCCTAAGACCGGTAAATCCTCCATCTGCATGTCCTTCCCGGACCCTTGGTTCGCGGACTGCGATGGCAACCTGGCCTCTGCGGTTCGTCAAGTCCCCGGCAGAAACTTCTATGTCGACACTATCGACGTGGATGACGACGGCAACGAAATCCCCGAAAAGGACAGGTGGACACGCCTAGTCACCATCTCCAAAGCGGCGGCACTCGATCCACGTCCCGCAACGCTCTGTATCGACTCATTATCGAAGGTCGCCGTCTATCTAGTCGATCACATCCTAGCGTCTCAGACGATGGGCAAAGACAACAAAGAAGCCTCCGACTTCATCGTCGGTGGCGAGAAGATGATGACTATGCGTATGTGGGGACCCTTCAAGGTCCTCCTATCTCGTTACATCTTCATGCTACGTGCCTCTGGGAAATACGTCGTAGTCACCTGCCACGAAGAAGCGGTGAAGGACAAAGACACCGGATCGGTCCTGGCCTATCGCCCACTCATTCCTTCCTCTTTGAAGGAACACATCGGCGCCATGTTCACCGACGTTTGGCGCACTGAAGTCGAGAGCCAATACAACATCGTTCGAGGAGCGGCAGAGACAACCTACTCCTACAAAGTTCGCTGCCGACCGACGAACCTCCTGGCCCTTGGCACCTCGCTTAAACTGCCCGCAACCTTCTCGTTCTCATGGGACGAACTATCGAAACACCTCCTCAATCTTGGAGCCCAGTCAAAGTTACAAACAACCTCCCCTGCCCAGACTGCCACCTCGGTTGCACCATCGAAACCAACGGTCGGATCTACCGTGGAAAAGCTAACTGCTCCTGCGCCGTGGTTGACAAAACCTGGCAGTTCGGTAACTCGTTAGACGCTCTCTTATATCAACTACAACTCAACTCTATCATACCATTCTAGCATGACCGCACAACAACTCGCGGTGCGTTTCCTAACCACGGGACGCTTCACCGTTCCACTCTCGAACGGTCAAACCCTCACCATCCAATCTTCAAAGCCTTCCTTTGTGAAGGTCTCCGTGAAAGACTCTGTGAGCGGATTGCTCACAACGGCCGCTGCCGCCGCTCCGGTAGCAGACAAAAACGCAGAACAAACAAACGCAAAAAGCTAAACTCCTAAACCTAAACCTCAACTAACTAACACTACTATGTCCGAAATCAACATCCTCGCCCTCGACCTGACCACCGTTGACGATTCCTTCCCGCTGATCAAGAACAAGACCATCGTCGAAGCGACCGTCGCCAAGATGGAGATCGTTCCTAACAAGGCCCAATCCGGCCACGTCCTCAAGATCGGCTTGAAGACTAACTCCGCCGCTCCATCCACCACAGGTGGCACCGTCCCGGCTGGCTCGTTCATCTGGGACCAGGTCGGCATCACTCCCACCGAGAAGTTCACCACCGACGATATCGCGAAACGCCTGAAGCGCATTCGCAAAGGTATCACCGGCCTGGAAGGCGGTTCGTTCGGTGATCCCGCCCAATACATCAACTGCAAGGTCGTAATCGAAATCGGTATCCAGACCGACAAGAACGGCCAGTTCCCCGACAAGAACGTGGTTAGCAAATACATCCCGATCGCTCAGGGTAACTAACCTTCCACTCAGTGGGGCGCGCATACTCACCACGCGCACTTACCTATGAACCATTCCAATCTCGTTCGTCAACTAAAGAAATCCGACCACGACATTCTGTCCTCCCTTGAACCCGGTGCTTGCGACCTTCTCCATATGACTTTCGCCCTCGCTGGTGAAGTCGGAGAACTCATCGACCCTATCAAGAAGTCTATCTTCTACGAACTCCCTCTCGATCGATCGAACGTTATCGAGGAACTCGGTGACATTGAATTCTACCTCGAAGGACTTCGTCAACGCCTGCGCATCTCTCGGGAAGAAACCATCGAGGCGAACATAATTAAACTAACCAAACGTTACCCTTCTCAGAGCTACACCAACACCGACGCAGTCGAACGAAAGGACAAACCACACCATGACTGAACAAGACCTAATCGACCTCGAAAAGCTCTTTCTTCGTGCTTCCAGCACCGAGCGAACGGCCGAACCTATCATCTTCGAAGCACTAGGACGCAGCCTTGTCGTCAACTCGGACAAGTTCCAAACCTTAATCTCCTACGCCAGATCGGCTAAACAACTCCGAAACGCCTTAGCTAGTTTAGACACACTTCGCTAACATGAACACAATCCCTATCTCCCAAATCAACGTCGGTGACCGTATGCGTTCCGAACTTGGCGACATCTCCCGACTCGCCGAGTCCCTCAAGACCCATGGACTAATCCAACCGATTGTCCTCACTCCCTCGAACGAACTGATCGCCGGTGGCCGTCGCCTTGCCGCTGCGAAGTCCCTCGGATGGACTGAGATCGCTTATGTCACTCGCGACACTCCCGAAGGTGAGTCTCAACTCCGAGAGCTAGAACTAGAAGAGAACGTCCGTCGTAAGCAAATGACATGGCAAGAAAACGTCCTCGCGATCGCCCGCATTCACCGACTGAAATCGATGAACGCCGCTCTCACTGGTCTTGACTGGGGCCAGGCCGAAACCGGCGAACTCCTGGGATGCACCGCCGCGAATGTCTCCTATGCCCTCACCGTCGCAAAGACCCTCGAATCGAAGGACGCCGAGATCTACGCTTGCGGTTCGGCAAAGGAGGCCCTCCAACTCCTCATGAAGCGTCGAGAAGACGCAGTGGTTGCCGCCCTCGCAAAGCGTGCGATACCCGCTTCCGTTCAAGCAGAGTCTGCCACTCCGTCTCTATTCTCAGACCTCGCCTCTGACGACGAAACCCCCGAACCGAAGATCAACGTCCCTATCTCTCAGATCGCAGTCCACTCAGACTGCATCGTCTGGATGGACGCTTCTCCGGCCGAGCTTGTCGATCACATCGTTACCGATCCTCCGTATGGGATTGAAATGTCCAACCTCTCCCAGGAGAACACCGGTATGGACATCTCTCGAATCGAAGATGAACACGACGTCGCCTCGAACCTGTCTCTCTTCGAGATGTTCTTCCCCCGTGCGTATAAGCTGCTTAAGCCGTCTGGCTTCTGCGTAATCTGGTGTGACGCTGTCCACTTCTCGCTCCTATCACGCCTGGCGAACCTCGCCGGCTTCCGAACGCAGCGATGGCCTCTCGTCTGGGCTAAGACCCACTCCTGCATAAACCAGGCCGCTCAATACAACTACACCAAAGCGACCGAGTTCGCTCTCGTCTGCCGCAAACCAAACTCCGTCCTTGCCACCCATCAACACACCAACTACATCCTCGCCTCGAACGATGAAAAGACCGGCGGTTCTCCATTCGCGAAACCTGAAACGGTCTGGTCCTTCATCTACTCCGCGATAGCAACACCGGGACAAACCGTCCTCGACCCCTTCGCTGGGGCCGGCTCCTCACTAGTCGCTGCCGTTAAACACGGCCTCAAACCACTCCTCGTGGAATCGAACGACACTCAATTCAACCACCTAACCCTGGAAGTCCGCCGCGTTTACTCCATCTACTTCCCCGAACTCAACCTCGTATGATCGATCCAACAAAGTGCTCCCACGAAGAATTCCTAGTCGAATTCGCATCACTGGTTAAGAAAGTCGACGCCATCCTGGACCACCTTTCAGGACAACGTCCCCTCTCTAAGCCGACCCCTCCAACCCCTGCACCATTCCCACAGAACATCCTCGACCTGGCAGCTAAACTACGCTGCCCGGTATGCCGATCGGATATGAAACCACGACGCCGCTCTAAAGACGGTAAGCCCTTCTTCGGCTGCGTTCGATTTCCATCATGTCGCGGTCTTCGAGACGGCGACGGATCTATCCCAGATAACGCTCCGCCTCCTCCCGTCTCGGCTGATTGCGACGAAACTCCACCCTACCTACAATGATCCACTGTTTAGACGAACTATACAAAAACGATCTCTACGTCTTCTACTTCAACGACCTCGGAGAGATCCAAACCATCTACCTCTACTCACGAACCGCTCCTCACGTTCAGATCGAATTCTCAGAAGTTCCGTATGACCTCCAATCTGTTATCCTTGATCGAATCGAGCGATACATCGATCCTTCCGAACAAGATCCCAGCTAGTGCTGGACCACTCAACCTCGCAATCGTTACCGACGTTCCCGACGAAGATGATGTAAAGAACAACTCTCACTTCTCCACTCCAACTGGCCGACTACTCTTCGTAATCGGCCAGGCCGTTTCTCTCTCATCCTACACCACCGCATTCTTGTCCCTATCACAAGACCCTGCCAACCCTCAATCTACTGCTTACCTTGAAACACTCCAAAAAGACCTCGACTCTTTTAGACCTAATCTCTGCCTACTGGTCGGGGAAGGCCCACTTCACTCTGCACTTCCCGGAGCCAGGCTCGACAACCTCCGAGGGACGGTCTTCATTGCGACGAATCCTTCTTCACCTCTATTCGGAAGAAAGTGCATCGCGACTTATCACCCTAGGAAAATCGTTACCGACTACTCGCTCTTCCAAATTGCCCGACTCGACATGCTCCGAGCGATACAAAATACAAAGTTCCCGGAGCTTCGCGTTCTGCCCAGAGAGACGTTCATACCTCGAACTCTTACTGAAGTCGCTTTCGAACTCGACAAACTCAATTCGGATGGCCGACATATCTCACTCGATATTGAAGGCGGTGTTCAAGGAATTACCTGCATCGGATTTTCTGTCGAGCCGACTAGGGCAGTTGTTATTCCATTTATTGATGGAACGGGACAGTCTTGTTGGAGTCTCGAGGAAGAGCTCTCGTTATGGTTACAACTACGAACTTTCCTGGCCTCGAAAGTTGGGAAGACGCTTCAGAACTACCTTTATGATGCATTCGTCTTGTTCTACTCTCTACGATGCCCTATCCTATTCCTCGCCGACGACACGATGCTCAAGCACTGGGAGCTGCTCTGCGAACTCCCGAAAGGGCTAGCGTTCCAAACCTCTATCTACACTGACCAACCTTACTACAAAGGCGATCGTAAGTCGAACGACTTCCAAACCTTTCTACGTTACAACGGAACTGACTCGATGGTCACCGGTGAAATCAACACCGTTCTCGAGAAAGACATCAAGAAAGATCCGTTAGCCCACAATCACTATCGTTTCAACCTTTGTCTACTTCGGCCTCTCCTTTATATGCAACTAAGGGGAATCCGATACCTCCTTGACGATGTCCACAACACAAAAACGAAATGCCTCAACGAACTCTCGGTCGCGCAAGCCCAGCTCGACGCGATCGCGGGACGTCCTATTAACATCCGTTCTCCGAAGTTTAAGGACTTCCTCTACACCGAGCTTGGCCTGCCTAAACAGTATAAGAAAACGCCAACTGGTCTACGCGTCACAACTGATTACGAAGCACTTCTCCGACTGCGGAAACTCTCTCACCATCCAGCAATTACCGCTACGATTAAGATCGCTCGTTTGCGAACTTTCTCTCAGATGCTCGAGATTGGTGCAGACCCGGACGGGCGAATCCGTTGTGGGTATAATGTGGTTGGCACGGAAACTTCCAGGGTCACCTGCTATACCTCTCCTACCGGTTCTGGTTACAACCTCCAAACGATCCCCTCGGAAGACCACTCGCAACCCGAAAGCTCGGTCCTAAGATGGGGACTCCGTAAACACTTCGGTGCTGACTTCGGCTACGAGATGGGTCAGATGGACCTGTCTGGTGCCGACGGGTGGACCGTCGCCTCAAGGTGTGCAAACCTCGGTGACAACACCATGCTCGAGGATTATCTCTACGGGCTAAAGCCCGCAAAGATCCTCGTCCTAATGCTACGTCACGGACCTGAGGTAGCCACCTACGATCGTGCTCGTCTGAAAGAGATGTCTAAGTCCGTCTCTAAAGACGATTGGCGATACTTCGTCTGCAAGATCGCTCAGCACGGATTCAACTACCTCATGGGTCCGACCACGCTAGTCAAACACATCTTCGTCCAATCCGACGGAGAGATCGAGCTATCCGTTGGAGAAACCACGAAGCTTCAAACTTACTACTTCCTCCGTTATCGAGGAGTCCGCCTCTGGCACAACTGGATGACGCAGAAGTTAAAAACGAAAACCACCGTTTCCGCGAGCGGACACACCCGAATCTACTTCGGTCGTCCTACCGACATTCTCGGTCAAGCCCTCGCGGACGAACCACAAGAAAACACCACCTTCGCGACGAACCTCGCGTTGTTACGTCTCTGGCTAGACCCAGATAATCGTCGTTCAAACAACTCCCTCATCATCGAGCCACTTCATCAGGTGCACGATGCATTACTCGTCCAATGGCCTATCGAATACCGAGAGTTCGCACTTGCCAAAATTCCAACGTATTTCGCGAATGAACTCAAAATCGGAGCGATCTCAGTCCGCATTCCATTCGAAGGCGCTTACGGTCCTAACTGGGGAAACCTAAAAGAACCCATTCCGTGCCCATCCTATGCAACCATCCTTTCTTAAAAACTACATGTCCTATGCGACAGGAAACGAAGTTCCAGAAAACTACCACCTATGGTCTGCTCTTTCCGCACTCTCCGCCATCGTTTCGCGGAGAGTCTGGGTAGACCTCGGTTACTTCCAAATCACCGCGAATCTTTACGTCGTCCTCGTCGGTCCTCCTGGAAACGGAAAGACCACCGCGATGAACATCTCGAAGGACATCATTCGTGAACTTGGAACTATCCCTTACTCTGCCGATGCGCAGACGAAAGAATCCATCACGAAAGAAATGAAGGAACTAGAACGAGCGTTCGACTACGGTGGCAAGCCGATTCTCTACACCCCTTATGCGTGCTTCGTCACTGAACTCTCTCACTTCTTAGGACCGTCCGCGGGGCACATGATCGACTTCCTCACCACCGTCTACGATCAAAAAGTCTACGACTGCAAAACGAAGAACAAAGGCAATGATGTAATCGTCGGTCCTTACGTCACTCTCCTAGGCTGCACCACCAACGAATGGATCACCACCTATCTCCGATCGGACATCATCTCCGGTGGTTTCTCTCGTCGTGCCATATTCGTTAACGAGACCGCAAACAACCGTCGAATCTCCTTCCCGGAGGTAACCGCGGCACAGAAGCTCGCTCTTTCGAACGTCCTACACCGAGCGAAAGAACTCGGCACGCTATCCGGCCCGTTCCGGTGGACCGAGACCGCACGCCAGTGGTATGATCGCTGGTATCAAACCCGCGAGATCTCCAAGGACCCAACCATCCGCGGATATAGTAAAACAAAACCGGTCCAACTCCTCAAAGTTGCGATGCTGACAACCGTGAGTGAAACGAATGAACTCGTCCTAACGCCGGAAACATTCGAAGTCTCCCTAGCCATGCTGGACTCCATCGAGGAACAACTTCCTGCGGTGTTCCAAGGTATGGGCAGAAACGAACTTGCTGGAGTCGCCGCAGCTGTGATGGACGTCATCTCCTCGGTGGAGTATATACCACGAAAACAACTCGAAGGGCTCATGTTTAAACATGCTCCACCCTCCGAGTTGTTTGTAGTTCTAAAACACCTACAGGACAGCGGTCAAATCACCATCCTGAGAGCGGACTCCCCAGGACAACTCCCTAAGGAATACGTCTGTTCTATTGGAATGACTGAACTAGTGAAGAAGAAGCTGGCTTCCGTTTCTGCACCAGCTTCAAAGCTCCCATCCGCGTTAAACGTGGATCTAAGCTCATTTGAGCGTCCACCCGAGCCGCCTCCCGTATCTCCGGTATAGACGGCCTTCCTGTTCCCGGAACACCAATCGCCTGTTCGAGTCTGGCGCGTGCTAAAACACGCTCCACCTCGGACGGGCGATTTTGCGTTTGCTCATACGTCCCTCTCAGTGCGGCCAATTCGGGGGCCAAACGAGTGTTCGTCGTTCGATACAAATCCCGAGGTATGGTCTTCTCCTGTGCGATCTGAGCAATTCTTCGTGCTCCCCAGCGCACATCATACATCGGATCTTCCTGCACCTTCTTGATCAGTTCTTCTCTCACCTTCGAGATATCCCCCTTAAGTAACGATTGAGCTAGCTCGGTATGAAACTGCCGCATCCTATCCTCGTCGACCCGCTCCGCTCGTTCGACAATCTTCTGTTGGTCGTAATACTCTTGCAGTTCGGCTGGCTTAAATCCTAACGCCAGCATCGCTCTCTGCTGTCCGCTCGGTTCCAAGACCTTCCTTCCCATCGCGTCGACCACCATACCATCATTCTGCGCTAACTTTGCGATGTTCTGATACGCAGTCGGCAGCAAGCGCACCGCACCTTGTTGATAGTTCCCCTTCGTGATGTCCTCGAAAGCCTTCAACACATTCTCCATGATCGCTCCGGTCGGACCGACGGCACTCGCGAACGAAAAACCATCTGTCGCGTTTATCCCCATCATGTTCGACAGGGTCAACTTACTCGACAAATCCACCCCGCTCCAACCGTTCACCAACCCCCGCTCGGCAATCGCAGCGAACCGTCCACCGTCCTCAAACATGTGCTGGCCGGCATTAAATAAAAACTCATGCAGCGCCTTCCTAGGTTCCTCGTCAGGGAACAGTTTCTCCAAGACCGCCAACGTCGCTCCAGTCATGGGTAAACCGAACGCTCCCGCCAGGGCGAATTGACTCATAGTCATCTGACCAAACGCCTTCATAGCGTTCTTTCGCTGTTCCGTTGTGAGGCCCTTCGAGAGACTCACCGAATCGTGCGCCAATCGTGCATACATCGCCAAGGTCGACGCGGAATACGACGCGAGAGAATACATCGCTCCGACTGGTCCAATCAGCTTACCCAGTCCTTGAAACCACATCGGTCGAGCCGCAGTGCCACCACTGAAGTTCGTCGCCTCGACGGCTTGCTTAGCGAACGAATATGCATCGTCCGGGTTCATCTTACTACCACCAATCTTCCCATCCCGTGCTGCCTCGAACGCGGCCACGAAGGTTAAATGCGAACCGGCCCTAGGAGTGATTGAATATAACTTCCTCACCAGATCATAATAAGCGTGCAGCGGACCCATAACGAATCCGGCCGCTTTCTGCAACGGATTCATATCCATCGCGAAACGTCGTAGATTCGTGATCTTCGAGTCTTGCTCTGCCCCGATTCCCTCTTGAATACCGAAGTCCAAGAGCCTCTCACGGTAAGCCTGTTGAACGGCCTTATGCACCTCTGGGTCAGCCCATTGCATCGGTTTTCCTACCCCGGCTGCAACCTTGTTACCTAAGGCCTCCAGGAACATCTTCGATGCCTTCCATAAATACTGAGGCCCGGCACTCATCGAACCGGTCTTTTCCGTCATATACGGCGAAAAGATCAATAGCGGTTGAGACGTCTCTGTGATCATGTTCGCAACGTTCGCTCCCATGAAATACACAAAGTTTAACTTCTTAAACGCTACCCATTCCTTACCAGACGGATCAAGAACGTTCTTCACAAAGCCGTTTGTATAATCCCTCAAGTGGGGATTCTGCTCGATCGACGCGTCCATCTGCCACAAGGCCAACTGTTCCTTGATGTTCTTTCGAGAAAGACCGAAAGCCATGGCCTGAGTCTGATCGAAGAAACCTTCTGCCATGTTTAAATACTCTCTCCCTGGGGCTAGGTTTCGTTCCATCCCATACTTCGCGATACCTTTCGATCCATACTCCTTCGAGATCGCTTCGAGGGGGACGTAACTCGAGCGTAACTGATCCTTAAAAGTTCCGTTCGGAAGGGCAGCCAACGTCGCCTCGAACGCTTTCTTCTCAACCGCTGCCATCGCTCCGACCAGATCCTGATCCGCACCCGAGAAGGGCTTTAGTCCAGTTTTCTCCCAAGCACGAACGTGGAATCCTTGAATCTGTTTCTGTTGAATCACCCGGTTCGCTTGCTCCAGCGAATCAAACCCGGCCACCCCAGGCACATTCGAAGCGTCCTTCCACGAAACGAAATACCTTCCCCTACGCGTCTCGGTCATATACCACGGTCTATCCTTCAACTTCCCAACGACCGTTTGATACTCGGGATGCATAGCGTTAAACTGTCTAAACATAGCCATATACGCTTTCATCCCAACGTCCCCTTGGATCTTGGTCAGTGCGGCCGTATTGGCGAGCCCAGCAGGACTTCCCATCGCTCCAGCGGACATTAACTCTTGCTGTTCGAGATACAGTTTAAACGCACGGTCCGCGATATCGATGACGTCATACGTCGATAAAGACGTTCCTGCTCCTTTCAACGCCATCGCACCGACGTTCGAGATCGTCTTTCCAGTAGAATCAATCATCAGTCGAGCGATCTCGGGCTGCACTTTTTCTACTGCCTCGTGAAAGTGCTCTACCGCTTCGATTAGAGCCTTACTAAAAGGCTTCGTGATTCGTGCATACTCACTCGGATAGTTCTTCCTCAGATCCGAGATTGTCATCTCCGCTTCTTGTTTCCACAATCCGATCAGAGTGTTCAACTCATTCGCATCCACATCTCGAAGAACCTCCTTCACTCCGTGAGAGCCGAGATCCAATTTCGGACGGCCTAGGAAATCCACCGTTCTATTCCCGGCTCGATCGTATGTAAACGGCGCCATGATCTTCTCGTAGAAATCCTCGGTCATTCCACGAAACGAATACGCTAGATCCAACAACGGTTTAATCTCCGGATGCGCCTCACGGAATTGAGCGGATGGAAACAACTTCTCCCAGAATCTAGGTCCGACTCCGGCTGTCCGCTCGAACTCTCTTCGCGCCTCGATCCCTAGTGCTCTCCGAGCGCCCCTTATTACGTCACTCACCGAAGCGTCCGCGGCGAAGGAACCGAGCAGTTTTCCTAAACTATTCACTCTCGGTAAAGAACCGTTCGTCGCTAACATATGTTGAAACTCTCCAGGTGACAACTCATTCATCAGTGCAAAACCCTTCGAGACTTCATTAACATAATCGAGCGAATTCAACACCTCGTCAAGGTGCGTCGACATCTCTCGAACGGTCTGACCGATCGTCTTCCCAACCTTATCATCAGGAAGTGGCATCAAGTCGTGATACTTCGCTACCTGCTCAACGATAGCCTTATGGTCCGCCAGGAACACTTTCATCGAGTCAGCCACGTCGGCGGGAAGATGTTCGATCTCCGCTTTAACGGATTCTCCCACCTTACCCATTGCGACAAAGGACGCAAAGTCCGCTGCGAATTCTCCTCCGGACTTTCCCGCGTTCGTCATCACCTGGTTGAATATTCCCTCCGTGTCCTTCACTCCTCTCCCCTTCATTACCTCCTTAGCGATTTTGCCGATGATGTTCATCCGCACCTCGCTGGGTAACTCACTCGCGGTCTCAACCACCTTTCGATACCGCTCTCCGAGGACTGGGTCGCTGCTCCCTGTATGAAACAACTCATGCGCGAGGACACGAGAGGCGTTATACAACTTCACCGCCAAGTCGCTCCCTCCTAGGTCAACGGGATTTTTGATCAAAACCAAGCCCTGGTCGAATCCCTTTGCGTGTATGGCCAACCCTCCTACCTCGACACCCGCTTGGCCCACCACCTCTCCGATGTGGACCTTACCAACGTTTCTAAACACGCCTGCCGTTTTCGCTGCCACGGTCGCCAAGAGAGTGGCTCTCGCAGGATCGTATCCCGCCTCAAGAAAGGACGTTGCGAAGATCGAAAACGAATCCCTCGCAGTCGCACCTTCTTCGTGAGCAAACCACTCTGGCGCGATACCGGCCTTTTCGAGTTTGTTCGTAACCTCCTCGGACAATCCAAAGGGAGCACTCACATCCGCGGTCAACTCCTGCGTAATATACGGAGCTTGCCTCCCAGCACGACGTCGAGTCTCTGCCGTATCCCACAAGGTGTTGAACAACGGCACGACGTTCTCCGCCATGAAGTTCTGTGCCGCTCGAGGGGTGAGTGACGAATACTCGTCCGATAACAGTTTCGCTAACGCCTCAGGGTTTCCACCTTTATAAGAATACCACAGTTTCCCTTTATCCGGTCCAGCCTCGGCGTATTTCACCGTCACATCTCCCGCGTAAAACGCTTTAACGAGGCGCATCAACTTAACCATCGTCTTATGCTGGAGTCTCTCTTTTCCCATCTTCTTCAACGCAGCGGCAATCTCGATTTGAGACGGATTTCCGACCATGGCAATTATGTCGTTCTGCGTTCTCTTCAGTTCGTTTTCGACGAACGTTTCCTGATCGAGATACTCCACCTTCAGATCTTGCAACGAGGAGAGCGTCACTCCCTCGTTTTCCTCGTTACGAACGGACACCTTCCCGCTCTCTTCCGCTTCGGGGGTGATCCCACGCTCTCGTTGGTGAGAGAGTAACGTCATCTTCCTCAAGGTCTGTCCGAACCACTTCGCCGCGACCCAACGGAAGGTCTCCACCTCGAGGAGTTTTTTATACGTCTGCTCCACCGTATCACTCTTCACCGCATCGGCCATCATCACTCGCTCCTGAGCCGCCTTATCGTGAGTCGGACGAAGCGCTCCACTCTTCGGGTCGATCTCGAGCATAGAGCGTTCTTGTTTACTTACCATGTGATAATACTCAGCGTTCGCTTTTAAAGCGTCTAACGCTTCGGGATGCACCTTCTCCCAGTCCTTCACCTTATTAGTTCGGAACGCCTCGTCTGTCGCGAACTTATGCGCTGCCACCATGGTGATGTCCATCGCCCCATCGGCCCACTTATCGTTCGCTCTCAACCCGTGCATACTGGCCGAATCCAACAACCCAGCGAGGGCCATCGTGATGTGATCTGGCACCTTATGCCACTCTTCGATAGCTCTCTGAAGTGTCTTTTCCGGCACCCCGAACGACTTTGGAGGCTTAACCCCATCGAGAGCCTCCACCCGTTCGAGGATAGACTTTCTCAATTTGGTCATTGTCGAACGATACACCGCATGGATCGCTTCGGTGGGAGACATCCCCTGACGGACCATGTTCTGAATCTGTGCTTGCATCTGCTTCTTCTGGTCCCTCACTCCTTTCAAGATGTCCGGCTGCATTCCTAGCAGCGCACTTTCCTGAAGAAGATCCAACGCACGAGCGGTCTGTGCCGCCGCCG